>NZ_JBLYPN010000003.1:0-499498 GCF_051851875.1 Duffyella sp. Ts4 | reverse complement strand
TTTCGTGCCACTTCATGTTCTGGCGCGCCACCCGCTTGGCGCTCTCTTTGTCGGTTCGGCTTAGCTGGGTGCGTTCCAGCAGCACGTTGTACCAGTCGCCGACGTCGGTGCCGATCACCACCTGAAACTGACCGGCATTGGTAAAGCAGCCCTTAACCATTGGCAGGTTTTCAATATCTTTTGGCCGGGCTTTGGCGGGGTCGTTCAGCACAAAGCGCAGTCGGGTGATACAGTGCGAAACCGTGGCTATATTACTTTTCCCGCCAACCAGATCGATGAGGTTATCGATATCCTGCGGGTTACTTTTTATCGCCATATTGACCTTCCAGAGGATGAATGATGAGAAAAACTGATGGCCTGGGCTGTGCGAACTGACCGTTTTGTATAACTGACAGCGCATCAAGAACATAGCTGCTAACCGTGCAGACCGATATCAGGAACGTTCCATTAATTGAAAACGATCACAAAATAGTCGCCAGGGACGATTTGGCTTATGTTTTGCCAACGGGACGGCAGGTGCGAGGGCTAAAAGGCAGTTGGAAGCAGGCGTTTTCAAAGCAAAAAAGGGAAGGCGGCAGGCGTATTTTGTTTAGCAGCGCAACAGAAAGGGAAAGAAATTTAACGTGCTTCACCAGGCAGCCGATTTTTTCATTATCAGCGTTGGCTATATCTGTGCATTCTCTACGGGCCTTTTCAGATCAATGCCATAGCGAAAGTAGCAAGAGATGATCTTATTCAGCCAAACGATATTGGCACTAAACAAAGCGTTACCTGATTTGACTGCCGACTTAGACGTCATTCAGCAAAGCTTTGCCATTTAATTCCTAAGGACAGATCGCTATAACTCATGCCGTTACGTTGTTAGACAGCCTTAAGCGCGACTCTTATCTTTCGTCATGATTTGTAAACTTCATGGCAACCATTTGATAAGGGAATACGTTTGTCCAGATATGCACAACCCACGCGCATTGCGCAGGCGCTGACACTCGCCGTGTTAACCAGCGTCATGGCCTTTTCCTCGCCGCTCTATGCCGATGAGATTCTGAAGCCGGGCATCACGCCAGCCACTGACATCAGCCAAATCCCGGCGTCCGCGAAGCTGCGTAAAGACACCGTGGTGGCGGGTATCTCTGAACCTCAGGGCATTTTTAATCCCTATTTCTTCGTCAATGGCTGGGATGAGAACGTTACTAACGTCATCTTCTCGCGGCTGATCGACTGGGACAGCCAGGGCAAGCTGGTGCCTGGCCTGGCAGAAAGTTGGTCGGTCAGCGACGATCATAAGGTTTACACCATTAAGCTCAGGCCGAACTTAACCTTCTGCGACGGCTCGCCGTTGACCGCTGAGGATGTCGCGTTCACCCTTACCGTGCTTCACGATCCGAAATATGATGGCGACACGGATATCACGCTGGCCAACATTGCCGGTGGAGCCGATTACAAAGCGGGCAAAGCCGACAGCGTCAGTGGGCTGAAGGTGATTGATCCACTGACCTTGCAGGTGACCACCACGCAGCCAGGTGCCACCACGCTGGCAAAAATTGGCGGACCGGTGCTGTCAAAAGCCTGGTATGGAAAAAATTATCAGCGTGGCAATCTCGACTATCTGCGTACGCTCAACGGCAAGCCGCTGGGCAACGGCCCTTACGTTTACGATAAATATATTCCCGGCCAGGAAATTCGCTTCCACGCCAACACGCGCTTCTATCGCGGCACGCCGCCGGTACCTCGCTTTATTTATCGCGTCACCAATCCATCGACCAACTTCCAGCTATTCCAGACCGGCGAGACCGATTACGACGCCTTTACCTCGCGTCCGGATGATATTGAACAGCTGCGCATGCTCGGTTTTGCCAACATCAACCTGTATGGCTCCAGTGATTACAGCAAAGTGGAATTTAACCTGCATCGCCCGACGTTGCAGGATGCAAAAGTTCGCCAGGCGCTGATCTACGGGCTGGATCGCCAGAAGCTGATTGATGTGGTTTATCAGGGTTACGGCAAGGTGGCGATTGAGCCAATAGCGCCCATCTCCTGGGCATGGAACGCTAACGGCGTGAATCCGTATCAGTACAATCCTGCGCGCGCTAACCAACTGCTTGATGAAGCGGGCTGGAAGAAGGGACCGGACGGCATTCGCGTCAAAGCGGGCAAACGGCTGGAACTGACGCTGCTGGTGAGCAAAAAAGTGTTGAACGATGCACTGATTCCGATCGCCAAAGAGAACTGGCAGCAAATTGGCGTGCTGCTCAAGCCACAGGTGGTGGATTTCAACGCCTTGATGTCGCAACGCAAGGCGGGGAACTACGATCTCGCCTCGTTCAGCACCAGCACGCTGAACGATCCGCATGACGGCGTGTGGGATTTCTACAGCAAGGAAGCCACCGAGTCGGGCTATAACAACCCGCAGGTCGACGCGTTGATTAATCAGGGCAACGCCGAGCTTGATCCGGAAAAGCGCAAGCCGATTTACAACCGGCTGTATCAGGTGCTGGCCGAGGATCCACCGGCGATTTTGCTTGCTTACCGGCAGATTCTCTCCGCCAGCAGCGCCCGCGTCACTGGTTTTAAACCGGATATCTACAACGGCCTGACCGGCAGCCTGCCGAACGTCACCATCGCCAAATAATCGGGTGGCCAGCGCTGGCTGGCCATTGCGCAGAGACGTGCATGAAAAACTTTATTCTCCGACGGCTGCTGCAAACGGTGCCAATGCTGCTGTTTGCCTCGCTGATCATCTTTATGTTGTTTGCCAAAACGCCTGGCGATTTCATTGATGGCAACGTCACGCTTACCGCCGCGCGCGCCGCCGAGCTGAAGGCCATTTACGGCCTCGATCGGCCACTGCTGTGGCGCTACCTGCACTGGCTGGGTCAGCTGCTGCGCGGCGATCTTGGCTTTTCGTTGCAGTATCAGATACCGGTAAGCCAGCTGCTCAATCAGTACATCTGGAATTCATTTCTGCTGGCGAGCATTGCGCTGCTGTTTTACTGGGGCATCGGCCTGACGGCGGGCGTAATCTCCGCGATGCGGCCTGGCTCGCTGTTTGATTATCTGCTCAGCGTGGTGGTCTTCGCTGCGATGTCGTTTCCTACCTTCTTTCTCTGTCTGCTGCTGATCAAATGGTTTGCGGTGGATCTGCACTGGCTGCCGGTGGGCGGCATGACCAACACCGGCAGCGACGAGACCGGCTGGGCCTGGGTTGTGCAGGTTGCTGCGCATCTGGTGCTGCCAGTGCTGGCACTGGTGATGCTGCAAGCGGGCAGCCTGACACGTTATTTTCGCGCCAGCATGCTCGACGTGGTGAAGATGGATTTTATTCGCACCGCGCGGGCAAAAGGGCTGCGCGAGCGTACGGTGATCTTTCGCCATGCGCTGCGCAATGCGCTGTTGCCGGTGATTACGCTGCTCGGCTTTGAGCTGCCAGGGCTGTTTTCTGGCGCCATCATCACGGAAAAAGTCTTTAACTGGCCGGGTGCCGGGCATATTCATCTCGATTCGCTCGCCGCGCGTGATTATCCGGTGCTAATGGGCTTTACGCTGTTTCTCGCGGTATTAACCATTCTGGGCAATCTGCTGGCCGATGTGCTTTACGCGTGGGCCGATCCGCGCATTCGGGTGAAATAATCATGTTAAGTACGCTGTTTTCCACCCGTCGCCTGCGCAAGGCGATTATTCCGACAATGGCCAACGTGACACCGTCACCCTGGCATCTGGCGTGGCGCGCGCTGCGCCATAACCCGCTGGCCATGCTGAGCCTGGCGTTATTAACTATTATGGCTCTCTGGTGCGTTGTCGGGCCTTACTGGTCGCCGTGGCAGAACGACGCCACCGATGCGCTGATGGTGAATAAGGCTCCCGGTGCTGCGCACTGGCTGGGCACCGATTTCCTTGGCCGCGATGTCTATACGCGCCTGCTGCTGGCCGGGCGTATCTCGCTGATGATCGGCCTGATGACCATGCTGCTCTCGGTTGCACTGGGCTATCTGCTGGGTGCGCTGGCCGGCTATCGTGGCGGCATCACCGATAAACTGTTGATGCGGCTGGCCGATCTGGTGATGACCATTCCCAGCCTGCCGCTGCTGATCGTCGCCGGTGCCATGCTCTCCGAGCTCGACTTTTCCGCCGAGTCGCGTGTTTACATGGTGGTGATCATGCTGAGCCTGCTGGAGTGGCCAAAGCTGGCGAGGCTGGTGCGCGGACAAATTCTCTCGTTGCGTGAGCGCGACTTTATGCTGGCAACCCAGGTGCTTGGCCTGTCGTCGCGTCGACGGCTGTTCCGCCATCTGTTGCCAAACACCGTGCCGTTGTTGATTGTGATGGCGACCATGGCGGTCGCTAACGCCATTCTCACCGAATCCGCCCTGAGCTATCTCGGCCTTGGCGTCGTGCCGCCGACGCCTTCATGGGGCAATATGATGGACGCTGCCAACAGCCTGATCGATTTTCAGCGCCGCCCGTGGTTATGGATGCCGCCCGGTATTGCCATCTTTCTTACCGTGATCGCTATCAATGTGCTGGGCGATGGCCTGCGCGATGCCCTTGATCCAAAAATGAAACCGGGGCTGAAATGAGTACACCATTAATTTCGTTCGAAAACTTATCGGTCTCTTTTGCCGGCGAGCAGGGCCGGGTACGCGCGGTGCAGCAGGTGAGTTTTTCCCTGCAACCCGGACAGACGCTGGGCATCGTCGGCGAGTCGGGCTGTGGCAAAAGCGTTACCGCGCTGTCGCTAATGGGATTATTACCGGCTCAGGCGTCGCGCATCGATGGCGGTGCCATCCGGTTTGAGGGGGAAGATCTGCTGCAATTAAAACCGAAGCGCATGGCCGATCTGCGCGGCAACGCGCTGGCGATGATCTTTCAGGAGCCGATGAGCGCGCTGAACCCGGTGTTAACGCTGGGTGAGCAGCTGTGTGAACCGCTGATCCGCCATCGCGGCGTCACGCCGAAGGCGGCCTGGCAGCAGGCGATACAGCTGATTAGTGACGTTGGGCTGGGCCGGGCCGAAAGCCTGATGCGCTGTTATCCGCATCAGCTCTCCGGCGGCATGCTGCAACGCATCATGATCGCCATGGCGATCAGCTGTCAGCCGAAGCTACTGATTGCCGACGAGCCGACCACCGCGCTGGATGTCACAGTACAGGCGCAGATCCTGCAGCTGCTGCGTGAACGTGCGCGGGCACAGCGGATGGCGCTGATGCTGATTACGCACGATCTCGGCGTGATTGCGCAGATGGCGGAGCAGGTGGTGGTGATGTACGCCGGAAGGGTGGTTGAGCAGGGTCCTACCGCCGACGTGCTGCGTCAGCCGTTGCATCCCTATACCCGCGGTCTGATCGCCTCACGGCCGGTGCCCGGCGAGCGCCGTCGCCGCCTGTGGTCAATTCCCGGTCAGGTGCCGGATTTGGCGGCACTGCCCGCCGGGTGTGCTTTTGCCGATCGCTGCGATCGCGTTTCAGCACGTTGCCGGCGTGCCGTGCCACCGCTGATCGGTGAGGTGCGGCGAGCGGCTTGCTTCCACAGTGAGCGCGCGGAGGCGCAGCCATGAACCATGACTATGTGATTGAAGTCGACGGGCTGAAAAAATATTTTCCCATCCGCGACGGCCTGTTTGGTCAGGAAACCGGGCAGCTGCGTGCGGTGGATGACGTCAGCTTTCGTATTCGTCGCGGTTCCATCTTTGGCCTGGTCGGCGAATCGGGCAGCGGAAAAACCACCGTAGGGCGCACGCTGCTCGGGCTGTATGAACAAACCGCAGGCCATATTCTCTGGCAGGGTCAGGATCTGCAGCAGTTAACCGCGCGACAACGCCAGGCGCTGCGGCCAAAAATGCAGCTGGTCTTTCAGGACCCTTACAGCGCGCTGAATCCACGCATTCGCGTCGGCGACGCCATTGGCGAGGCGATGTTGCAGCATAAGTTGTGTAGCCGGGCAGAACTGCGGGACAAGGTGCTGCAGGTGATGACCATTTGCGGTCTGGCCGCGCAGCATTATGATCGCTTTCCGCATGAGTTTTCTGGCGGACAGCGACAGCGCATCGGTATTGCCCGCGCGCTGATCCTGAATCCTGATTTTATCGTCGCCGATGAGCCGATTTCCGCGCTGGACGTGTCGATTCAGGCACAGATTATCAACCTGTTTTCCGATCTGCGTGACGATCACGGCGTCACCTTTCTGTTTATCTCGCACGATCTCGGGGTGGTGGAGCACCTTTGCGATGATGTCGCGGTGATGTATCTCGGTCAGCTGGTGGAAACCGCCAGCCGCGACCGGCTGTTCAGTCAACCGCTGCATCCTTATACCCAGGCGCTGCTGGCGGCGGTGCCGACCCTCCAGCCGCAGCAGAAACCGTCACAGATCGTGCAGGGTGATATTCCCGATCCGGCGAATCCGCCGCCGGGCTGTCGCTTCTCTTCGCGCTGTCCGCTGGCAACAGCGCAGTGCCGCAGTGAGGCACCGCGTTTGCGGCAGGTGGCTGAAGGGCATCAGGTGGCGTGCCATAAGGTTATGTCAGCATGAAATATGTTGGTCACTGTTGCGATAAATAAACACGTGCAGATGGCCTTTATTTCATAATAATGACAGTGCGGTTTATTTTTCTAATCTAAACCGCAGCTCAATAAACCGTAAATACGCATGCTGGAATAACCCTTGCTTTATTTTTTTCACCTGTAAATAAATATGTTCTCCTGCTGCGCAATCTGCCTTTCAATCCGCATCAATCGAGGGTTTTTCTTATATTTCCTGCGTTTTTTTATTACCGCCGCACGCGTTTACTTACATTCCAGGGGTTATTCCCCAAATTAAAAAAATAGCGCGTTTAATGTTCCTTTAAGGTTCGGCTTATATTCTCGCTGAAGTCTTAACCGGCCACCTTTTATCCTTATATTTAGCCGTGCAGAAGCGTTGCGCTGCGGCGTTGTGCTGCCGGTTATTTAACGGTTCAGGCGCCCTTGCCGCACGGCATTTTTCGCATTAAGGAACAGACGTTATGGCTTTTCTTCCTTTTTCTCGTCCTTCACTCGGTGCAGCTGAGCTGGCTGCCGTTGAAGCGGTGTTTCGTTCGGGCTGGATCACCACCGGCCCGCAATGCGCGGCACTGGAACAGGCGTTTTGTCAGTTCACCGGTAATCAGCACGCCATTGCGGTGAGCTCCGCCACCGGCGGCATGCACGTTGCGCTCATGGCGCTGGGATTGCAGCCGGGCGATGAGGTGATCACCCCCTCCATGACCTGGGTTTCCACGCTGAATATCATCACTTTATTGGGCGCTACGCCGGTAATGATTGATGTCGATGACGACACGCTGATGGTCAGCGCTGAGGCGATTGAAGCGGCCATTACGCCCAATACACGCGCGATTATACCGGTACACTTTGCCGGTGCGCCGCTGGATCTCGACGCTATCCGCACGGTGGCCGAACGTCACGCGATCCCGCTGATTGAAGATGCGGCGCACGCCATCGGCACGCACTACAAGGGCAGGCCGGTGGGGCAAACCGGCACCGCTATTTTCTCCTTTCACGCGATTAAAAATATCAGCTGCGCCGAAGGCGGCATGGTAGTGACCGATGATGCCGCCTTCGCTGAACGCATGCGCATGCTGAAATTTCACGGGCTGGGCGTCGACGCTTTTGATCGCTTTACCCACGGTCGACAACCGCAGGCTGAGGTCATTATGCCGGGACTGAAATATAACCTGCCTGATATCAGCGCGGCGATTGCCCGCGTGCAGCTGGAGCGGCTGCCCGCCTTTAACGCGCGTCGCGACGCCATCGCCCAGTGCTATCTCAGCGCACTGCGCGATCTGCCTTTTGCACCGCTGGCGCTGCCCACCTGGCCGCATCAGCACGCCTGGCATCTGTTTATTATTCGCGTTGACGAAGCGGCCTGCGGCATCACCCGCGATGCGCTGATGCAGGCGCTGAAAGATCAGGATATTGGCAGCGGGCTGCATTTTCGCGCCGCGCATACCCATCGCTGGTATCGCGAGCGCTATCCACAGCTCTCGCTGCCCGCCACCGAGTGGAACAGCGAACGCATCTGCTCGCTGCCGCTGTTTCCCGACATGACCGACAGCGACGTCGAGCGCGTAATTACCGCACTGCGCATGCTCGGGGCCAGAGGATGACGGAGATGCTCATACAAAAAATCTCGGTGGTCATCCCGGTGTTTAACGAGCAGGAGAGCCTGCCGGAGTTGCTGCGGCGCACCGATGCCGCCTGCCAGCGCTGCGAACTCGATTACGAAATCGTGCTGGTGGATGACGGCAGTCAGGATAACTCCGGTGAGATGATCGCTGCGGCGGCGAAACAGCCGGGTAGCCACGTTGTCGCTATTCTGCTTAACCGCAACTACGGCCAGCACTCTGCCATTATGGCGGGCTTCAGCCACGTCAGTGGCGATCTGATCGTCACGCTGGATGCCGATCTGCAAAATCCCCCGGAGGAGATTCCGCAGCTGGTGGCCGCCGCGCAGCAGGGCTACGACGTGGTGGGAACGGTGCGGCAAAACCGCCAGGACAGCTGGTTTCGTCGCCGCGCCTCACGCACCATCAACCTGCTGATTCAGCGCGTAACCGGCAAGGCGATGGGCGATTACGGCTGTATGCTGCGCGCCTATCGTCGGCACATTATCGACGCCATGCTCAATTGCCACGAACGCAGCACCTTTATTCCGGTGCTGGCCAACACCTTTGCCCGCCGCACCATTGAGTTGCCGGTCACCCACGCCGAACGGGAGTTTGGCGAGTCGAAGTACAGCTTTATGCGACTGATCAACCTGATGTACGACCTGATCACCTGCCTGACCACCACGCCGCTGCGCATGCTAAGCGTGCTCGGCAGCCTGATCGCGCTGACCGGCTTTGCCTTCTCAATCACGCTGATACTGCTGCGGCTGTTCTTCGGATCCGCCTGGGCCGGTGACGGCATTTTTATGCTGTTTGCCGTGCTGTTTATCTTTATCGGCGCGCAGTTTATCGGCATGGGCTTACTCGGCGAATACATCGGCCGCATCTACAACGACGTGCGCGCCCGGCCTCGTTATTTCATCCAGCGCGTCATCTATCCCCAATCCGGCGCATCCGCACAGGACTCTGACTCATGAAAACCATCGTCTTCGCCTATCACGACATGGGCTGTACCGGCATCACTGCGCTGCTGCGCGCGGGTTACTCTATCGCTGCCATTTTTACTCACGCCGATGCCACCAGCGAAAATCATTTCTTTGGCTCGGTCGCCCGGCTGGCAGCGGAAAACGGCATTCCGGTTTACGCCCCGGATAACGTTAATCATCCGCTGTGGATCGATCGTATCCGGACGATGGCACCTGACATGCTGTTTTCCTTTTATTACCGACACCTGCTGGGCGAGGAGATCCTCGCCTGCGCCGCGCAGGGGGCATTTAACCTGCACGGTTCGCTGCTGCCCCAGTATCGTGGCCGTGCGCCGCTGAACTGGGTGCTGGTTAACGGCGAAACACAAACCGGCGTCACGCTGCATCGTATGGTGAAACGCGCCGATGCTGGCGACATTATTGCGCAGGCGACGCAAGAGATTGATGCCGAGGATACGGCGCTGACGTTGCATCATAAGCTGGTGCGCTGTGCGGATAATCTGCTCAATGACGCGCTGCCCGTGATGCTACAGGGGAAAATAGCGGGCAGGCCGCAGCGGGAAGAGCAGGCAACGGTGATGCGTGCCCGCACGCCGGACGATGGTCGTTTGATCTGGTCGCAGACGGCAACGCAGCTGCACAACCTGGTGCGGGCGGTGACCGATCCCTGGCCCGGCGCCCTGGCCTGGGCGGGCACCACCAAATTCACCGTCTGGAAAAGCCGGGTCGTGGCCGTGGCCGGTGACGCAGCGGGCAAGCCGGGCACGGTGATCTCGACGTCGCCCTTTGTGATCGCCTGCGGTGAAGGCGCGCTGGAGATCGTTACCGGCCAGGCAGATAACGGCGTTTACATGAACGGCAGCCAGCTGGCGCAAAGCCTTGGCGTGGTGCCGGGCGCGCTGCTCGGCTCACAGCCGGTGGCCACGGCGAAACGCCGCACGCGCGTGCTGATCCTCGGCGTCAACGGCTTTATCGGCAATCACCTGACCGAACGGCTACTACAGGATGATAATTTTGAGGTGTTTGGGCTGGATATCAGCGCCGACGCCATCAGCCGTTTTATCGGCCATCCACGCTTTCAGTTTGTGGAAGGCGACATCAGCATCCATTCAGAGTGGATCGAATATCACATCAAGAAATGCGACGTTATTCTGCCGCTGGTGGCGATCGCTACGCCGATTGAGTACACACGCAATCCACTGCGGGTATTTGAGCTCGACTTCGAAGAGAACCTGAAAATCATTCGCGACTGCGTGAAGTACGACAAGCGCATCATTTTTCCGTCGACTTCGGAAGTCTACGGCATGTGCGATGACGACAGCTTTGATGAGGATCATTCACGGCTGGTGGTCGGGCCGATCAACAAGCAGCGCTGGATCTATTCGGTGTCCAAGCAGCTGCTGGATCGGGTGATCTGGGCCTACGGCGATAAGCAGGGGCTGCGTTTTACGCTGTTCCGCCCATTCAACTGGATGGGGCCGCGGCTCGATAACCTCAATGCCGCCCGCATCGGCAGCTCACGCGCCATTACCCAGCTGATCCTCAATCTGGTTGAAGGCTCGCCGATCAAACTGATCGACGGCGGCAGCCAGAAGCGCTGCTTCACCGATATCAGCGACGGCGTTGAGGCGCTGTTCCGCATTATTGAGAACCGCGCAGGAAACTGTGACGGGCAGATTATCAACATTGGCAATCCGCATAACGAGGCGAGTATCAGAGATCTGGCTGAACAGCTGCTGGCGAGCTTTGAGCGCCATCCGCTGCGCGCGCAGTTTCCGCCGTTTGCCGGCTTCCGCGAGGTGGAAAGCAGCAGCTACTACGGTAAAGGCTATCAGGACGTGGAGCACCGCAAACCCTCGATCCGCAACGCCCGCCGCCTGCTGGAATGGACGCCGCAGGTGGCGATGGAAACCACCATCGACAACACACTCGATTTCTTTCTGCGCACCGTCGAGGTGCAGGGCGACGTCTCATGAAAAAAATTGGCCTGCGCATTGATGTGGATACCTGGCGCGGCACGCAACGGGGCGTGCCAGCGCTGTTCGATCTGTTCAACAAGCACGATATTCAGGCAACCTTCTTTTTTACCGTGGGGCCGGACAATATGGGGCGGCATCTCTGGCGGCTGCTGAAACCGGCGTTTTTATGGAAGATGCTGCGATCGCGCGCCGCCACGCTTTACGGCTGGGACATCGTGCTGGCGGGTACCGCGTGGCCGGGCCGGGTGATTGGCGAGGGTCTGGCGTCGGTGATCAACGCCACCACCGATCATCATGAGGTCGGGTTACACGCCTGGGATCATTTTGCCTGGCAAACCTGGGCGGGCGTCTGGCCGAAAGAGCGGCTTCGTCAGGAGATCCAGCGCGGCCTGACGCGGCTGGAAAACATTACCGGCAGCACCATCTGCTGTTCAGCGGCGGCGGGCTGGCGCGCCGACGGCCGTGTGGTGCAGGCCAAAGAGCATTTTGCCTTTCGCTATAACAGCGACTGCCGCGGCACTGCGCCATTTCGCCCATTGCTCACCAATGGCCAGCCGGGCACGGTGCAAATTCCGGTGACGTTGCCCACCTGGGATGAGGTGGTCGGCACGCAAACCAGCATTGCCGGTTACAACGATTATATTCTCAGCCGTATGCAGGCCGATTCCGGCACACCGGTATACACCATTCATGCTGAGGTGGAAGGCATTAGCCAACTGGCCGCCTTTGATCATCTGCTGACGCGCTGTAAAGCGCAGGGCATCGAATTTTGCCCGCTGGGCGCGCTGCTACCCGCCGACATTAACCGGCTGCCGCTGGGGAAAGTGGTGCGTGGGCAGATCGCCGGGCGGGAAGGGTGGCTCGGCTGCGAAACACGGACTGGGGTTGAGCCATGAATCATCGTCGTAGTGGCCTGTTACTGCTGGCCTTGATCGCGCTCTATTACCTGCTGCCGCTAGAGTTCAGGCCGCTGTGGCAGCCCGACGAGATGCGCTATGCCGAAATCAGCCGCGAGATGCTGCACAACGGCAACTGGATCACGCCGCATTTTCTCGGCCTGCGCTACTTTGAAAAACCGGCGGCGGGCTACTGGATCAATAACCTCGGCCAGTGGCTGTTTGGTCATAATAATTTCGCCGTGCGCATTGGCGCGGTCGCTTCCACCCTCACCAGCGCGCTGCTGCTTTACTGGCTCGGCTGCCGCCTGTTTGCCAGCCGTCGCATCGCGCTCACCGGCAGCCTGATTTTTCTGACCTCGCTGCTGGTGTATGGCGTCAGCACCTATGCGGTGCTGGATCCGATGCTCACGCTCTGGCTGGTTGCTGCCATGACGCTGTTCTGGTGGGCAAGTCACGCCGGGAGCCGCGCGCAACGCCTTGGCGGCTGGTTGCTGTTTGGCCTGGCCTGCGGCATGGGCTTTATGACCAAAGGCTTTCTGGCGCTGGTGCTGCCGGTGCTGGCGATTGTGCCCTGGGCAGCGTGGCAGCGGCGGCTGAATGAATTACTACGCTACGGCCCGCTGGCGCTGCTCAGTGCGGCACTGATTTCTGCCCCTTGGGCGCTGGCAATTTATCACCAGCAGCCCGATTTCTGGCACTACTTTTTCTGGGTTGAACACATACAGCGCTTCGCCGACCAGGATGCGCAGCACAAGGCGCCGTTCTGGTACTACCTGCCGATGTTGATCGCGGGCACGCTGCCGTGGCTGGCGCTGCTGCCGGGTGCGCTGTTCACGGCGTGGCGTCAGCGTACCGCCGCGCCGGGCATGCTCTATCTGCTCTGCTGGACGCTACTGCCGCTGCTGTTTTTCAGCATCGCCAAAGGCAAGTTACTCACCTATATTTTGCCCTGTTTTGCGCCGCTGGCCCTGCTTATTGCCGCGCACGGACATGCGCTGGCGGCCCGCGCGTCGCGCACGCTGCGCGTTAACGCGGTGATTAATGTGCTGTTCGGCAGCGGCGCGGCGCTGCTGATCATTCTGGTGCTGGCACCCTGGGGCATTGGTAAACATCCGCTGTATGCCGCCGACGAACTGCTGCCGCTGAGCCTGGCGCTGATCGCCTTCGCCGGTTGGGCGCTGGCTGGTGCGCTCAGCCTGGGATCGGCGGCGCGCCGCTGGCAATGGGCCGCGCTCTGTCCGCTGGCGCTGGCGCTGTGTATCGGCGGGGCGATTCCGCGCAGCGTGGAAAGCAGCCGTCAGCCGCAGGGCTTTATCCACAGCGTCAGTGACAAACTCACCGGCAGCCGCTATCTGCTCAGCGACAATCCCGGTATTGCCTCGGCGCTAGCCTGGACGCTACGGCGCAGCGATATTTTGTTATATGACCAGCAGGGCGAGCTGCGTTATGGCCTGAGCTATGCCGATGCGCAGGACCGTTTTGTCAGCGGCGATCGTTTCAGCGCCTGGCTGGCGGCGCACCGTCAGCAGGGCACCGTTTCGCTGGTGCTGCTGCTGGATCGCGACGAGCCGCTGCCTGCGGATCTGCCGCGCGCGGATGTGGTCTGCCGCAGCGATCGCCTGTTGCTGCTGCAATATAAGCCGACGCCATGAACAGCAATCTTCTGCTGGTACTGCTTACCAGCCTGTTGAGCTGTGGCGGCCAGCTGTGTCAGAAACAGGCGGCGCGCCAGCGCACTCGCTATGGCGTCATCGGCTGGCTGCTAAGCGGCCTGCTGCTACTGGCCGCGGGCATGCTGATCTGGCTGCGTGTGCTGCAACGTTTGCCGGTCAGCCTGGCTTATCCGATGCTGAGCCTCAACTTTATGCTGGTGGCGCTGGCGGCCCGGCTAATCTGGCGTGAAAAGCTGTCGCGCCAGCAGTGGCTGGGCACGCTGCTGATTGTAGTGGGCGTGGCATTAATGGGGCGATACGCATGAAGGGACGCGGACTGGCGCTAGCCAGCATGCTGTTGGTTACTGCTGCCCAACTGATGCTGCGCTGGTCAGTGGTGCAGTTGCCGCTGACCAGCGCCGAATGGCGAACCTTACCGCTGTTGCCGTTAAGTGTACTGGCAGGCGGTCTGTTCGCTTACGGGCTGTCGATGCTTTGTTGGACCGCGGCGCTGCGTCATCTGGCACTGAATCGCGCCTATCCGTTGTTGAGCATCAGTTATCTGCTGGTGTGGGCGCTGGCGCTGTGGTTGCCGGGCTTTCACGAGCCTTTTCACGCCGGAGCCGTGCCCGGCGTGTTGCTGACGCTTGTCGGCCTGCTGCTGCTCTGGCAGCGCGGCGAACCACGGTGACAACGTCACTTAGTCGGCGCTATAAACCAGGTGCCAGAATAGGGGATTGGCAGATAATCGCTGAAGATCTGCTGGAGGGTCTGTTGCGGGTCGACATCCTGAAACAGATCGGGATAGAGCGTTTTGGCGAAGAACTCAGTGGCGGCGACGTGCCACGGGCTGAGATAAAAGTTATGCCACAGCGCCGCGGCCTGATGGTTCTGCACCGCACGCAGCGCTTTCAGGCCATTTTGCTGCCCAATCAATGTATCCAGGCTGGCGCGAGCCTGCTCAGCGGAGACCGCCGGACCCAGGCGGAGTGCGCCTTCAGCCTCGGGGCCGCCGGTGCCGGTGGCAAAATAGAGATCCGGCTGCGCGGTAATTACCGCTTCCTCGTTAAGACGACCAAACACGCCAGACACCGCGCCTGCGGCAATATTGTCGCCACCCGCAAACTGCAACAGCTCGCCAAGGCTGCCGTTAACCGCCGTCACGCAACATTCGTTGCGCCGTCCCAGATGCAGATGTAACAGCACGCGCGGCTTGCGTCCGTGATAATCGGCCAGCCGCTGCTGAATACGCTGCATGTGTTGGTGATAAAAGGCGTTAAATCGGGCGGCGCGTGCGGGTTGACCAAGCACTTCGCCAAACAGCGCCACGCTCGCTTCGGTATTTTTCAGCATGTGCACCCGCAGATCCACGGTGATCACTGGAATATGTGCCGCCTTGAGCATGATCAACAGCTGCTGACCGGCATCACCTTTGCGCGCCTGCTGCGGCAGGATCACCAGATCGGGCTTCAGCGCCAGCACCCGCTCCGGATTCATATCGTTCATGCCGTCGAGGCCCAGCGCGGGAATCTGTAACATCTCCGGAAAACGCTGCGCAAAGCTGTCCCAGGTCTGCCGATCGTACTTTTTCAGATCCTGCGGCCAGCCAACAATGCGCTGAAACGGATTGCCAGGCTCCAGCATCGCCAGCGTATAAAGCATGCGGCTCTCCCCCAGCACGATGCGCTGCGGATGATCGGGCACCTCAACGCGCTGACCATCAATATCGGTGACCGTGCGCGCCAGCACCGGCGGGCTGATCAACAGCAGACCCAGCAGGGCCGCCGTGAAGGTGCGCCACAGGGCGCGCTTAGAATTCAACACGGGCTTGTACCATCAGGTTGCGGGTTTCGCCCTCACGCACGCGCAGATTGCCGCCGCTGGAGGTGTAATAGTGCTTGTCGAACAGGTTATTAACGTTCAAACGCAGCTGGGTTTTTTCGCCAAACAGGCGGTTGTTCCAGGCGATAAAGGCGTCGGCCACCGCATAATCGGGCAGGGTAAAGCTGTTATCGGGATCGCCCGCGCGCGCACCGATGTAGCGTGCGCCGCCGCCCACGCGCCAGTCACCGGGCACGCTACGGATAGTGAGGTTATGGCTCAGGTAAAGCGCGCCCGAATGGGTCGGCGCATTTTGCAGACGATTGCCGTTGTTGGCGGCATTCACGCCGTCGTCAACGATCTCCGCCTTGTCATAACTGTAGCTGGCGCTGAGATCCCAGTCCGGCAGGATTTCGCCGTTCAGCTCAAACTCTGCGCCGGTGGAGCGCGCCTTATCGATGGCGCGGGTGGTGCCGTTGATGCTCAGCGACATATCCTTTTCATCGATGCGATAGAGCGCAACCGAGGCGAACAGCTGTGGCGAGAGTTGCCACTTGCTGCCCACTTCCCAGGTGGTGCCCTGTTCGGGCTTACCGACGTTGCCATCATCATCCACGTCGGTGGAGGGCGTAAACGAACGGCTGACGCTGCCGTATAGTGAAACGTCCGGCGTAAGCTTGTAGATCAAACCCGCCTGCGGCAGGAACTGATTGCCTTCGTCATCCAGCGTCCGCACCACCGGATCAAAGCCACGCGAGGCGCGCTGCTCATAGTGCTGATATCGGCCGCCCAGCACCGCTATCCACGCTGGCGTCAGGGTGATGCTGTCTTTAGCGTAGAGTGAACGGCTGTGAATGCGATTAAGATTGTTAGCGTTGGCGCGGTTTTCGCTGCTGTCGTCCACGATCGGTGAGCTGATCGTGTATTCAGGATCGAACAGGTTGAAGTTGCTGGTCGCCTTGCCCTGATACTGATGCGCCCGATAGGTTTGATTCATCTCATAATCGGTGCCGAACACCAGATCGTGTTTGATGCCCAGCAGCTCCGGGCTGCCGATCAGCTCCCAGGAGACGTAACGGGTTTTGTGGTTAAAGCCGCGATTGGCATCGGCGCGCCGCGTGACCTTGCCGCTGCTGGTGTTCACCGCAGTGACGCGCACTTCGTTGTTATCGTAGCGGCGCTGGTTCCAGCCGAGGCTGACGCGCGTGCTCCAGCTGTCGTTGAACTGCCAGTCATAATGCGCATTCAGCGATTTGTTATGGCCCCAGGCGTGATTGGCGGTGTCGTCGAGCCGATCCTTGTAGCCAATATCCACCGGCTTGCCGTTGATAAACGCCGTACCGCGATCGTAAGGAATGTCGTAGCGATAATCTTCGTAACTGACTAAAAAGCTCGCCTGCTCACCAAACCACTGCAACGATGGCGCGATCAGCGTGTGCTCATCGCTGCCGAAATTGCGCCAGTAATCCTGATTTTGCTTCTCCGCCACCAGTCGCACGGCGAAACCGTTGCCCAGCGGCCCGGTCCCCGCGCCTCCGCCTTCGCTGGCGTAACGGCCGCTGACCGCACTGTGCCATTCGTACTGCGGTTTTTTGCTCACCACGTTGATGACGCCGCCGGGATTCTGAATGCCGTAGAGCAATGATGCCGATCCCTTCAGCACCTCGACCCGCTCGGTGGCGGCGTTAAGATTCAGCCCCTGGCTGCTGCGAATGCCGTCGCGATAGATCGAGCCATCGGCATTGGCTCCGAAGCCGCGGCGCACGAAACCATCTTCGGTTCCGCCCAGCGTGTTCGCCTCCGAAACGCCGCTGACGAAGCGCATCGCATCTCTGAGACGGGTAGCCTGATAATCATCCAGCTGCTGCTGCGTCACCACGCTGACCGAATTGGCCTCATCAACGCGGCGAGTTGGCGTCTTGCCCGCCACCGACGCGGTGGATGCGCCGTAGCTTTCTTCAGCGCGCGGCGCGGCGGATACCACCAGCGTATCGGCTCTATCCGCCGCCGCGCCGTTGCCGGAGATGCCCAGCGTCGCGCCACACAACGAAAGTAACAGCGTGCGCTGTTTTGCAGCAGAGAGTGAAGGTTTGTTCATGATGTTTACTGACCCTGAATGTCGCCAATGGCGTAACGCCGGAGAGCAAAGCAATAATCGCGGATGCCTGTGCGGCACCCGTCATGTAATTGAGAATCATTCAAACATTAAAGGATGTAGCAGTACATCTTTATTTCGGCCTGTTTACTACAGAATGACGCTGCGCTGAACTGGCGGTGAATCTCAAAGATTTGTTTCTTTATTCCTGTTAAATAACGTTTTTTTAATTAGTCTCTGCTGATACCTGATTTCATTAAGGGTAATAAGCACTTCGCGCAAAAGCCGCAGTGCGTTCAGTCACTACAGAAACGGCGCGTCAAACACCGCTTGCAATGGACGATTGCAATTATTAGCTTACCGGACGCAACAGGCGCAGGCGCCTGCCTCACACACTGAATGCTAACCCGGAGCAGATGATGGCCGCCGATAACAGCCTTAAAAATCGTACCGACCTGCTGGGCGAACGTTTCCGCCTGCGTGAGGCGCAGCTCTCGCCGCGTCTGCAGGCGGTGGCGCGTTACATCAATACGCATCGCGAGAGCGTGCTCGACAGCACGGCAATTGAGATCGCACGGGCGACCAACACCTCTGATGCCACGGTAATCCGTGCGGTGCAGGCGTTGGGGTTTGATGGCCTGCGCGAGCTGAAGCAGACACTGCAAGCCTGGTTCGGCCCGGCGATGAACTCAGCGGAGAAGATGAGCACCACGGTCAGTGAACTGGCCAGCGACGTCAATGCGGGCATCGATTTTGTGTTGCAGGGTCATCAGCGCGCCTGCGAAGTGCTGGCGGCGGCGGCAAATCGTCAGGCGGTTACCGCGGCGGTGACGCAGCTCAGCGAGGCGCGGCAGGTGGCTATTTTTGGCATTAATGCCTCGGGTATTCTGGCGGATTACAGCACGCGGCTGTTCATTCGCATCGGCCTGCCGGCGGTGAGCCTGAATCGGTCGGGCGTGGCGCTGGCGGAGCAACTGCTGGCGTTGCAGCGCGGCGACGTGCTGATCATGATGGCGCAGAAATCGGCACACCGCGAAGGCACCACGGTGATCCGCGAAGCGAAACGCCTTGGCGTACCCATTATTCTGCTCACCAGCGCCAGCGATTCATTTTTTGCCCGCGAGGCGGATGTGGTGATCAACGTGCCGCGCGGCGGTGAGAATGGCCGCATTCCGCTGCACGGCACGGTGCTGGTCTGTCTGGAGATGATCGTGCTGTCGGTGGCGACGGCGATGTCAACGCGCACCGTGAAAACCATGAAGCGCTTGCAGGATCTCTATCGCGGCCTGAAGCCCGCCAGCCGCAAATAGTGTCGTTTACCCCAGCCGCGCAGGCATTAGCCCGTCAATGATCACCTGCGGCGTGCCCTGTGAGCAATGCTCAATACGGCCTTTAACGCCATACACACTGGCCAGCGTCTCCGGCACGATAACCTGTTCCGGCGCGCCTTCGGCAATCAGCTTGCCCTGTTTCAGCATCAGCGCGTGATCGCCGTGGCGCAGGGCAATATTGATATCATGCACCACCACCACGGTGATCATATTGCGGGCGGCAGTTTCGCGACGAACCAGATCCATGACGTGAAACTGATAGTTGAGATCCAGCGCGCTCAGCGGTTCATCCAGTAGCAATAACTGTGGCCGCCGAATCAGTGACTGCGCGAGACCCACCAGCTGTTTTTGCCCGCCGGATAGCTCGTCGAGATAACGCATCGCCAGATGCGCAATGCCGAGTTGCTCCAGCAGCGCGAGCACCTCCTGCTGCGCCGCCGTGCTCAGCCTGCCGCCCGAGGCGCGCTGCGCCACGATAATCGATTCGAGTACGTGCAGATGCACGCCCGCAGGCAGCGACTGCGGCAGATAAACTACCCGTTCAGCACGTTGGGCAAACGGCTGTTTCATCAGGTCATTGCCGTTGAGCCAGACCTCACCGTGCCCTTTGCCAAGGCCCGCCAGCGCGCGCAGCAGGGTCGATTTACCGCAGCCGTTTGGCCCGAGCAGCACGGTGATTTTACCCGGTGGCAGCGGCGCTACCTGTAAATTTTCCAGCACCGGCTGCTTGCGATACCCGGCGCTGAAATCGCGCAGGCGTAATCCCTGTTCGCTCATACGTTCCCCCGGTGGCGCAAAATGATGCTGAGAAAGAACGGTACGCCAACCAGCGAGGTCACAATGCCCACCGGCACGATCACGCCCGGCACGATATTCTTCGAGACCACCGAGGCGATCGACAGCACCAGCGCGCCGATCAGCGCACTGGCAGGCAGATAAAACCGGTGATCCTCACCAAACATCAGGCGGGCGATGTGCGGGGCGACCAGGCCGATAAAGCCGATCGGTCCGACAAACGCCACCGCCAGCGCCGACAGAATACTGATGCGCAGCAGGGTGGTCAGCCGCAGACGGCGCACGTCGATGCCAAAACTCACCGCCCGATCTTCCCCCAGCCGGAGTGCGGTCAGCTTCCAGCTGCTGCGCAGCGAGAAGGGCAGCAGCACCAGCAGCGCGGCGCTGAGCACGCCGAGCTTGTCCCAGGATGCGCGCGCCAGACTGCCCATGGTCCAGAACACCAGGCCCTGCAACGTATCCTCCGTAGCGATGAACTGCATCATCGACACCAGCGCATTGAAGGTAAACACCAGCGCAATGCCAAACAGCACCACGCCGGATGAGGAAACCTGGGTCCAGCGGCTGATGCCGTCGAGCATCAGCGCGGCAAAAAGGGCAAACACGAAGGCGTTGGCTGAGATAAACCACTGATCGGCGATGCCAGGAATGCCAATACCGAGCACGATCGCCAGCGCCGCGCCAAATGCCGCCGCCGATGAGACGCCAAGAGTAAAGGGGCTGGCCAGCGGGTTGTTAAGGATGGTCTGCATTTCAGCACCGGCGAGGCCAAGTGCGGCACCCACCACCATCGCCATCAGGGCATAGGGCAGACGAATATCCCAGACGATGATGCGCGTACCGTCATCCACGCTGGCCGGTTCGCGCAGCGCATGCCAAAACGTCTCCAGCGACAGTCCGGCGGGACCGAGAGTGAAATCCAGCAGCAGCGAAGCGAGAATCGCCAGCAGCAGCACGCCAATCCACAGCAGGCGGCGGCGCAGCACCCGCTGATACTGGGCCATCGCGTCCGGCTGGGCCAGCGGCGAAGAGTCGGTTGTCATGATCAAATCCTGTGTGACCGGCAAAAAAGCGCAGCCACAATAGTGCAGGTGATAATAATTATCAATTCTGCGCCGGGGTCATGACGTGGATTTGCCCGCCTCTTGCTGTTCTGCCAGCAGCCCGATCAGATGACGCACCGCTACCGACGGGTTATTACGCCGCCACGCCAGCGCCACATCGGTAAACAGCGTGTTACCGCTAATGGGATGAAAGCGCACGTGGGGATGGCTGATACAGGTCATCGATTCCGGCACGATGGAAAAACCGCAGCCCGCGGCGACCATGCCGAGCGAAGAGGCGATTTGCGGCGACTGAAGCAGCGCATCGGGATGAAAACCGGCGCGCAGGCAGCTGCTGATCACCAGCTCATAGAGGCTGGGCGCCACTTCACGCGGAAACATGATCATCTGCTCGCCGATCAGCTGGCTTAACGACAGCGACGGGCTGCCGCTGAGCGGGTGCGATGCCGACAGTGCAATCAGCATACGCTCGGTGGCGATCACCTTGAGGTTAAACGCCTTGCTGCTTTCGCACGGCAGACGAATAAACGCCGCATCCAGCAGCCCATCCTGCAAATCCTCCATCAGCGACGCCATGTTCTCTTCACGGGTCAGCAAGTCCAGCGCCGGATAGCGCGCCCTCACATCACGCAGCAGCTGAAACACCGCCGGATGAAAGGCCACTGAACTGGCAAAACCCAGCGAGAGCTGGCCGCTGATGCCACGCGCAATGCCGCGCGCCTTCTCCAGCGCATGATCCGCCAGTGCGACAATCTGACAGGCATCCTGATAAAACGCGCTGCCCGCTTCGGTCAGCGCTACGCCGCGCGTCAGTCGTTTAAGCAACGGCGTACCGATCTCCCGCTCCAGCCGCAGGATCTGCTGGCTGAGCGGCGGCTGTGAAATGCCGAGCATTTCGGCGGCACGGGTAAAATTTTGCGTTTGCGCAACGGCAACGAAATAACGCAGATGGCGAAGTTCCATATCAAAAACGTCTCAAAGTGGTGGACTTTCGGTATTGGTATTCACCGCTGAACCGAGTCAACATTAAGTTAATCCAGCTTAACAGTTAATCGACGAGGTAACGTATGACCAATTCTGTAACCGATTGTTTATGCGAGGAACAACTTGTAAACACCGTCAGAGGCTTACAGCAGAACAAGCCAGAAAGTGTTATCTATCAAACCTCACTGATGAGTGCCTTGCTCAGCGGCGTTTATGACGGTACCACCCGCGTGGCAGAGTTACTGCAAAAAGGGGATTTTGGCCTCGGCACCTTCAATCAACTCGACGGTGAACTGATCGCGTTTGACAGCGAAGTTTATCAACTGCGCTCTGACGGCAGCGCCAGGGAAGCGGATCCTGAGCAAAAAACGCCGTTTGCGGTCATGACCTTTTTCAATCCGCAGTATGAACATCGTTTTGACCGCGCCGCCAGCCGCGACGAGGTGCATCAGGTGATTGATCAGCAGGTGCGCTCCGATAATCAGTTCTGCGCGCTGCGCATCAGCGGCCGCTTCTCCTCGGTGCAAACCCGCACCGTGCCCTGCCAGTTCCGGCCTTATCGCTCCATGCCTGAAGTGCTGGATAAACAGCCGGTGTTCCGCTTCAACGACTGTCAGGGCGAACTGATCGGCTTCCGTACGCCGCAGTATATGCAGGGCATTAACGTTGCCGGTTACCACGAACATTTTATTACCCGCGATCGCAAGGGCGGCGGCCATCTGCTCGATTATGTCCTGGAAGCGGGCGTGCTGACCTTTGGCGAGATCAGCAAATTAGTGATCGATCTGCCGCGCGATAACGATTTTCTGCGCGCCAACCTGAACCCTGACAATCTCGACGCGGCTATCCGCGCGGTTGAAAGCTAACCTGAGGCGAAAACCATGAAGAATCCTGAAAGCAAAATTTGGCAACACGGCGCCGATCTGGTGGTGGCACAGCTGGAAGCGCAGGGCGTTAAGCATGTGTTCGGCATTCCCGGTGCAAAAATCGATAAGGTGTTTGATTCGCTGCTCGATTCCACCATTCAAACCATTCCGGTGCGCCATGAAGCCAACGCCGCCTTTATGGCCGCGGCGGTGGGTCGCCTGACCAGCAACGCAGGTGTGGCGCTGGTTACCTCCGGTCCTGGCTGTTCCAACCTGATTACCGGCATGGCCACCGCCACCAGCGAAGGCGATCCGGTGGTGGCTATCGGCGGCGCGGTGAAGCGTGCCGACAGCGCCAAGCTGGTGCATCAGAGCATGGATACCGTCTCGATGTTCCGTCCGGTCACCAAATATGCGGTGGAAGTCACCGATTCGTCCGCACTGGCAGAAGCGGTTTCCAACGCCTTTCGCTATGCCGAGCAGGGCCGCGGCGGCAGCAGCTTTATCAGCCTGCCGCAGGATATTGTCGACCAGCCCGCCAGCGGCCAGCTGTTGAGCAGCAAGGCGCGGGTTCAGCTCGGCGCGGCGCCGGATGCCACTATCGATGCGGTAGCACGCGAGATTGCGCAAGCGAAAAACCCGGTGTTTCTGCTCGGCCTGATGGCCAGCCAGCCGGAAAACAGCGAGGCGCTGCATCGCCTGCTGGCGCGCAGCCATATTCCGGTCACCAGCACCTATCAGGCAGCGGGCGCGGTACGTCAGGAGCACTTCTCCCGTTTTGCCGGTCGCGTTGGTCTGTTTAACAATCAGGCGGGCGATCGCCTGCTGCAACAGGCCGATCTGATCGTCACCATTGGCTACAGCCCGGTGGAATATGAACCGGCGATGTGGAACAGCGGCAACGCCACGCTGATTCACATTGATGTGATCCCGGCGGAAACCGACAACCGCTATCTGCCGGATGCCGAGCTGGTAGGCGATATCGCCGCCACCCTGGACAAGCTCGCTGCGCGCATTGAACAGCCTTTGCAGCTCAGCCAGGCCGCCGCCGCCGTGCTCGACGATCGTCAGCATCAGCGTGAGCTGCTGGCGCTACAGGGCAAAAACCTCAACCAGTTTGCCCTGCACCCGCTGCGTATTGTGCGGGCAATGCAGGACATCATTAACAGCGACGTCACGCTGACGGTGGATATGGGCAGTTTCCATATCTGGATCGCCCGTTATCTCTACAGCTTCCGTGCGCGTCAAATCATGATCTCCAACGGCCAGCAAACCATGGGCGTCGCGCTGCCGTGGGCCATCGGTGCCTGGCTGGTCGATCCTGGCCGCAAAGTGGTGTCCGTCTCCGGCGACGGCGGCTTCCTGCAGTCGAGCATGGAGCTGGAAACCGCGGTGCGGCTCAAAGCCAACGTGCTACACATCATCTGGGTGGATGAGGCCTACAACATGGTGGCGATGCAGGAAGAGAAAAAATATCAGCGCGTTTCCGGCGTGAAGTTTGGCCCGGTTGATTTCAAAGCCTATGCCGAAGCCTTTGGCGCCGCCGGTTTTGCCGTCAACAGCGCTGCCGAACTGGAACCGACTCTGCGTAAAGCGATGGATGTGCAGGGCCCGGCGGTAGTGGCGGTGCCGGTTGACTATGCCGACAACCATCTGCTGATGGGTCAGCTGCATCTGAATCAGATTCTGTGATCATTAAGAGGGAAGAGAACATGAAAACCAAAGTTGCACTTGTCACTGGCGCAGGCCAGGGAATTGGACGGGCGATTGCCCTGCGTCTGGCAAAAGAGGGTTTTGCCGTGGCGGTCACCGATTACAACGCCACTACCGCAGAGCAGGTCGCGGCGGAAATCAACGGCGCCGGTGGCAAAGCGCTGGCGTTACAGCTTAACGTCGCCAGCCGTGAACAGGTGTTTGCCGCTGTAGAACAGACGCGCGAGAAACTGGGCGGCTTTGACGTGATCGTGAATAACGCGGGCATTGCGCCGTCAACACCTATCGACGAAATCACCGAAGAGGTGATCGACAACGTCTACAACATCAACGTGAAAGGGGTGATTTGGGGCATTCAGGCTGCGGTTAAGGCATTCAAAGCGCAGGGTCAGGGCGGTAAAATCATCAACGCCTGTTCGCAAGCGGGCCACGTCGGCAATCCAGAGCTGGCGGTCTACAGCTCCAGTAAATTCGCGGTGCGCGGCTTAACCCAGACCGCCGCCCGGGATTTGGCACCGGCGGGCATCACTGTTAACGCTTACTGTCCAGGCATTGTAAAAACGCCGATGTGGGAAGAGATCGATCGGCAGATTTCCAGCGCCGCGGGCAAAGCGCCAGGCTACGGTACGCAAGAGTTCGCCAAACGCATCACGCTGGGACGGCTCTCCGAACCGGAAGACGTTGCCGCCTGCGTGGCCTATCTGGCCAGCCCCGATTCCGATTACATGACCGGCCAGTCGCTGCTGATCGATGGCGGCATGGTATTTAACTAAGCACAGGGTGGGCAGTGGATCACAGCTCCTGTAAACAGCGCGTCACGGAAGCCATGGTTTCCTGCATACGCGCTTCGCAGCGGCGATAGTAAGTCCACTTGCCCACTTTGCTCGCCTCAACCAGCCCGGCATCGTGCAGCGCCTTCAGGCAAAGCGAGGTGGCGGGCTGTGACAAGCCCGCCTTATCCTGAATCAGGCTGGCACACACGCCGTAAACGTCAAAATCGTACAGCTGGCTGTAGCCAGCGAACGACTCCGCCGGGTTTTTCAGCCACTTCAATACCGCCACGCGCGTTGGGTTTGCCAACAGCTTTATGGCATTTTCAGGTGTCATGCCGCCTCACAGACGTATCAGGATGAATAATAAGGGTAGTCAGTATATCCCTTATGGTTGCCGCCATACAGCGATGCGCTATCCGCCTCGTTCAGCGGATGTCCCGCCGCAATGCGTGCTGGCAGATCGGGGTTGGCAATAAAGCTGCGTCCAAAACCAAACAGATCGCCCCAGCCTTTTTCCAGCATCGTCTGCGCTTTCTGTGGCGTATAGCGACCGGCATACATGATGGTGGCGCTAAAGGTGCGGCGCAGATCGGCGCGGAAATCTTCCGGCATGTCCGGGCTGTTATCCCAGTCCGCTTCGGCAATGGAAAGA
This sequence comes from Duffyella sp. Ts4, assembly GCF_051851875.1. NCBI lineage: Bacteria > Pseudomonadati > Pseudomonadota > Gammaproteobacteria > Enterobacterales > Erwiniaceae > Duffyella > Duffyella sp. Ts4. Next base: position 473,754 of record NZ_JBLYPN010000003.1, on the reverse strand, counting down.
TAGCCGATACGCAGCGTATCCAGCAGTTTAGCGGCGGTGATGTAGGTGTGATGCGGATCGCTTTCCACCAGGCCAAGATAAACGCGCTCTTCGTCGGTGCTGGTAAACAGTGGCGCAAAACGCACGCCGACGCGCTGGCTGCCAAACACCGCGCTAACCGCTTCAACGATCTCTTTCAGGAAACGCAGACGGTTTTCCAGCGAGCCGCCATATTCATCGGTGCGCAGGTTGGTGTGCTCAGAGATGAACTGATTGATCAAATAACCGTTGGCCGCGTGCAGCTCAACGCCGTCGAAGCCTGCCGCTTTGGCATTTTCTGCCGCAGTGCGATAAAGCTCAACAATCGCTTTCACTTCCTCCGTGCTCAGGGCGCGCGGCATCTCTGGCGCGGTCAGAATGCCTTCTGCCGGTCCGGTTTCGATGAACACGCGCACACCGGTTGCCGCTACGGCAGAAGGGGCTACCGGCGGCTGGTTGTCGGGTTGCAGCGCGCTATGCGAGACGCGGCCTACGTGCCACAGCTGACAAAACAGCGTGCCGCCCGCCTGATGCACCGCGTCGGTGACTTTCTTCCAGCCCGCAATCTGTTCGGCGCTGTGGATGCCCGGTGTCCAGGCGTAGCCCTGACCGCGCGGCTCAATTTGCGTGCCTTCGGTGACCATAAAACCGGCGCTGGCGCGCTGGCGATAATATTCCACCATCAGATCGCCAGGTACGTTACCCGGCTGCTCACTGCGGCAGCGGGTCAGCGGCGGCAGGGCGATTCGGTTGCGTAACGTCAGCTCGCCGAGCGCGAGAGGAGAGAACAGAGAAGGTGCAGACATAACCATTAATCCTTAGCAAAATGAGCGCGCATTATATTTATACATTTAAATATTTAAATGTGTATTTTGTGCGGTGCCTATATTTTTGCCGATCTCTCGCGGCAATGACCGCCAATGAGATAAATAAAAAACGCGTCAGGCCGATAAGGGAATAACGGCGCGGCGCCTGCGCGTGGCATAGTGAGCGCATTAATGTTAAAGCGATGGCAAAAACTGACGCTCAACGGCTTAAACATTCAGTTTTCTGTAATAATTATCCTTAACGAATGGCTGTGCATTCACAGGAACCCTTGATGCTTTCGACAATAATTTACCGTAGCTGCCCGGAGCAGAGCATGGATGCCGACAGCCTGAACAAGATTGTGGCGCACTCCCGCCATAAAAACGAACGCGTCAGCGTCACCGGTATTCTGCTCTATGACGGCACGCATTTTTTCCAGGTGCTGGAAGGGCCGGTTGACGCGGTAAACCGGGTATTTGATCGCATCAGCGCTGATGCTCGCCATTACCAGATTGTTGAAATCATGCGTGATTATGCTCCGAGCCGCCGCTTCGGCAAGCTCGGCATGGAAACCGTCGATCTGCGCGATTATCCCGAAGAGAACCTGCTGCTGGCGCTGCTGCAAAAAAGCACCATCAATACACAGTTTAGTTATGACGATCGGGTGCTGAAATTCATCAAGGCGTTTATTGCGGGTCGCTGGCGTCATACGCTGGTGCCACAACAACAGATTGTGGCAACCCGTTTTACTACTCAGGATACGACATTTAAGCTCGCCGACGACGCCTTGCATCAGCCCTGCCAGTTCGCCATGCAACCGATTATCGATGCGGTGGATAAACAGGTGGTGGCGCTGGAAGCGTTGATTCGCTCGCCACAGGGCGGTTCGCCGGAAGCCTTCTTTGCCGCGCTCTCCGGTGAGCAGCTCTATACAACCGATCTGCAATCCAAGCGCTACGCCTTTGAACTGGCGAAGAAAATCGATTTGGGATGCACGTCGATTTCGGTGAATTTGCTGCCGATGTCGCTGATCACCGTGCCCAATGCGGTGGAATTTCTGCTGGATGAGATTGCGCGCTGTGGGCTGGTGCCGCAGCAGGTGATCGTTGAGATCACCGAAAGCGAAATGATCTCCCGTTTTGACGAGTTTGAGATTGTGATCCGTCGGCTCAAATCCGCCGGGCTGGTGCTGGCGATTGACGACTTTGGTGCCGGTTATGCCGGGCTGTCGCTGCTGGCGCGCTTTCAGCCCGATCGCATTAAGATCGATCGTGCCATTATCAGCAACGTGCATAAAAGTGAGGCGCGACAGGCGATTGTGCGGGCGATCATCGAATGCTGCTCGTCGCTGGAAATTGAGATCATTGCGGAAGGGGTAGAGCAGCCGGAAGAGTGGCACTGGCTTGATGCGGTAGGTATTCGCTACTTTCAGGGCTTTCTGTTTGCCAAACCGCAGCTCAACGGCGTGGGAAAGGTCACCTATCCGCTGGAAAGCTCAATGCAATAACGCCCCGCAGCGCGAGGCGTTTATCATGGTGCTTACTTAACGGAACAGCTTCTGCACAAAGTCGATGTAAGCTGGACGCCAGACGCCCATTTCATGCCCCAACTGCGGATAGCTGTGCCAGTCGGTTTTCACCCCACCTTTGTCGAGCTGCGCTTTTAACACCTTCACGTCGTTACCGGTGGTGACATCTTTATCGCCGACCACCAGCGTAAACAGCTTCAGCTGCTGATTGATCGCCTCCGGGTTAGCCAGTCGGGCGGCCACCTGCGCGTCGGGCACCGTTGCTGTGGTAACGCCGCTGAATACGCCCAGCCAGGCGAAGCGATCGAGATGGCGCATACCGCTAACCAGCGCCTGATAACCACCCTGCGACAATCCCGCCAGCGCCTGACCTTCCGCATCGCTGCGCACGTGATAGCGCGCCGCGATCTTCGGCATGATCTCCTGAATTAACTCTTTATCCGCCGCATCGGCGTTGCGCGGATAAAACACCTTGCGGCGTTCGCCAGGGGCAAAATTCTCCGGAATCGCATCGGCAATATCGGTTTCGGTATCCGGGATCACCACCAGCATCGGTTTGATCTTCTTCCCGGCCAGCAGGTTATCCATGATTTGCGGCACGCGTCCCTGATTTATTGCCGACAGCGCGGTATCGCCAAAGCCGTGATAGTAGTAAAGCACCGGCAGCGGCGTGCTGCTTTTTTCAGCACCCGGCGGCACCCAAACCGCCAGCTGACGTTCTCGATTCAGCACCGCGGAGTGCCAGGTGAGCGTATGAATTTCCCCGTGCGGCACGTTGCGCTCATCCAGCAGGCTGCCAGGCACCAGAATCAGGCTGGTATTGATCTGACGCTGTGGTTTAGCCTGCGCAGTGCCGGTATCCAGTGTACGGAAGCCATCCACGTTGAAAAAATATTCATAGAGATCGGGCGTCTGTGGCGTGCTGGTAAAATGCCAGATGCCCTGCGCATCTTTCTGCATGGAATGAGAGACGTAGCTGTCGGGCGTTGAGCCGGTTACCACCTCCACTGTCTTCGCCGACGGTGCCCAGAGCCGCCAGGTAATGGTACGGTCGCTGTTAACCTGCGAGATGTAATTTTTAGGTGCCAACGTTTCCGGCGGTTTGACCGGCAGAGGCAACGCCATAAGCGAACAGCTCCACAAGCTGGTGGCCACACAGAGCAGGCGATAACGCGTTTTCATCTTCTATCCTTCGCTGACAGTGAGAGCGGGTAGTGTGGCACAGGCAATAAAAAACGCCTTAATTCCAATATGATAATGTGCGCCAGCCAGGATTTTTTGTGCATCAGCTCGCTTTTTTTCACTGAAATATTGCTCTGCTTTAGCCGCGCACTACGCTTAGCACTACGACATTCTGACCCACAGCGGTCAGCCTGCTGCAACCTGACAATTAAAGGAGCCGTATGCGCTCAGAAGCTGAACTGATTGCCCATCATAGCGTGGTTGAACTGCATCAATGGATTGAGGAGATTTTTACCGGCCGCACCGATCGTCCGTCGGTGCTGGAGAACCTGATGAGCAGCTTCAGCCGGGAGTTTCGTATGGTGACCACCGCCGGTCAGCACGTTGGGCTGTGCGATATTGAGACGCTGTTTCGCACGCTGGCTGGCGCACGTCCCACGCTGCGCATCGCCATCGATGAATGCGAAACCCTGCTCAGCAGCGACGACAGCGTGGTTTGCCGCTACAAAGAGACGCATCACCGTGAGGGCGAGAGCGCCAGCCGCCGATCGCTGGCGGTAATCGATATCATCGACGGTCAACCGGTGTGGCGCTTTTTGCAGGAAACCGCTATCGCTGCAGACTGAACAGGCCAGCATGTACCACGCCTTTGGACCGTTGCAATCTAGCCCTTGCCCGCACGCCGATCCAGCGCCGCGGGCATGCTGGCTCGATTAGCATTTCCCCATTCGCACAGCGGCTGCAACGCCCGCGCCAGCGTGCGGCCAAAATCGGTAATCGTATATTCCACTCGCGGCGGTACCTCCTGAAAATCATGCCGGGTCAAAATGCCATCCTGCGTGAGATCGCGCAGCTGTTGAATCAGCACCTTTTCACTGATCCCTTCCGCCAGACGCTTCAGCTCGCCAAAACGGCGCGGGCCATATTGCAGATGAAACAGCAGGATCGGCTTCCACTTACCCCCGATATAACGCAGTGCCACGTCGAGGCCACAAACAGGTTCCATGATTTTTCTCCATACTTACCTTTTGGTAGGTACTAGCTTACAGGAAAGTAAGAAATTACACTCGTTTCTCACCTCTTCATGCGGAGAACATCATGGGTAAGCTGACAGGAAAAGTTGTGGTTATTACCGGCGCCAATAGCGGCATCGGTCTCGCATCGGCTAAACGCTTTGCGGCGGAGGGCGCACGGCTGTTTCTCACCGGGCGTCGCGCCAGTGAGCTTGAGCAGGCGGTAAGCGACGTCGGGCACGGCGCAACCGGCATCGTCAGTGACGTGTCAAAGCTGGCGGATCTCGATCGGCTGTTTGAAACCGTTCGCCAGCAGGCCGGGCAGATTGATGTGCTGTTTGCCAATGCCGGCGGCGGTGACTTTGCCGCGCTGGCGGAGATCACCGAAGCGCATTACGACCGCATATTTGATACCAACGTCAAGGGCACGCTGTTCACCGTACAAAAAGCGCTGCCGTTGTTGAAGGATGGCGGTTCCATCATCCTGACCGGCTCAACCAGCGCCACCACCGGCGTGCCTGCATTCAGCGTTTACAGCGCCAGTAAAGCGGCATTACGCAACTTTGCTCGCGCCTGGATTCTGGATCTGGCTCCGCGCAAAATTCGCGTTAACGTGCTGGTGCCCGGCGCGACCGCTACGCCAGGCTGGCACGGTTTGTCCTCAGATGCAGCGATGAACCAGCAGATGGTGCGCGCGGTAGAACAGAGCACGCCGTTAGCCCGGCTGGCAGAACCGTCGGAAGTCGCCGCCGCCGCGCTGTTTCTGGCTTCTGATGACAGCAGCTTTGTTAACGGCAGTGAGCTGTTCGTCGACGGCGGCGCGGCGCAGATATAATAAGCTCGCTTTTTGCCGACCGGTTCGTTGAATCGATGCAGGAAACAGCCTGCGCGTCGATAGTCGTTGCAGGCTGGCTATCAGCGCGCTTTAAACCCTGTGGTCTGTATGCAGGCAAGCGCCTTAACGTGCCTTTTGGCGGTTCGTGCTGGATGAGGTTACAGGCGCTACTGCGGCTTCTGGTTCACGATAATGAGACATCACCGCGGTAAACGACTCATTGAAGCAGCACCGCTGCCGGATCAAATTCTTTAAAAGCGTCATCGACCGGCTGATAACCCAACACTTCGCACGTACGGGAGAGATCGAATCGCTTGAAGCGATTATCTGAAATGCCATAACCAATAAAAAAGGTAATGTTTTCAGCTTCTGTTGCGCGGGTGATTAAATTTACTGCATCTCCGGGGCTAAGCCAGGCGCTGTAATCCCTGGCGGTTTTAAGCGCGTCAGCCTCTTTATGCTCAAAGGCGCCGATCCTGAGTGCTACGCAGGAAAGCCCATGCTGAGTGGCATAAAAGGAACAGAGCGCCTCACCATAACACTTCGTTACGCCGTAAAGATTGGCGGGCGATACGCCCAGACCCGGATGGATTTGCACATCAACCGGATATCCTTCAATCGTCTGGGCGCTGCTGGCAAAAACAAAACGCTGGCAGGATGAGGTCGCCGCCGCTTCAAGCAGCCAGGTGGTAGACAGGATGTTAGCCGGCAGCAGCTTTTCAAATGCGGCATCCGCATCAGGAATGCCTGCCAGGTGAACGATCGCGTCCGGCTGTGCCTCGGCCAGCAACTTTTTCGCCGACGCCGCCAGCGACAGGTCCGTTTGAATGAACCGATGCGGAGAGGCAATCGCATAATCTGGCGGGTTAAGATCGGTCAAAACAAAGTCATAGGTCGCGCTCATTGCCTGGAAAAAGGTCCGTCCAATACGGCCACTTGCACCGGTAAGCAGTATCTTTTTTGCTGTCATTGCGTCGTTATCCTGATTTCAGTAAGGCTGATGAATGAGGGATAGTGCATTGACCAAACAGTATCACGTCGCCTTTTAAAGAGATGTGTCATGCGCCTGCGGCATGATTTCTGTCCTGTGCAGCACTGTTTTATCTCTACCACTGCTCCCGGCACGCCAGCTTATGCCCACGGATAAACCAGCCTCAGAAATCCGCTGTTCACTCATAAAAACAGCAGGCACAGGCTGCTTTCGATATTCCCGCCCGGGATCCACATCCTGATAAAGACAAAAGTTTACACGGCAGCGCTTGGTGTTTCTGCTGTGATTGCATAAAATGCCCGCACTTTTATCTGAGGCTGCGGCATGATCATATCGCCCCAACGTGCAAAATCGATTCTGGCACTGGTTTGTCTGGTGCTGGCGTTTTGCCTTGTGCAACGCAGCTTCAATCTGCCGACGCAACCTGTGTTGCCCGTCACTGTTTCCGCGCAAACCAGCCACGCAGATGATCTTATCAGCAGCGATAAACCCTGCGCGCTGGGCGCAAAATCCCTCTGCGGCAGTGCGCCACTCCTCGATACCGCTTTACCGTTTCTCATCCTGCTGCTGGCGCTGATCGCCACGCTATTTCAGTCAACTCCGCTCACCGGTTATCGCCGTACGCCGCTTCTGCCGCCGCTGCGGCGACGTCATCTGACTTTCTGCGTCTTTCGGGAATAACGCTACGCGTTGCATCGCGTAACCCTGTTATTCACCGGAGAAAAAACATGAACATTCTGATCAGGAGCCTGATGCTCCTGCTGGCGAGCTGCGCGTTTGTTGTGCAGGCCGCTGACAGTGGCTGGCTGCGCAATGCGCAAAACAGCCATGCCGAGGTACGCCTGCGCACTGCTGCACAGGGTAAAGAGCAGCAGCTGCTGCTGGAAATTCGCCTGCAGCCAGGCTGGAAAACTTACTGGCGTACGCCAGGCGAAGGGGGCGTTGCGCCGGAAATTCGCTGGAACGCGCCTAACGTACAGGCGCAGTGGCACTGGCCGACCCCGGCACGCTTCGATGTTAGCGGCCTCACCACGCAAGGCTATAAAGGTGGCATCACGCTGCCCATCGAGCTGAGTAACCTGACCGGCTCAACGCTTAGCGGTACGTTGACGCTGTCGACCTGCAGCGATGTCTGTCTCTTCACCGACTTCCCGTTCAGCCTCGATCTCAGCCAGCCCGCAGAGGCCAGTTTTACACGTGATTTCGCTCAGGCAATGGGCAAAATCCCGCCAGAAAGCGGACTGACCGATCGGCTCAACGTCAGCTTTGTGAACGGCGAATTGCAGATTCGCGCACAGCGCCAGCTGGGCTGGAGTCAGCCGGAACTGTTCTTTGACTATCCGCCGGACAGCATGCTGGCGGCACCAGAGATTAGCGTCACAGGCGATACCCTTAACGCGCGCGTGCCGGTAACCGACGAATGGGGCGAAGCCGCACCAGACCTGCGCGGAAAAAACCTGTCGCTGGTGCTTGCCGATAGCGGTATTGCTCAACAGAGCAACGTCAGCATCGGCGCGGAGCCATTATTTTATGGCCAGAAGCAGGGCACCACCTTGTGGTCCGTGCTGCTGCTGGCGCTGCTCGGCGGCCTGATCCTCAATCTGATGCCCTGCGTGCTGCCGGTGCTGGCGATCAAGCTCAGCAGCCTGGTGCAGCAGCAGGGGCAATCGCGCCGTCAGACGCGACAACAGTTCCTTGCTTCCAGCGCTGGCATCCTTTTCTCCTTCCTGCTGTTAGCGCTGCTGATGACCGTGCTGCGCCTCAGCGGTCAGGCGCTGGGATGGGGCATTCAGTTCCAGAGCGGCGGTTTCCTGCTGCTGATGGTGCTGGTAATGTTCCTGTTCAGCGCCAGCCTGTTTGACCTCCTGCACTTGCGCCTGCCGTCCGGCCTGAACACCCGGCTCGCCACTCAGGGCGGTGATGGCCTGCCCGGCCACTTCGGCCAGGGCGTGTTTGCCACGCTGCTGGCCACGCCATGCAGCGCACCGTTTCTCGGTACGGCCGTTGCCTATGCGCTGACCGCACCGCTGCCACAGCTGTGGCTGCTGTTTGTGGCGCTGGGTGTGGGCATGAGCCTGCCGTGGCTGCTGGTAGCAGCGCTGCCGGGCCTGGCGCGCTGCCTGCCACGGCCTGGACGCTGGATGGTGCATCTGCGCACCGGACTGGCGCTACTGATGCTGATGGCGACGCTATGGCTGGTCACATTGCTGATTCCACACTGGGGCGCGGCTTTCGCCAGCCTGCTGGCTGTCGTTCTGCTGCTGGTGCTGTTTGGCTGGCTGATCACGCGTCGGGCGCTGCAACAGGCTGGCGTCAGCTTTATCGCACTGACGCTGGCAGGCGCCCTGTTCCTGATGACCAGAATTGAGCCGCAAGTACAGAGCCTGCACTGGCAGCCCCTGACCGAATCCGCAATCAAACAGGCGTTGCAGGACAATAAGCGAGTATTTGTCGATGTCACCGCTGACTGGTGTATCACCTGCAAAGTCAATAAATCCCGCGTTTTGAACCAGCCCGAGGTGCGCGCGGCGCTGCAGGCTGACGATGTGGTGCTGTTGCAGGGAGACTGGACCCAGCCTGACCCGGCAATCGGTGATTTTTTACGGCGGCGCGATCGTGTCGCCATTCCATTTAACCAGATTTATGGTCCTGCACTGCCGCAGGGCCAGATTTTATCGCCGCTGCTAAATCGCGAAGCGCTGATGTTAACCCTTTCTGAGGCAAAAAAATGATCAACAAATCCCTGTTACTTTCCCTGATGTTTCTCGCTCTGCCTGCGCTGGCCGCTCAACCGTTTACACCTGAGCAGGAAGCGCGCATCAGGGAGCTGATTCGCGAAACCCTGGTGCAGAATCCCTCCATTCTGGCCGAAGCAGCGGACGCATTTGATAAACAAGCCACCCGCGAGCAGCAAGATGTGGTCGCGCAAATGGTAGCGAAAAACCATGAGGCACTGTTTAACGATGCCGGTTCTCCACGTATTGGTGCAGCAAAGCCGACGCTGACGCTGGTCTACTTCACCGACTACAACTGCGTATTCTGTAAAAAGTTTGAAGCTGAAATCGATAAAATCCTTAAAGCCTATCCGCAGGTGGCGGTGGTGCTTAAACCACTGCCGTATCGGGCAGAAAGCTCGCTCACCTCAGCGCGGCTGGCGCTCACGGTGTGGGAACAGCAGCCCGGTAACTTTCTTAAATTGCATGAGCGTTTAATGTCCAAAAAGGGCAACCACGACGAAGCCAGCATTGAAGCGGCGCTGAAGAAAACCGGCATTAAGCTGCAAGATCCCAGCAAAGCCAGCCTCGATACCGTCAACCTCAACCTGACGCTGGCGCAGCAGCTGGGCGTACAGGGCACCCCGGCAACGCTGGTAGGCGATCAGCTGATCAGCGGCGCCGTCCCCTATGCGCAACTTGAGGAAGCGGTGAAAAGTGCACTGCAGGCGAAGCCGTAATGCCGCGCCTGAAACGCTGGTTGCGCGAAGCGACAGTGATGGCGCTAATTGTCGCGGTGATACTGTTTGGCATGGACTGGCTGCGCACGCCGCAGCTGCCGGAGAGCCTGGTTCAGCAGCCGCTTAGCACGCTGCAGGGCGAAGCCGATCTGGCACAGCTCAGCCAGCAGCGCCCGGTGCTGGTGTATATCTGGGCCACCTGGTGCGGCGTCTGCAAGCTGACGACGCCTGCCGTGGCATCTCTGAGCCAGAACGGCACACAGGTAGTGAGCGTGGCGTTGCGATCCGGCAATGACCAGCGCGTAGACACCTGGCTGAAAAAAAAGGGGGTGCAGGGCGTTATCGTCAATGACGAAAGCGGCGCACTGAGCGAGCGCTGGGGCATCAATGCCACGCCAACCTTTGTCGTGCTGTACCAGGGTGAGGTGGCAAGCACAACCAGCGGCTGGACCAGCAGCTTCGGATTAAAGCTGCGATTGTGGTGGGCAGAGAAATCAGCCTGAACAGCAAGGCATCTTCGGGTGCCTTATTTTTTGTCTGGTGTTTCTCCTGGTTTCTGGCCAGGCAGGTGTTAATTCATATTGCGCATGATAAATAATTCATCATCCGTTATGCCAGTCAGTCCATGCGCGCTTCACCCGCAGCAGGCTGGCTTGCGCATCATGCTGCTGCATGGCAATGGCGGCTAAATTTCAGGCTAACGACAACATCGCCATTACTGCGCACACCGGGCGACACTCAGCACGCCCGGATATTTTTTTGCTGCAAGGAGGCTGTTTCACGCCTTCTTTCATATAATGGTGGACGTAAATCAGCTTAGCTTCAGATAACCTGAACGATAAGGGTTACTGATTTTTTGAATTGCCCGACAACCGCTGTTGCGGGCTAGATATAAGGGAAAATGATGCCACTGATATTTGGTGAGTTATCTGGTATGCCAACATGGGTGCCTGCTGTATTGCTCGTCACTGTCTCGCTCGCACTGGGTTTTCTGGCGCGATTTATCATTCTCAGATTCATTCGTTACTGGCAGAGCCGCGACCGAAAACTGTTTAAATCCCTGGAAAAACATCTTCGTGGATCGATGTTTCTTTTTATTCCCCTGGTGTTAATTAGCTTAGGGGTTAATTATGTAAATATTGATCCGCGATCGCTGAGTTTTATTGTAACAACCATCAATATATTCATCATATTATCTTTCTGCTCAATATTAATTCGATTGACCAATGTTGCTCAGGATATGTTGTTTATACGCTATGACATTAATCTTTCTAACAATCTTCGTGCCCGCAAGATTCGCACACAGATCATGTATGTTAAAAAGATCGCTATCGTTGTGCTGGTAACCTTTTGTGTTTCTCTGATCCTGCTCAGTTTCCCCGGCGTCCGTAAATTTGGTACTACTATTCTCGCCGGTGCCGGTGTTGCCGGGATAATTATTGGCTTTGCGTTACAGAAGTCGCTGGTTAACCTGTTTGCCGGCATTCAGATAGCCTTTACGCAACCAATAAAGATTGATGATGCCGTGGTGGTTGAAAAAGAGTGGGGATGGATTGAAGAGATCAATTTAACCTATATTGTGGTGCGTCTTTGGGATCTGCGTCGCCTGGTGTTACCCATTACTTACTTTACCGAAAATCCGTTTCAGAACTGGACGCGTAATAACGCACAAATTCTCGGATCCGTTTTTCTTTACGTTGATTACTCGATGCCTTTAGCGCCTTTGCGCGAGCATTTTGAAAAGGTGCTGAGTGAAACAAAGCTGTGGGATAAGGAAACTCAGGTGTTGCAGGTTACGGATACTGATGACAAAACCATGACCATCAGATTATTGATGACAGCGCAGAATTCGCCCACCGCCTTTGATTTACGCTGTCACGTACGGGAAAAAATGATTGAATTTATTCAGAAAAACTATCCTCACGGCCTTCCTCACGTACGGGCAACGCTGACCGACGGCGGTAACGCATCGTCTTCAGGTTGAGTGAATACGCGCGTTATTTCCAGGGGAAGTACAGTCAGGCTAACTCTACTTCCCCTTTCACAGCCAGCTGCGCAGCAATCGTATTGCTGAAGCCGCACAATGTACCCCCATCTCTCGCCTGGCTCTAACGATAATACCCTTTTGGCGTAAATCCATTGTTTGGTACCAGACAGCAAAATCAGGTGCCCACGCGCGGTTAACTGCCGACGTTCCAGCCGGGCAATGCCCGTAACTGTTCGCGACACCGGGCTTCCTCTTCCGAGCTGCGAGCGGCCGCAAGCTGACGCAGCAGCAGCATACAGCGGGTTGTTTTATCCGCCTCATCGCCACCTGGGACAGGCATAATGGCACGGTGAGCGGAGGATCCGGCTTCCATGTCGCCGGGCCGAAACGTGTTTTGACCGGTTGATAACGTACAAGTCTCGTGGCGCATTTTGCTTCTCCAGATGTTCAGGAAATAACCTTCTTTGACTCTAAAGTTATACGCGACTTTAAATTTTGTACAGGTTTGGCCAGCAAAATAGACGCTCACTATGGTGGCATACGTGAGCGTTACGTTGATTCTGTTATCGATTTTATTTTGCCCGACATGAGTTATGTTGCTGATAGTGTCCATCGCCCAGCCAGGTAAAAGGCGCGATTGTCTTGCCAGCATGGCATGCCCGCGAACATCAACGGAGCGGCTAAAAGGAAGGTGGTGTTGCAGAAGGGGACGTAACAACAATACAGGGAGCGGAGGCGTCATCCATGACATTTTCTCCGGCCGGTTGCGCTTTCACGCGACCGATGAGGTCATCTGTCGTCGTCGTCTTCCGGCCGGAGCCGGACTACGTCCATTGGTGTCAGTTCTTTTCTTCGTTCAGGCCTGCAAAAGTACGCAGGAACGGCATTGGCTGATTAGCATGAACAGGCGTAATCAAACTCTTCAGCCAGCGTCTGGCCTCCGACAGCTCGATTAACCGTGCATCGCTGCTAATGTCTACAGCCATACATCCAAGCTCAGCAATAAGAGACACCACATTGATCTCTCTGTTTGCCAGTGCAAGGTGCAACGCCGCCTCACCAATAATGACGTGGCCTTTCTCGTCGTCTTGAAGTAACAAGGTAAATCCTCCATTTGCACGATTAATGACAACCTCACCTGTGACTGTAGCCCTAAGTTACAGAATTGCGCGCAACACTCATTAAAATGGCAAAATAAAAACGTTTATCTCTGCGATTGCTGTAGCTGTTAGCGTTTCCGGTATCTTTCCTGTTCAGGGTGACTCATACTGGCGCCGATGGTTTAGCGGCTCTCCTTAACCTGTTTTAAATAAAGGTGGGCTGAGTAAGCTGAAATTTTCCTGTGATCTACCCGAAGACGTCAATCATCGGTGGCAGAGTATTGGATAAGCACAGATTATTCACTATGTGTGCATAACATGGAGGCGTATTGAACAACAAAGAAACCGCTATATCTGAAGATACACACGCACTTATTGGCAAAATTGTCAGGGATTTACTGGTTCAGCACAGTGTCATTCAACCGCAGCAGTTAACCGATGCATTACATATTTTAAGTCAGACATCGTCCAGCCCTGACACACACGAAAACTGCTTGAAGGTGATCAAAATGCTAATGAAAAAGATGCACTGAGGTAATATTTGCCTGGTGCAGAAGCCCTTTAGTCACATTTTTTCATTCAACACATTCTGACCGAACAATATTTATGATCTCTGTCTTGAAAGCATTTTTTTATTCTCAACACCTCAACATAAAACATTGTTTTTAAACAAATAAAAGAAATCCCTGTAGCCTGGCGTTAACATCTTCTTTCTTATCCGCGCACATCAACGCTTATCAATGTAGCGTCTCATTTATCTTTTCGCTGTCTGCCGGGCGGGATGAATAGTTATCCTGAACCCAGCACGGCTGTAATCAGTCAATGGCTATGCTCTGATTCACGATCATCCTCGCGAAATTAAAAATTCATTATTGCCCGCAGCGGTTTCTTTCCGGCGCAAAAAGTTGACTTATTCAGCCGTAAGGAAAGTTGTACAAAAACCTTTTTTAGTGCAGTAACCTGGACAAATATTAGCGCCACCATCGCCCGATGCCAGTTGCAATAAAGGATTTTCTTCGGAATGAAGAAATTTACATACTGATTGTGAAAGGGTTTTATTCAACAATTCGTGTGGCAAAGGCGCACTCTTCAACCAGAAAGAAATACCGTGATACACAGGACAGAGAACATTATTAATGTACAGGTTTGGTCAAAATTCAAAAATTACAATAAGTGAAGCAACATTTTTGACATTGTAAAAAGCTATTGGTCAACATCAATTATTTTCACCAGCAATATAAAGGGTGGCATAAGCAAGAAATTTAAGTAAACTTAAATCTCTTATTTCAAAGAAGGAGTTTTGCCATGCCAAATTTTGATATTTCTATTGAATTACGTGGTGAGGTTGATGCAGCTGGAGACTATCGTCGGCTACGGGAGATGATGAATGAACATGGGTTCAGGCATAATATTGTTGACAAAACGGGTATGCATTACTGGTTGCCTCGTGACGTATTCAGCTACCAGGGCTTTCTGACGCGCTACGAGATAATGGATAAGGTGCACGACCTGCTGACTGAGTTTTTACCTGCGCCGGGTGTGATGGTGACTGAGTCTTCAGGCCGCTGCTGGCGGGGCCTGGAAAAAATCAACCTGACCTGACAGTCTGTGCTGATAATTTGAAGCACTTTTACGGTATTGCATGCTATCCCTGGATGAGCAATGCGATGAGCTAACCCTTATTGACCTTAACCGTGCTCTGACGGTTGTTCAGGAGCCAGGTCGCAGGACGTCGTCATTAACGCTATTTCAGGTAAAGCAGGCGAGATCAACGCAAAAAAGGCACGCTGCTGTCATTGGCCGTGTGGCCCGCAGGCCACACGGCATACTGCTAAAATGACCAGCGAACGCCTGCGTTATAATGCCAGCCATGCGCACCGTTGCCGTCAATCTCTTTGCGATAATCCGTTTCGGCATAGAGGGAGAGATCGTTTCTGAAGCTCACCGTTCCACCGAGGCCGGTTTCCCACATCTGACCGAATTTGCCGCTGTTAAAACGCTCACTGGCTGGGCTATCGACAGAGCCGATGGTTGCCCTCGCCGTTTTACCCCAGCCGTGATAATAGTTGGCTCGCAAATAGGGCGTATACTGGCGCAGACTGTCATCCTGCCATGTGCGATCCAGCCGCGCACCAAGCCGGCCAATGGTCTGATCATCATTGGTATAGGTAACACGCGTTCGATCCTTATCGGTAAAACTGTCCATATTCACACGCTGCCAGGTGAGTTGCGCCTGCGGCTCAAACCGTAGGCCATTGCTCAGTTCAAATGAGTAACCCGATTCCAGAGAAGCCGTCCAGCCGCTGCCCTTTGGTGACGCCACCGCTTTCTGACGAGCAATATCGGTTTCGCCGCGATAACGGTTCCAGGATAATGAGCCATCAATATACAAACCGCCGTTACGCTGCCAGATGCCATACAGTGCCACGCTGTCACTGTCAAAAGCGGTTGAGCTGTAACCATCTGCAGCCTGAGGTTTAATACGCGCATTGCCGCGTGTGTAAGCCACGCCGCCACGCAGGCTATCCTCGGCCCCCTCCATGCGTAACAGGTTGCCGCCAAGCTGGACCGCGCTGTAGTCGAGATCGAAGTCAAAGCCGTAGTCACTAAGCCCGCGATTGCTCTGATATTTCATGTTCGAACCAAGATAACGAATAAACATTTCACCGCCAACGGCATCTGAATGCGCTGGTTGATGACGCAGTTCGCCAAGCCGTTGATGCAAATCATCGGTGATAGCCAGCGTGTAATAGGCCAAACCGAGCGGGGCGCTCAGATAGGCGGGCACCTGCGGCGTCACGGCCGGACGCACGCCTGTTATGCCGCTACCTGCCTGCGGCTGGCATAGCGTGCCCGCATCACACACGAAGGTGTTGGCAAGCCGGTAATCCCAAAAGCTGTCACCGCTGCCGTTGAGCTGACGCTGGCTGCCGTCGCTGCTGCCCGGCGCAAAGCTGTAGAGGCTGTATTGCCACGGCCCTGATGCCACGTAGCCGCGTTTTACTGCAAAGCTGCCCGCCGTGGCGCTGCCAGAAACCTGCGCCAGCGAAAGCCCTTCCGTGGCGTCGATCGTGCCGTCACGGTTGGTATCCATCAACGCACCGCCGATCAGCGAATCCTCGACCAGGGTGGTTCCGTTGACGTTACCGTTGACGCGCAAACTGTCGCTCTGGGTGGCGGCGGAATTGAGCCGCAACGTGCCATTCATCGATGACAGATCGCCAATGATGGTCAACGTATCCCTGGCTGCCCCGTCGCCGTTAGTCAGATCCAGCGTGCCGCTGTTATTGACCACCAGAGAATCACTGGTTGCTCCCTGCAACAGTGAATGGACGCCATCGCCCGCAAACAGCGTCGATTCACTGTCCACATTAATGGTGCTGTGGGCGAGTTTGATGTTGTCAGTCAGCGTCCACTGGCTACGGTAGAAGTTCAGGGTGCTCCAGCCCGCACCAATGTTGGTACCTTTGTTTAAATCATCACTGACGAAGGATCCGCCGCGCGCCGCAACTTCACTCAGATTCAGCGTGCTGCCGACGCCACCCTGCGTCGTGATATGCTCTGTATTGGCAAGGCTAACTTTTTGCACCGTGGCAATATTATTGCGACCGTTGCCCATCGTCAGGCTACCCTCCAGCGTTCCGCCGGTGACAAACACCGAATCACTGCCGTTGCCGGTGTTGATATCGCCGAGTACGTTGCCATTCAGCAGTGCGACCACATCGTTGGTGGCGCCGCCAGCAACCACCACGGTTTGTGGATTGGGCGCGGTGATGGTGCCTTCATTGATGAACACTGACTCGCCACCGCGCAAATCGATGATCGGCGCGACCACGCTTTGCGATGATATGGCACCCTGGTTGATGACCCGACTGGCGGTGCGGGTGATAATCGCCGAGCCGCCGTTGGCAGACTGAATATCGATGATACCGCCCACCAGAACCTCGCCGGTGGTATTCGCCCGTACGCCAGTGCCTTCACCGGGCACCACAATTGAGTAGCCCTGGCCGATGACCAGATCGTTACTGGTAGTTGACCCATCTTCATTGGCAAACAGATAACCGGTACCGCCATTGCCGACGTAAATCTGTGCGTAGCCTCCGCTATCGAACGACACCGCCGAACGAATCGCGGCACCGCGCCCGCTCTCCAGCCGGACATTACGCAGCGCTATCACGTCGCTTCCGGCACGGTTATTAATCGTACTGCCGCTGCCGTAAGCGCCGATGGTGATATCGTTAGCCAAAAACCACTCCGCGCCCTTTTCCAGTAATACCCCATCGGCGCTGCCGTTGGCGCTTATCGTACTGTAGCCCTGGCCGTCACCCTGCACATTCAGCCCGGCACCGCTGCCGACCCGTAACGCAGCAATGCCGTCATCAACGCGCAGCTGGCTACTGTCCACCGCTTCGTAATAGCCAGCCCCGCCGGTGGCGTCCACGCCGATGCCCGATGCCACGCGCACCTTGCCCCGGTTAATGAACGTCGCGCTGTCATGCACACGCGCGCCGGTGCTGTCTGGACCATTTACATCCACCACGCCCTGATACTGATTGAATATCGCCGAATATTCACCGGCATCAAAAGCGGTGATATTTCGACCATTCCCGCCGATGCTGGAAGCGGCATAAACCGTCGCCCGGTCGCCGGTGGTTACCACCGCCGTGGCGTTTTCTCCATTAAGCGCGATTGGGCTACCGACGATCGCTTCCCCGAGGCTGTATACGCGTATCGCTGCGGCATCCCGACCGTTAACGTTATAAACATCGGTGCGATAGGCGTAGGAGGTTTCGCCGGCTACCGACACACCGGTGGTATTGGCTCCGCTCAACGTTACCGTACCGGGCACCCGCGCATAGACATCGCCACCATTACTGACCTGATACAGTATTGAGTTTTCAGTGCTGACGTCGATAGTGCCGCCATTGCTGAAAATAATGCTGTCCACGTCCGTGGCCTGATAGCCCACCTGGTTAGCATGGTGAAACAATACGCTGCTAAGCGCTCCGGTATTCAGGGTGGCATTTTTGGCTGCGCGGGCGCCGACGGCGTTGTCACCATAAAGATGAATGATACCGTCCTGATTCAACACCGCTAACTCGCCGCTGGCGACAGCGCCATAGGTTGGCTGCATGCTGTCAGCGGTGCCGTAAACGTTCAGCGTGCCCTTATTGGTGATTTCCGTAGGAATGGTACTGGCTTCAGGAGAGTCGTAGCCCGCTGAATATAAACCGATGCCGCCGCGCGTTATGCTGATATCACCGCTGTTAGTCACCTTTGCGCCGGAGCGTGCAACAATGCCGCCCGATCCTGCTCCGCCTAAGGTAATATCGCCGGTATTGACCAGCTGTGCCTGATTCTGCGCCAGCAAACCAATCTGAGTATTTGCCAGGCCGCTAATAGCAGCATGGTTCGTCAACGCAGTGCTGGCATCCGGTACAAAACCGGGGCTGATCACGCTGCCGCGCAGATCGCGTTGATAGCCATCTACCGTTGCCGCACGGGATCCTTCACCGGTGAGACGTAATCGGGTAGCAACATCTATCGTTCCCTGCGCGCCGCCCTCCACCTGTATGCCCGTTGCCGCATTGCCAATGTTGAACGTCGCACCATGAGTGAAAATATCACTGCCCTGACCGCTGCCGATCACGCCCGTTGCGCCCGCTGCGTTAAGTGACAGTGTAATGCCGTTGGCGTCAAAATCTGCGCCGTCGGTCAGGCGGAACAGGGTGCCGTTTCGGCTCGAGGTCAGATAGCGGCCATCGGCAGATAAATTGATCCTGGCGTCCGGGCCGAGGGTGAAGAAACTGATCTGATCTTCTCCACCCGCCGAGTGGGGCACCGCGTTGGCCGTGACGTTGGCTATCGCATTGCCCTCTGCGCGGATGCCGATAGCCGCGTTGCCACTCAGGTTAATCGGTCCGCTGAGCTCTGCTCTTGCCTGGCCGCCCGGCTGGCCAGTTACCCACACAGCCGTGTTATGGCTACCGCCAGCGGCGTCAGCGTTGCCATTGACGTTGATCGTCCCGGTAGAATAGGCACTGGCGCTATGGCCTGCGGTGGCGATCACCTTGATGCCGGTACTGTTATCGCCGTTCAGGTTAATCGTACCGCTGTTGCCTACATCGCCACCGCTGCCAGCGTCGATCACCAGCATGCCGATATTCTCCAGCGGCTGGGCCTGCGCCCGTCCGTTAACATCAATGACGCCGTTATTCTGCGCCAGCGCCGCCGGTCCGGATTCAACGCGCATGCCAACGGCATTTTGCACGCTGGAGCCGATAACAATATGCCCGTTATTGATGGCACTGCTGTTAAGCCTTTGCTGAATAGCACTGACGCCACCGCTGAGATTAACCGCAACATCCTGCGTGGGATCGGTTTTAAGATTTTGTGGCGAGCGGCCAATATAAAGGGTGCCATCTTCAGCGTTGATAAAGCGGCTTTGGCCGCTGAGGTTGACGCCTGCCACAGTGGTGCCGTTACGCACCTCGGCTACGCCAATGTTGATATTACCGTGGTTGATTGCGTTGCCGTCGCTGAGCCAAATCCCATCGCTTCTGCCGAATGGCAGCGCATCGCCTGGTGCCATGTTGATGATGCCATTATTGGTGAACTGGCTGCCGCTGCTCACCACCACGGCTTTGGCCGTATAGCCCAGCGTATTGCCATCAACGCCTTCGCCGCTAGTCGGATTCAAAAAGCCGCTGTTTATCACGCCATTATTCAGCCCGGAGCTGCCACCGAGCAACGCCAGAGCGCTGCTGTCCGCATGAGCCGCGCCGGTTACCGCAAGTTTACCGTCAACGATCGCCGTCGCACCTCCGCTGGCGCGCACCGCAGCGCTGCTGCTGTTTACCACCTCAAGCGTGCTATCGGCAGCAATTTTCACGCTGGCCTGATAACCCGCGGCGCCTAATACCACCTGATCGCCATAGGGTTGCCTGACCTCATCATGGCGGTTATTGGCTGCCATGCGATAAACCACGCTGGCTTCATTTAAGGTGAAGGCTTTATTAAACGCCTGCCCGTACTGTTCCTGCGTGATATGCGCATTCAGCAGTTGATTGATTAGCCAGTCATTGTAATCACGCAGTTCGCCAAGGTTGGTCACATTAAAGGTTGTGGTGCTGCCATTCAGCGTATCAACGGTGAATATGCCGGTATAAGTCACCACACTGTCCGCGCTGTAGGTCAGGCGATCGCCACTGAAAGGCGGCGCGGCGGCGGTGAAGGTAATGCGATTGTCGGAGTGCCAGTTCAGATGACCGCGGTTGGACGCGGTAAACAGTTGGCTCTGTTTAGCCGCCATTGACCAGCTGTTGGTAGTAGAGTGGGTTGCCGCACCGGCCTGCCCGATATCGATATTAAGGGTACCGTTGCTTACCGATGCAACGCGGGCATCAATATATTGCCGATCGTTAACATTATAATAATCCTGCACCTGTGTATCGAGGCCGACAACCGGTAATTCGCTGAATCCCAGACTGTCATACACCTGATAAACTTTATAACTGTTATTTTGATAATCAGGAATGACGATGCTGTAGTTCTGTTTCCCAATATCAATTCGTTCCTGTCCCGTCAGTTTATCATCAACAATTCGGCCAATGCGTTGTAACTCACCAAGCGTTACGCGGGTCGATCCGCTTTCCCCTGGTGCAAACTGCGGTAAACCGCTTAGCGTCTGGGTACTGCCGTTACACAGGCAATATACGCCAGCTTTATTATCATTCACTTCAGGAGTATAGGGTTTCAGAACTGCTGCCGACACACTCAATAACGGCAGCATTACGCCTTGCGCGGCCATAATACCCAGAAATACCGGATTAAATTTAAACACATTGTTTTCCTCAACAGAGAAAAGACAAAACCTGAAAACACGCAGCACGCTATTTCAGGCATAATTATTGAAGTGAAATTATTGGTAAGAATAAGCAGATCCAGAGCGAAATAAATAACATCATTTTGCAAAACTATTGTCCAGCAGCATTTAACGATCGGCATCGTAGAAAATCGGCTTTAGGAAAAATCGCCGAATAACCACAATTAACCCTGGCGCTAATTGCAGATCGGTAATAATGCTAATTCAACGTGATAATTAAAAAAAAAGTACCTGTGTTAATCAGGTTTGATTTTTAATCTTTTGATAAAAAACTTTGATTTGATCAGCAAGGAGGTTTTTGTTAACCCTCCACGCCTTTTTTCTACCAGGAACAGCGTAATTCACTGGCGGAAGCAGCGGACGAGGTCAGCAGGCGGGCGGCTGATAGCAGCCAGTTTGCCGTGCGCCTCAAAGAAACAGACGCGTTAATTGGCGATGTTTTTGCTGATAACAGTGAAGAAACCTCGACGCCGCCTTATATCAGGATGTTTTCGACTTTGTTGCTGCTACGCCCCGGAGCACAACCAGATAAAACACCGGCACAAAAAATATGGCGAGCAGCGTGCCGCTTATCATGCCGCCAAAAACACCGGTGCCAATGGCGTGTTGCGTGCGCGCACTGGCGCCGCTGGCCACCATCAATGGCACCACGCCAAGCGTAAACGCCAGCGACGTCATAAGAATTGGGCGTAAACGCAGCCGTGCAGCCTGCAATGTGGCATCAAAAAGAGTCATGCCACCGGCAGAGAGCTGACGAGCAAACTCCACAATCAAAATCGCGTTCTTTGTGGACAGGCCAATTAATGTGATCATGCCGACGCGGAAAAAAATGTCGTTGGGCATATCGGCTATGTATACGGCGGCAACCGCACCAATAAGCCCCAGCGGTACCACCAGCATCACCGAGAAGGGAATCGCCCAGCTTTCATACAGCGCTGCCAGAACCATAAACACCACCAATATCGAGAGCACCATCAGCACTGGCATTTGAGAAGCTGACGAACGTTCCTGCAGGGATGTGCCTGTCCACTCCATCATAAAACCCTCCGGGAGCGTAGCGGCCAGTTTTTCCATCTCCGCCATTGCGGCACCGCTGGCGTGGCCGGGTGCCGCGCTGCCGGTTATTTTCACCGCCGGATAGCCCTGATAACGATTGAGCTGCTGCGGCGACAAACCCCAACTTATCGTGGCAAAAGAGGCTAAAGAGACCATCTCATTCCTGTTGTTACGCACAAACAGCTTCATGAGATCCTCAGTTTGCATCCGGAAAGGCGCATCGGCCTGAACGATAACCTGCTGTACGCGTGCATTGTCGCTGTAGTCGTTGACGTAATTTGAGCCTGAGGCGGAAGAGATCGTCTGGTTTATCTCTTCAAAGGAAACGCCCATGGCCTGCGCTTTTTCCCGGTCGATATTCAGCGTGGCACTGACTCCCTCCGGCAGGCCGTCCAGATACACATCGGTGACAATGTGGCTGCTAGCCGCCTGCGCCATCAGCTGTTGCTGAGCGGCAATCAATGCCGCATAGCCTTTGCCAGCACGATCCTGCAGATAAAAGGTAAAGCCCGAGGAGGTGCCCATATCGGAAATCGCTGGCGGCATCAGGCTCATCACGGTTGCATCCGGATCGGCACTCATGGCGGCCTGAATATAATCCGCTTCTTCAGCGGCGTTGGTACCGTGGCGTTCTTCCCACGTCTTTAACGTGGTGAAGGCGAGGGCAGTGTTGGCACCTGAGCCGGAAAAACCGAAGCCGAAGATTGACAGGTTACCTTGAATACTTTCTCGCGCGGCAACCAGTGTTTCATAGCGGTTCATCACTTCACGCGTTCGCTGCTGCGTGGCATCAGAAGGAAGTTGAACCGACGTCATAAAGTAGCCCTGATCTTCATCAGGAATAAAGGATGAGGGCAGTGCCCGCAGCGCTAAAAACAACATGCCGCACAGCAGGATATACAGCACCATGACGCGACCGGTTCGTTTCAGGATATAGCGCAAACCGGACTCATAGCCCATCGACAGCTGCTTAAAATGACGATTAAACCAGCCTGCAAAGCCGGTTTTATCGGCGTGATGATGGCTGACCGGCTTCAACAGCGAGGCACAAAGCGCAGGCGTCAGCGTCAGAGCAAGAAAGGCAGAAATTAAGATTGAAACCGCCATAGAGAGCGTGAACTGGCGATAGATAACGCCCACTGAACCCGTAGCGAAGCCCATCGGAATGAAAACGGCGGTGAGCACCAGCGTAATACCCGCGATCGCCGGGGTAATTTCGGCCATGGCTTCACGGGTGGCGTCTCGTGGCAAAAGCCCTTTCTCTGCCATCAGCCGTTCAACATTTTCCACCACCACAATGGCATCATCCACGATAATGCCAATCGCCAGCACCATGCCAAACATCGTCAGCACGTTGATGGAAAAGCCGCTTAGCAGCATCACGGTAAAGGTGCCGAGCAGGGCAACCGGCGCCACGATGGCCGGAATAAAGGTGTAGCGCAGGTTTTGCAGAAATAACAGCATAACCAAAAACACCAGCAGCATCGCCTCAAGAAAGCTATGCACCACCTTTTCAATCGAAAGCTTCACAAAAGGGGCAGTATCGAAGGATACGGAGAACTGCATACCTTCCGGTAATAGCGCTGACAACGTATCGAGGCGCGCTCGCACCGCCTGTGCCGTTTTTACCGCATTTGCACCGGTTGCCAGCTGAATGGCTGCAGCGGTTGCCGGCTTGCCGTTTTCACGGGTGGCAAAAGCATAACTTTGTAAACCCTGTTCGACGCGGGCGACATCACCGAGTCGGACTCGGGATCCATCGGCACTGGCGCGGAGCGTAATGTTACTGAATGCCTCAACTGAAGAGAGTTGACCCTGTACCCTTAGCGGATAAGTCACACGCTGACCCGGCAGTGCAGGCTCACTACCGGTTCTGCCGGGCGCTATTTGCGCGTTTTGCTGGCTCAGGGCGGTGGTGACATCGCTAAAGGAGAGGCGGTAATTAAACAGCTTTACCGGATCGATCCAGATACGCATCGCTTTTTCAGCACCAAAAAGCTGCACTTTGCCTACGCCCGGAAGCCGGCGCAGCTCATCCGATACGTTACGGGCAAAATAGTCACTGAGATCGCCTTCACTGTAATGTCCCGACGGTGATTTCAGGCCGGTGATCATCAGAAAAGCAGAGTTAGCCGCCTCTACCTGCAGGCCATTTTGCCGCACCGCCTGCGGCAGGCGCGAATCAACCACCTTAAGCTGGTTCTGCACATCAACCTGAGCCAGACGAATATCGGTGCCGGGCTTGAAGGTCACGGTAATGGTGGCAGTGCCTGAGGCGTCGCTGGCTGATTCAAAATAAAGCAGATTATCCACAGCGGAAATTTCCCGCTCCAGCAGGGAAATCACCGAGGCGTTCATGGTTTCCGGTGTGGCACCGGGATAGGTTGCCGACACCGTTAAACTCGGCGGTGCCACCGACGGGTACTGCGCTACCGGTAGTTGTGGAATGGCGATAAGGCCTGAAAGCACGATAAAAAGTGCAATTACCCAAGCAAAAACCGGGCGCTCAATAAAAAACTGCGGCATCACAGGTATCCGTATAAAAGGGTTTCGTTCTGATCAGAGCAATCCGCTATGTTGCCCGCCTGATTAAGCAGCCTGGGGCTGCCCGGTATTCACCCGTTTTCCGATATCCCTTAGCTGTGAATATTTTTCCAGCAGTTGCGGTGCATCATCCAGGCTCATGGCAAACATCCACATATAGGTCATCACCGCATAAATATGCCCGGCGTCGTGACTACCTCTAAAAGTCATCACCAGAATGGTCATCGCAAACAGCAGGGTAGCGGCCACGCCAATGGTGAGATAGCCGCCAGCTTCCCGATCGGACAGGCAGATCCTCAATCTGGCCAATACGTTATAATGGCGAACCAGAGGAGAAGCCCGTGCGCTGCTGACCAGATTGACCTCTTTTTCCAGGCGATTATTTAACCGCAGAAAAAGCACTTCATTTTTGCGGGTAAATCCACGCAGGAACAGCGTAAACAGCGCCAGAATTAGCAGACAGGCGATACCGGTCCAGAACTCGATGGTCAACAGCATTATCGTTGCGCCAGCAATGGAGACCACCGAGGTGATCAACACCGGCAGATGTTTTTCAAAAAAGTCCACAAACTCACGCGACAACGCAACGCGCGCGGCAACGGTTGACGGAGACTCATTGTCGCGACGCTGGGCGAGTATTACCGGCACGGCTAATTCAGCATAAATTCGGGCAAAGGTGCGTGTATCAACACTGCGGCGCGCGGCGCCAATCGACCACATGGTAAATACCATGCCTGCGTAGAGCACCGCATGCAGCGCCTTACCTGCCAGTATTGAATTAATGGCAAAACCCGCCAGCAGCGGATAAAGCAGCCAGATAACATTTTCAGCGGTGACCAGTAACAGCGTGATCAGCAATTTTTTATAGTGACGACGTCCCAGTGATTTTAATGTGGCGGCCGCGCTGCGTACCGCAATAGCTTCGGTTATATTCATGATTTATTTTTAATTACTAACAAGATGAGAGGTAATTTCTGAAATCCCGCCTTCATAGCCGGGATTGGCAATGAAACGCCATGAGCAAGAGGTGATATTTATCCTCCCTGGCAGCCTGGTCTGCATCGACAATGGGTTATCCTGTGTTAAATATCGGTCAATCCCTGATCAATTCAGGAAAAATTGAGTTATGGATGACGCTTTACCAGCGTAACGGCTCTCCACTCTTCAGCGGTGAATTTATTAGCCCTAATAAACCTGATTTTTTTATCATCGGTATTATTCACGCGATAGAAGTCATCTTTGGCCAGCGATAATTTATCATCCAGCCTGACGTTAACCTGCGTCATTGCATAAGCGATAACTTTACATTTTCCTGACTCGAGAACCATAGCCAAATGGCTTTTCTGCAAAACTTTATAATCAATAACTTTCCAGTGCATAACATGTTACATCCGCTATTATCAGGGTAAGGTTCATCCAGTTATGATGAATAGCGTCCTTAATGAAACAACAATGATAAATGGCACCTGTGTATTGTTAATGGCTGTTTGATGGAGAGAGTGTGGAGAAAGCAAAAATAATAACAAATAGAGGCGTGAATCCTGGATGAACGAGGCACATCCCGTGATTAACAAGAAGCGGCGGCCTGGCATTGTTCGCCGCTGGTATTTCCGGCACTGGCTCTATAAAGTATCAGGCATGAGCCGCACAATGGAACAGAGTATGAATCATCACAACGTAATAATGGTGGTTGAAGACGAGCAGGAGATAGCTGAAATCTTAACCAGTTATATTAACAAATCAGCGATGACAGCGATTCATGCGAAAGATGGAGCAACAGGCATGGCGCTGTTCAGGCAGAAAAAACCGGATTTGATTCTGCTGGATATCCAGCTGCCAGATATAACAGGCTGGAATTTCTTAACCGCATTAAGAAAAGAGAGCAACATACCTGTTATTATGGTCACGGCTTTCGATCAGGATATTGATAAGCTGATGGGCCTGCGCCTTGGCGCTGATGATTATATCATTAAACCTTTTAATCCTCTGGAAGTTCTGGCGCGTATCGAAGCCGTTTTGCGCAGAGTAAAACCTGAAGAAGAGCCAAAAAACACCCCGATAAGAACGCACTTCATGACTATTTACCCTGAAGAATTTCATGTGGAAATAGCCATTAATGGAGAAACACACAGCCCTGACTTAACCACCTCGGAATTCAAGCTGCTTGCTTATATGGCTAAATATCCGAGAAAAGTTTTTTCAAGAGAAGCGCTGATGGATTCGTGCCTGCCTGAGGGAGATAAACTTGACCGGACCATTGACAGTCATATTAGTAAATTAAGAAAGAAGCTGGAAAAACTGGGGCTGAATAATGTGCCTGAGAGCGTACGCGGTATTGGCTATCGCCTGGGTAATGAAAAATGAGAAAAAAAAGCGATTTAAGTAAGCAGATACTGCTGTTTATGCTCGGGTTAACGCTGTGTATTATTGTTGTTTCAGTGTTGGGAAGTTACGTTTTTTACACCGTGATTTATAGTTTCCCGAGCTATGCCTCCTCTGCCAATGAAGATGCAGTCACTGTCGTTGACTGGGTATGGATTATTTTTGCCTCCTTGGTCAGCTTAACTCTTGCTGTATTTTTTGCTATACGCTTATCAGCGCGCATTCTTTCTCCTTTGAATTCCGTTGCTACCAGCCTGCAACAAATCACTCATGGCGATCTCAGTGCACGCGCGCTGAGCAAGAAGAGTCATTTAGAGGAAATTAACAGCCTGGTCAGCGACTTTAATCTTATGGCAGAAAAACTACAGGTTATGGATGTTGACAGGAAATCCTGGAATGCTGCTATTGCCCATGAATTGAGGACGCCGGTGACCATATTACGCGGCAGGTTACAGGGTCTGGTTGATGGCGTATTTGAACCCGATCCAAGGCTGTTTAAAAATTTGCTGACCCAGACCGAAGGATTATCCAGAATAATCGATGATCTTAGAGTGGTAGGTTCAACGGACTCGAACGCCTTTTCTTTACAAATAGAGCAGGACAGTTTTGATGATATCATTGAAAAATCGTTGGAAAGCTTTGATGATAAATTAAAAAATGCAGGCTTCTCGATCAGCTTATCCAAAAAAGAATCCACTATCCGATGCGATTCAATAAGGATTTTACAGTGCCTGAACGTCATCCTAGATAACATCACCAACTACTCTACACCTGGATTGGTGATCATTGATTACAGTATGGATGATGAGTTTTATCGTATTTCTGTTACTGACAGTGGGCCAGGGATCGACCCGGAATTCCAGCCGTTTATGTTTGAACCTTTTCAAAGAGGAACAACGGGCCGCTTAGCTAACCCACAGGGTTGCGGCCTGGGCTTATCGGTCGTTCGGGCTATCATGCAGGCGCATAAAGGTGACGTGTTTTACCAGCGCTCTCCAGCGTGCCATTCAACTTTTACCCTGCAGTGGCCGGTCAGAAAAAGCTGATGTCCAGCCGGTCACCCGTGGGCATTACTCCTAGTAAATATCTTGCTCCCACATTTTACCCAGCTGGTAATCCCATTTTACTGGCGTGATAGCCATTTTACCTCTGCAAGGCGTCAGCGTTATTTCACTGAAAAACAGGCCGTTATTATGCAGCATTAAATCTACCCGGCAGTAATCTATTCCCTGAGCTAACGCCTGAGCGGCAAGCAAGGCATTATAAAAAAGTGCAGGTTCGGCGATGGTGCCAGGAGAGTTTGGATGTTCCATCACAAAAGGCTGCAATCTCCAGCCTCTGTCGTAAACATTGATAAACTCATTGCCTTGCAGGTCAGTAAAATCTGCTTCAGTGAAACAGGCTACCCCATTAAAACAGTGTATTCTCAGCATCTCTGGTAACGAATATCTGTCCTTTAGTTTCTCCCTGTGTAGATATTCTTCACACACTAATTTTTTATCTATATCTTTATAATGCCTTTCTCTTGTACTGTAATACATATTTTTTGACAGCGCTAATTCCAGTTTTTTAAATGCTTTTTCTTTATCAAATGTTTTTTTATCGCGGCATACTATTGTGCTGCCGCTGTCATGATTGCATTTCAAAACAAAGCGATCGGGCAGCGTTTCAAGATCAATTTGCCG
The DNA here is from genome assembly GCF_051851875.1 of Duffyella sp. Ts4. Lineage (NCBI taxonomy): Bacteria > Pseudomonadati > Pseudomonadota > Gammaproteobacteria > Enterobacterales > Erwiniaceae > Duffyella > Duffyella sp. Ts4. The sequence goes on along the minus strand of NZ_JBLYPN010000003.1, from coordinate 445,287 downwards.
GGTGTTGTCATATATAGCGATCAACGGTGCCAGCATCACGAGATGCGTTCTGTTTTTTACATACTCTCTTACTTTTATTTTGTCAGCGAGAAGAGTATGTAAAGGATTTCGATCATGAATCATTCTGTAGCAGATTTTCTCATTCAGGGTTAATGGCCTTTTCAAATCTGGTTCAAACTGGTAGAGCTTTTTAAGCCGCCGACGATGAAAAGTTTCATCACTTACTAAAAAGCTTCTTATTACCTTTACCTGATATTCGGCTTTTTTGAGCATAGATTTCAACGTGTTCATTTTACCTCCTGAATAAGAAGGCGCCATTTTAAAAACCTTTCGTTGTGCGAGTTTGTAGCCACTATGTATGTTCTGTGGAGGGCTTGTGTCATTTGGCACAGAAGGAGAGCAAGAAACGGCTTTGAGCGAAACGGGCAGCCGCGTCTGTACATCCACGCTAAAGATCGCTCCCTGACAGACGATAAACAGATTAATCACCTCATTAATTTTCCACAGCCTGTTCAATCGCGCGCCAGATGACGCAAGCGCGGTGATGAGCAACAGGCTCACTCAGGGAGCAAGCATGGCAGCCAGGCAGGTAGCAGGAATCGATCTCGGCACCACTAATAGCGCGGTGGCAGTGTGGCATGACGGTAAATCGCAGCTGATTGCCAATAAACAGGGCGTGCTGTTAACGCCGTCGGTGGTCGGGCTGGACGATCAGGGTAACCTGATCACCGGTCAGCTGGCGCTAGCCCGTCTCAGTACCCATCCGCATCTCACGCAGGCCAGCTTTAAACGCTTTATGGGCACCGAAGCGACGCTCAGGCTGGGAACGCAAACCTTTCGCGCCGAAGAACTCTCCGCCATTTTATTGCGTCAGTTAAAAGAAGATACTGAGCGCTGGCTCGGTCAGCCGATTGTTGATGCGGTGATTACCGTACCGGCGTATTTCAACGACGTACAACGGCGCGCGGTGAAAACCGCCGGTACGCTGGCCGGTCTTAACGTGCTGCGCCTGCTGAACGAACCTACCGCGGCCTCGCTGGCGTTTGGTCTGCTGGAAAACCGCGAGCAAAAATACCTGACCTTTGATTTAGGCGGCGGCACCTTTGATGTTTCGATCATCGACATGTTTGAAGGCGTGATCGAAGTGCGCGCCAGCAGCGGCGATGTCCAGCTTGGTGGTGACGATTTCAGTGAAGCGATCTGTCAGTGGATGCTCAATCAACAGCCGGAGCTGAAAGCCGCGCTGCCCGCCGTGAAACCGCTGCTGCTGGAAGAGGCTGGCCGACTGAAATGCCTGTTGAGCAGCGTGCCCAAAGCCACTGCCGAGCTGCACTGGCAGGAGAAGACCTGGCGCTGGACGATGAGTGAAGAGGCGCTTGCACACTGTTGCCAGCCGCTGATCGCCCGCTTGCAGCAGCCGGTGATGCAGGCGCTGCACGACGCGCGTTTTGCTCTGCACGATCTTGATCATGTGCTGCTGGTCGGCGGCGCAACGCGCATGCCGCTGGTACGTCAGGCGGTAGCACGGCTGTTTGGTCGCTTTCCGCGGCACGATCTGCATCCCGATGAAGCCGTGGCGCTCGGGGCGGGCGTGCAGGCGGGCATGGTGATGCAGGACGCCGCGGTGGAAGATATCATCCTCACCGACGTCATGCCGTTTTCGCTCGGCGTGGAAACGGTCAAGGAAAGTTATGGCAAACAGGAAGAGGGGTTTTTCCTGCCGCTGATTGAGCGCAACACCTGGCTGCCGGTAAGTAAAAACAAAATACTTTATACCGTTGCCGACAATCAAACTCACGTGCTGCTGAAAATTTATCAGGGCGAAGGGCGCCGGATTACCGATAACGTCTATCTCGGCGAGATGAATATCGACATCCCGCCGCGCCCACGCGGTGAAGTTGCCCTTGACGTGCGTTTTACCTATACGCTGGATGGCCTGCTGGAAGTGACCTGTCAGCACAGTGACAGCCCGAGCGCGGTCAGTATGGTGATTGAAAAAGTACCGGGACAGATGAATGCCGAGCAGATTGCGCAGAGCCTGCAAAAGCTCAACGACCTGAAGCGTCATCCGCGCGATCGTCAGGAGAACCGTGAACTGTTGCTGCACGGCTCGCGGCTGTTCGCCTTTCTTTTGGGCGAAGAGCGCGCGTGGATAGATAACGTGATGAGCGTATTTGAACAGGCGCTGGAGAGCCAGGATGAGCGGCGGATCGCTGACGTTCGGCAGAAGGTGGAAGAGGCGCTGGCACAGTTCGAAGAGAGGGCGCCACGATGAATGGCTGGCAGGTGCTGGGCATTGAACCCACCTCCGATGAATCGCTGATCCGCCGCGCCTATGCGCGCCTGTTGAAAGTACATCGACCGGACAGCGATCCCCAGGGTTATCAACAGTTGCGTGAGGCGTTTGACTGGGCAAAAAATCATGCCGGTGCGGCTGAGGCTGAGGCCGAATTCTATGCTCAGCCGCAGCCGCAGCCTGTCGCCGAATCGCAGGATAGTGCGATCGACTGGCCGGAAAAGATCGCCGAACCGCGGGATGAATCGTCGCATACCGTGCCGCAGAGTGACGCGTTTTCCGTCATGCCGCCCTACAGCGAGCAAGAGATCGCCGAACTGGCCGACGCCCTGGTGGAAAAAAGCGCGCAGAATTTTCCTGCGCTGCAGAGGTTGCATCAGCGCGTGAGCGAGAAAGGTAATCTGCTGCAGCAACAGCAATTTCATCAGGATCTGGCGGCGGCGCTGGCAGAACAGCCAGGGCTGCAGAACTGGCTGGTGGAACAGGTCAGCGAACGACTTGGCTGGCAGCTGGAGAGCTATAACAGCGGTCATCTGATACCCGAGGCGTTACAGAGGGCACTGGATGAACGCGTGCGCGCCACTGAAGCGGAAAAAGCCTGGCAAAAGCTGATGGCCGAGCAGCGTCACGCCGGTGGACAGAGCGGCCTGGCGCTGAAACTACTGTGTAGCGATCGCGCCGCCGCGCCGTTCTGGATCAGGCTGGTGCCGGGCTTGCTCGATAAGATGTCGCAGCAGGTTAACCAACTGTGGTCGACGTTCCCTGAGCTGATAGATCGCCTGAATCCCGCCATGCTCGATTTTTTGCGGGAGCGGCCTCGCGCCCTGAGCTGGCAAGGGGTGTTTTTACTGGTGTTCTGGGGTGCGATACTAAACCTGGCAATGCCGGAGGTCGGGCTACTGTCACCCGTCGGTCTGGCCGTCAGCGGCGTAGTGATTTACTCCCTCTGGCTTTATGACCTGATGATGTCAGGCATTCGGCGATCCTGGTTGAGGACGCTGCTTTTAATACTGGATGCGCTGTTTTGTTCGCTGTTGCTGCTGGCGCTTTTTGTGGGTGTGTTAATGCTTGCCAGCAGTGTTGCGCCGCCTAAAGGCGAAAGTGTGGGTGGCTTATTGCCGGTGTTTATCATTGCGATTGAATTGCTGGTGCTGTGGTCTGTCTGGTCAAAGGCGGTTCCCGGCCTGCGTCGTCCCGGCGTAGCGGTGGCACGTTTGCTGTCCAGCCCGTGGCGGCTGCTGAAGGTACTGGAGTTTGAAATCAGCGGCTTTGTACTGGTCAGTGTGTACTCAATGTTCTGTGCAGTGCTGTTGAACAAGCTGCTGAATCAGCTGCTGGCGTTCGTTGCCTGGTTGCCCTAAATGCCAGATATGAAGAAAAATCCCCCGCACACCGCAAGGTGCCGGGGGTGATCGATCAGAAGCTGTACCGCAGGCCGACCGCAGCCTGATAGCTGTTGCGATCCTGCAGGCCAGAGGTTGACGTGCTGGTCTGATAACCCAGGTTACCGTACAGCTTCAGAGCCTGCGTCAGACCGGTCGTCACACCAGCATCGGCGCTGACTCTACCGCCCGAGGACGCCAGCGGTGCGCGGTCAAGATCGTCATACACCGTTGTCGCTTTGCCTTCCCAGTCCTGCCAGTAGTTCAGGCTGACGAACGGCTCGACAAAACTGCCAGAGCCGGTCTCGACGTGCCACTGCGCACGTAAACCTACACGGCCGGTCAGGCCAGAAACGTTGCCGAACGCCACGCTGCTCTGATGATCCTCCGCCTGCTTAAAGCGCGTCTGCTGCCAAATCAGCTGCGCCTGCGGCTCTAAAGTGAAACCTTCAGAGAGAGAGGAAAGGGCAAACGGGTAACCCGCTTCCAGCGAGGTGATAACACCGTAACCTTCTGCATCAAGACGACCCGAGGCGCTTTCCGCCGATCCACGGTAGCGGGTGATCTGCGCGGTGGCATCCAGCCAGGCTTGAGCATCTGTGCTGTGCGTCCAGTACAAGCCCAACGCCGTGGCATTCAGTTTTACCTTGCCGGTGTCAGTGCGTACATATTGCGTACCGGCATCATTGGTCACCAAACCACTGACCGACACCGCTGCGCGACTCTGACCGACGTAAAAGCCCAGCCGATCGTGATGGCCGGTAATAGCGCTTTGCTGCCAGAGGTCGGCACCGAGCTGCAGCCCATCCACTGAACCTTTGGCCGATGGCGCGGCATACGCCTGCCAGGAGTGATCGATATTGGTGGCGATCAGGCGCGTCCAGAAGCTGGTTTGGCGTGGCTGGTCGCCGTTAATCAGCATCGCACCGTCGCCACTGCGCTGATCGCGCGTGCCGAGCGTCAGCATGCCCAGTTCGCGAGCCATCGGCTGCACCACGCCGTAAGTGGCAATGGCCGGTCCGATCACCGGATATTCACCTGCAGGCAGCACAGACGATGGCGGCGTGAGCGGCAGCGTCGTGCCGGTGCGTGGCGCATCCGGTGGTGTCACTGGATTAATCGGATCTTCAGGCAGAAGTGGCAATGTTGGATTTTCAGGCACTTCCGGCGTAATCGGATCGGGATCCACCGGGATTTCTGGCTCAACGATAAACTGATTGCGCAGATACCAGCTCTCCAGGTCCTGTTTAGCGAGATCGCCGCGGAAAAGGCGGTAGCTCAACGCACCGCTGCGGGTCTCACTGGCAAGGCGAAACGCGTCTTCTTCGCTGGTGGCACCGTTGATCGCATCGATAATACGGATACCATCTTTCTCGGTGTAAGCCTGGCCGCTGCCGGTGTTGTTGATCGCCACGCGCGTGGTGCCGCTGGCGTGCCCGCCGTCCAGAATCAGCCGGTCAGATGGCGAACCATCGCCGCCCAGTTCGGTGTTCAACACCAGCAATCCATCATCACCCACGTAATTACCGCTGACGGTCAGCGCATGATAGCCCGTTGCGCCGATGCTGCCAGGACGTACGGTTCCGGCATTGTTGAGATCAGCAAAAATCTGACCGTTGCCGGAGAGCGTGCCGCCTGCGGCCACCGAGGTCGCCGACCGCAGCGAACCGTCCAGCTGCAGCGTGCCACGCTCAATGCGCGTTTGACCACTGTAGGTCTGGTCTCCGGCTACCACCAGCGTGCCGGAGCCAATCTGCACCAGGTCGCCGCTGCCGCTGATCGGGTTGTTAACGGTGTACACATCGCTGCGACTGAATTGCAAAATGCCGTTGTTGTTGATCGCGCCGGTGATGCTGCCGTGGGTGCCATCGTTGCCGAGTTGCAGCGTGCCATTTGTGATGTCGGTACCGCCAGTCCAGCTGTTATCCGCAGTAAGTACCGTGGTGCCGCTGCCGTTTTGCGCAAAGGCACCTTCGCCAGAAATCACACCAGGCAACATCGTGGTATCGGCACGGTTGACAGACAGTGCGCTGCCGGCAGAAAGCTGCACATCGGCATACAGGTTACCCGTGCTGCCGCCGTTGCCAATCTGTAGCTTACCGTTTTCCAGCGCGATGCCACGGGCACTGGTGACGTCGCCGGTCAGAATGGTGGTGCCGCTGCCTCTTTGCACAATATTGCCGTCGCCGGAGAGGGTTCCGCTCAACACCAGGTCATCGGCGCGATTAAAAATCAGCGTACTGTTGTTAACGATGTCACCCGCTACGCTGCCGGTAGTGCCGCCATCGCCGAACTGCAGTGCGCCTTGCTCGATAAAGGTGGTGCCGCTCCAGCTGTTATCGCTCAGCAGCGTGAGCGTGCCATCGCCGGTTTTAAGCACCGGGCCGCCGTCACCGCGCAGAGCGGAAGCGAAAGTAATGTCATTGCCATTGCTGTTGAGCACGCCACCGCGCGCATCCACCACCAAACGGGTGGAAAGATCGCTGCTGTTGCCGCTGTTCCACTTCAGGCCGCCGCCGTTTAAGGTGATATCGCTGCTGCCCAGATTGCCGGCGTCTGAAAAAGCGATCTCGCCGTCGTCGATACGCGTGCCGCCGCTGTAGCTGTTGTTGGCGGTGAGTTCCAGCGTACCAAGGCCGGTTTTAATCAGCGATCCGATACCGCTGACCACGCCCTCAATGGTCATGGTGGCCTCTTTGCCTTCGCTAAAAAAGCTGCCGTTGCCCGTCAGCAAAATATTGACGTCAGAGCGCATATTTTCATCCGCCGCACGGTTGGCCAGCGTGCCTGCGTTGAGGGTAATCTCCCGTGTGCCATTGCCCTCTCCGGCAAGGATAGTCGCCGCGCGTACCATAGCGTCTTCGGTCGCCATCAGCGTGGAGGTCACCTGACCAATACCGCTGGCGATGCCCATGATGATGTCGCCAGCATTGACCACGCCACCGCGGCTGACCTTAAACTCCGCGTTGGTGCTGCCATCACCGAACGTCCGGGTATCTTCACCCAGCACGACCCTGTTGACATCAAGCTGACCGGCTCCCATCAAAAAATAGCCGTTGGCATTACGCGCACCATACTGGCCCAGCGCAACATGCAGGGTATCGACTTTAGCATCCAGCGTGCCCGCACGGGTATCGAAGGTGCCGGTGCTGTCGCTGTAGTTACTGTTTACGCCCGATGCCAGATCAATACGCTCTACCGCATCAACACCATTGCTGCCGCGCAGGCGTAAATGCCCATCGGTGATATCGGCGTTAAACTTCAGCGTACCGTTGCCCTGATTAGTGCCAATCTCAATGGCATCGATATTGAAGGTATTATCGCGGCCCATTTCAAGCAGGCCATAGTTAGTGGCGCCGCTCTGCACATTGCGGCTTATCGTCGCCAGGCCCAGTTTTTTCGCGGTAATCACATTGCTTTCACCGGCCAGATTCAGCACGCCATCACTGCCGTTGCCCGATAGCCCCTCGCGGCGACCTGACACAATCAACTCGGCATCCGCGCTGTCGAACACAAAATGTGATAACCCAGTCATATCCAGCCTTGAGGTATTGGCCTCACCGGATCCAAGCAGGAAATCACCGCCGTTATAGATCAGCGTGCCGCCGGTACCGCTGACAGTGCCGGTCACGCCATCCCCCACGACAATGCTTTGTACTTCGCGCGTGGTTTGCTCCAGCTCTTCAGTGCGTTCGGTCAGGAACTCCAGCGTCTCTGCGCGGGCATCCGAAGGAGACACCGCCACAAACAGCGAGAGCATGCAGGCAGTCAGGGCATTTAACCTAAAGTCAGTTTTTGTTGTGGTTCGTGCAGACTGCGTTGGCCTGCCAGTGAGGAACTGCGGATGTTTTTCCATGGTGTCATTACCTGAGAGGGTCTGTTAGCAAAATGGTGTACGTAAAAACAGGACTAATCCTAGGGTTTTTAAAGGGGAGTGATAACGGGGTTCTGTCTTGAATTTCTAATTTATTTTCACAGTCAGCGAGTTAAATAATATTTAAATTACATGACGTTACATCTAAATATCCAGTCGGGTAAATTTCCTCTCTTTGCTTTTCGCCGCTTCATGAAAAATTAAACAGCTGCACATTAATTGAGACATTTCTTGCTGTTGAAACAGCGAAGTTTCAGCCTTGCGCACATCATTCGCTTCACAAACAACCTCGACCGCACATCTGTTAAGCCGCCAGTAAAAAAAGCCGGAACTAGAGCTGAATCGCGTAAGGCTGCTTGATGAAAAACATCACTCCCAGTGATGAAATCGTAAATCTATTGCGGTTTATCTGTGATTCACCGCGCATTTTTGCATCTGATCCCGCGCTAATTCCCGTCAGGTGAGAAGCATCACATTCCTGAACCGCCGCAATCAGTAGATTTGCTTTAGTGATGTAAAAACGATTCAGCAAAAGGGATAAAAAATGAAAACCAAACTGGCGTTAACGGTACTTGCAGTGATGATTTCCGGTTCGGCAGCGGCAAAAACCTGGGTGCTGACCAGCGCTGAACAGGGCGTGGAGCAAGGAAACTGGAAGATTTCCAGCCAACAGCTGAAATTCCAGGGCAAACCGTTCAGCATTGAGCAAAAAGTCCTGCACGGCGGTAAGCAGGAAGGCAGTAAAATCATCACCCTTACCAGCAAAGATGGGCTGACAATTACCCTCAGCCCGACGCGCGGTATGAATTTGCTGCACATCGAGGGTTTTGGCTCGCGTATCGGCTGGGATTCCCCGGTGAAAGAGGTGGTTAACCCGGCCAATATTAATCTGGAAAGTCGTAACGGGTTGGGCTGGCTGGAAGGTTTCAATGAAATGATGGTGCGCTGCGGTTATGAATGGACCGGCCATCCGGTTACCGCCGATGGCCGCCTCTACACGCTGCACGGCAAAGCGGGCAACACGCCAGTTTCACAGGTGGAAGTTGAAGTGGCCGACGCCGCGCCGCATGAAATTCGCATTCGCGGGCTGATCAAAGAGAGCACCTTTAAAAAGGCCGATCTGCAGACGCTCACCGAACTGCGTTATGTACCCGGCAGCAACAGCTTCAGCCTGCATGATGTGCTGACCAACCATGCCGACTATCCGCATGATTATCAGATTATTTATCACAGCAACGTCGGTACGCCAATTCTGGAAGAGGGAGCACGCTTTATCGCGCCGATGTCCGATATCAGTCCGTTCAACGATTACGCTAAAACTGGCCTGAAGAACTGGCAGACCTATCTCGGCCCAACTAAAGGCTTTGATGAGATGGTGTTTAATATCAAGCCACTTTCGGATGACCAGCATAAGACGGTCGCTGCGGTGGTGAATAAACAGGCGGACAAAGGCGTATCGATCCAGTTCGATACCCAACAGCTGCCGGTGCTGACGCTGTGGAAGAACACCGACACGCTTAAGCAGGGTTACGTTACCGGCATGGAGCCGGGCACCAGTTACGCCTATCCGGTGACCGTTGAGCGTGAGCAGAAACGCGTGAAGCAGCTGGAGCCGGGTGCCAGCACCGCGTTTGATTTGACCTACACCTTGTTGCACAACGCCGATCAGGTTGCGGCGGTTGAAAAACGCATCAGCACGATCCAGGGTGACACCAAACTCACCGAGACAGAAACGCCAATTGCCAGCGAGTAAACCCTTTTAACCGCTCTCCCGGCGTGCAGCCTGCGCGCCGGAATAAATCATGCCCGCCGATCTGACAATCCGCACGGGCATCATCCTGTAAACCGCGTTTAGTCGAGGTCGCGACCGTTGCTGGCGATCACTTTCTTATACCACCAGAACGATTTTTTGCGCAGGCGCGCCAGCGTGCCGCCGCCGAGGTCGTCGCGGTCGACGTAGACAAAGCCGTAGCGCTTACTCATTTCACCGGTGGATGCTGCCACCAGATCAATGCAGCCCCAGCTGGTGTAACCGATCACCGGCACGCCATCCTCAATCGCCTGCGCCATGGCGCGAATGTGTTCACGCAGATAGCTGATGCGATAATCATCGTTGATCTGCTGATCGGCAGTGAGTTCATCGCGGGCACCCAAACCGTTTTCCACCAGAAACAGCGGCTTCTGATAGCGGTCATACATCATGTTCATGGTGATGCGCAGACCCAGCGGATCGATGCCCCAGCCCCAGTCGCTGCGCGGGACGTGCGGATTGGTCAGCGATTTCACCACGTTAGCCGCGCTGCTGTTCTGCTCATTCATCTCCGCCGACGCGCAGCGTGACGCGTAATAGCTGAAGGAGACAAAATCGACGGTATTGCGCAGAATCTCTGCATCTTCCGGCGCCATCTCAATGGTGATGCCTTTTTCACGAAATACGCGCGCTGCATAGGATGGATAAGCACCGCGCGCCTGCACATCAATAAAGAACAGGTTTTCACGATCCTTTTCCAGCGCCGCCCAGACATCTTCCGGTTTGCTCGACCACGGATAGAAGTTCCCGCCCGCCAGCATGCAGCCGACCTGGTTTTCCGCGTTGACCTCATGGGCGATGCGCGTTACCAGCGCGCTGGCCACCAGTTCGTGGTGCGCGGCCTGATATTTCACCTGCTCGTGGTTTTCACCCGCTTCAAACACCAGACCGGCGCCAGAAAAGGGGCTATGCAGCAAAATATTGATCTCATTAAAGGTCAGCCAATATTTCACCAGACCGTCGAACGCTTCAAAACAGGTGCGTGCGTAGCGGGCAAAAAAGTCGACCATTTTACGGTTGCGCCATGAACCGTACTCAATCACCAGGTGCATCGGCACATCGAAGTGACAAAGCGTCACCAGCGGCTCGATGCCATATTTTCGGCACTCTTCAAACACGCTGCGATAAAACGCGATGCCTTGCTCATTGGGCGTCAGCTCGTCGCCGTTAGGATACAGGCGGCTCCAGGCAATAGAGGTACGAAACACGGTAAAACCCATCTCCGCCATCAGGGCGATATCTTCCTTATAGCGATGATAAAAATCGATCGCCTGATGGCTGGGATAATATTCATCCTCGCGCAGGGCAAAACGTTTTTCCAGGCCCAGCTTGACCGGCATGCGGGCAGGGCCGTGGGGGATCATATCCACCGTGGTTAGCCCTTTGCCGCCCTCGCGATAGCCGCCTTCAGACTGGTTTGCTGCTAAAGCGCCACCCCATAAAAATCCTTGCGGAAATGTCAGTTCAGACATAAATAACCTCAATAAACGTAACGTGACGCCGATCAGCTGGCGCTGACGGGCTTAACGGTTTCTGGCGTGCCGGCAGAGGCACTGACGCTGGTGGGCGCGGTTTCCGGGATATCCTCAAAGCCGAGGATCAGCGTCAGAATGAACGACAGCACCACCGACAGTACCATTACCGCGCCAACCCACAGAATGCTGGAGGGATTTGCCGGATCGAAGAACTGCACGCTGGTGAACAGCCCCGGCGACGCCATTGAATGGCTGGCCAGCCCGCCGATTCCGGCGACCGCGCCGCAGATAAACCCGCTGATCAAACAGGCGATCAGCGGGCGTTTCAGGCGAACCGCCACGCCATACAACGCCGGTTCAGAAATACCGGCAACGATAGCGGACGCCGCCGCGGCCAGCGCCGTCTGACGTAGCTCACGGTTTTTAGTTTTAAATGCTACCGCCAGCGACGATCCGCCCAGCGACAGGTTGGCACCAATTTCCGACGGCATCACCATGCCTTCTTTGCCGGTTTCCGCAATAGTCTGGATAATGGTTGGCGTAAAGACGCGGTGCATACCGGTCATCACCAGCAGCGGCCAGAGCGCGCCCATGATCGCCACCGACAGCCATCCAAGATAGCCGTGAATGGTGTAAACCAGCGCGGAGATGCCGCTGCCGATCCAGATGCCCAGCGGGCCAATCAGCACAATGGCAATCGGTGCGGCGATCAGCACAATCAGCATCGGTTTCAGGAAGTTTTTGGTGACCGCAGGCGTAATGCGATCCACGCCGCGCTCGATGTGCGACAGAATCCAGGTCATCACCAGCGCCGGAATCACGGTGTAGGTGTATTTCACCGCGGTCACCGTGATAAAGCCGAACTCCACGTGCTGGCCCTGCGCCGCTTTCGCCATCAAGTCAATGAAGTTTGGATGCAGCAACACGCCGGCAATGGCGATCGCCAGCGACATATTGGTTTTGAATTTCAGCGCCGCTGACGCCGCCACCATCACCGGCAGGAAGAAAAAGGCGCCGTCGCCCATCACGTTGAGAATGATCAGCGTTGAAGAGCCTTTCTCCAGCACGCCGCTCATCTCCAGCACCATCGCCAGCAGCTTAACCATCGAGCCGCCGATGATCGCCGGAATCAGCGGCGACATGGTGCCTACCAGCGCATCGAGAATGCCCGCGCCGATGCTTCGCGGGGTGATTTTGCGCTTCACCGGCTGCGCAGGGGTGCCATCGATATTGCCAAGACTCAGCACCGCCTGATACGCCTTGCCGACGTTGTTACCGATGATCACCTGACACTGCGCGTCGTTGTGCACCACACCCATCACGCCGGGAATGGCTTTCAGCGCGGCGCTGTCGATCAGGCTGCTGTCCTTGAGCACAAAGCGCAGGCGCGTCATGCAATGGGTCAGCGCCTCAATATTGCCCAGGCCGCCCAGCGAGCGGACGATGGCGGGCGCGACTTCTGAATAGTTGGTAGACATGGTTGTCTTCTCTGAATGAATGTTGGCAGATGCGCATGCCGATACGGCAGGCGGCTCCAGCACCGCGTCACGCGTTAATGTAACGCTGTACGAATATCGAACATGAGAAACCGGTTTCACAAAATCATGAACAGTTACGACTAACCCAGCAATAGTTTTGAAATGCTTTTTCAATTTGTGTGAATGCGATCACTTTGTGAGTCAAACGCAGCGCGGCGACGCGATGATTAAAATATCCCAATCAATGAGCGCGTTAGGTAAACTGCTGGCCTTGCGGTAGGAAAATGGGAAACGCGATGGCAACCATACTGGAAGTAGCAAAGAAAGCGGGCGTGTCAAAAGCCACGGTGTCGCGCGTGTTGTCAGGCAACGGCTATGTCAGCGAGGAGAAAAGGGCACGGGTCACGCAGGCGATCGCCGAAACTGACTACCGTCCCAATTTGTTGGCGCGCAACCTGTCGGTAAAATCGACGCAAACCCTTGGGCTGGTGGTCACCAACACGCTCTACAGCGGCAGCTACTTCAGCGAGCTGATGTCACAGTCGGCGCGCATTCTGGAGCAGCAGGGCAAGCAGCTGATTCTGGCGGACGGCAAACACAGCGCCGCCGAAGAGCGCGCCGCCATCGACTTCCTGCTCGATCTGCGCTGCGACGGCATCATGATCTATCCGCGATTTTTATCGATTGATGAAATGGACGACATTATTTCGCAGCATAAGCAGCCGATTCTGGTGGTAAACCGTCGCCTGCGGCAGCACGGCAGTTACTGCATCTGGTTTGACCAAAAAGCATCCAGCATGGCGGCGGTGAATGCGCTGATTGACCTGGGACACCGCGACATTGCGTTTATCACCGGCTCGCTGGATTCACCGACCGGTATGGAACGCCTGGCGGGCTATAAAGCGGCGCTGACAGAACAGCATATTAGCGTCAATCCGGCGCTGATTGCCGAAGGGAAATGGCACGGCGAAAGCGGTGCGCAGGCGGTGGCGCAGTGGGTGGCCAGCGGCGAGTCGTTCACGGCTGTCGTGGGCAGCAACGATGAAATGGCCATCGGCGCCATCAAACAGCTCTCGCGCCTGAATATTGCGGTGCCGGGCGAGGTATCGGTGATCGGCTTTGATGACATTCCGCTTGCGCCTTATATCATTCCGTCGCTGAGCAGCGTCAAGGTGCCGGTAACCGACATGGTGCAGGAGACCATTCGTCAGCTACTGGCGATGCTCGATGGCGGTGAGCTGCGTAAGCCCGACACCTTTGCGGCCCGCATCATCATGCGTGAATCCACCGCGCCGGGGCCATGGTTTAGCGACCGCGCCGACGCGTAATTATTCTCCCCAGCGCGAGCGCAGATAGCGCACCGCATCCTGAGTTTGCGGTTGGTTGAGGTAGTTTTCCCGGAACAGAATGGTGCCGTTGATTTCAGGTAAGGCGTCGTTCAGATCGAGCTGTTTTTTCAGCTCCGGCACGCCACCGCTGACCGTCCAGTCAGGTTCATTTTTCGATGCCGCACCCACTTTATACAGGGCTAAACCAATATAGAGCCGGGTGTGGGTTGGCCTGACAACGTTGGCCCACCATCGTGCTAACACGTCATAACGCGCCGCCTGACGCGCAAAAGGCCAGTAGAGCTGCGGGGCGATGTAATCCAGCAAACCCTGTTGCACCCAGCGGCGGGTATCCGCATAGGCCTCATCGTAGGCCGCGGCACCACGCGTATCGGAACCGGCAGGATCCCACGAAAGATTGCGCCATACGCCGGCTGGGCTGACGCCAAATTCTACTTCTGGCTTGAGTTGTTTAATCGTGCGTGAGACCTGCTCAATCAGCAGCTGGGTATTGTGGCGCCGCCAGTCCGCTTTTGCGCTGAATCCCTGACCCCAGGTTTTAAAGCTTTGCGCATCATTTAGCGCTGAGCCGGGTGTTTCCGCGTAAAAATAGTCATCAAACTGCACGCCATCAACCGGATAGCGCGATACCACCTCAGCCACGATACTGGTGATCCAGTCGCGCGCATCGGGAATGCCGGGATCGAGCACGTAACGATCGCCGGCGGTACGAATCCAGTCGGGATGCAGCACAAACACGCTGGCAGGGCGCAACGATAAGGTACGGTTCAGTTCGGCAACGGTGGAGGGTTTGGTGTTGACGGCCACGCGATAAGGATTAAACCAGGCGTGAACTTTCATGCCGCGTTTATGCGCTTCATCAAGCATAAACTGCAGCGGATCGTAACCGGGATCGTCGCCAATCTTACCGGTGAGCATATCGGACCACGGCAGAATCTTCGAGCGCCACAGCGCCGTACCATCCGGCTTGACCTGGAAGAACACCGTGTTGATGCCGAGGGTTTTTAGCTTATCCAGTTTAGCGATCAGCGCCTGCTGCTGTTGCGCGATGCGCTGCGCCGCGCTGCTGGCGATGACGGAATTCACCGGCGGCCAGTCGAGCCGGGAAACGGTCGCCAGCCAAACACCGCGCACCGGTTGCTGCTTCGTTATTGTCGGTGTGGTGGGTTTCGCTGGCTGCGCTGGTCGCGTCACCGCAGGCGACGGTGTCACCAGCGATGGCGGCGGCGCGGAAGAACAACTGACCAGTAAACAGGCCAGCGCGGTAAGCGCTGCGCGCGCGGACACGCCGGTAGCGGCATTCAAAGGGGGCAGGCGAGTGATAGTGAACTCCATTTCTGGCTGAGCGGCGCGGAAAGATGGACATTCTCTTATTATCACCGTTGATGTCAATCACTGAGAGACCCGGGAAAACAGCGCAGTAGTGCAGACGAGCAGAGACAGGAAAAACCATCGCCTGTCCAATTTAACATAATGATGATTATACGCACCGGCGCGTCAACGCCTGGTGGGGTAACCGGCTACAGGAATTAATGCTGGCATCGGCGGATCAAGATTTGTCTTGTTAAAAATGGTGCGGAATTGGGTGGAAACAGAGACAGGCGTATCGATTCGCTGACAGATTATCCAGACGTGATTTACTGGCTTTCAGGCGTTGAAAGATCGATTAAGAGGTGTAGTATAGCGAGCAAAGAAACCGGCCATCGGTAGCTATTGTATGCACCGTCTGGCCGGCAGTTTTTCCCTGGTGTTGGCCGTATTGGCAACCTGACTGTGATGGTCAGGTTTTTTTTCAATTCGACTGCGAGGGATTATAGTGGATCGATTAAAATTCGTAAGCTGTACTTAAGTACCTGACCATCCTGAACTTAAGTACAGGTTCTTGTCTCACAGGAAGAAACGGACCTTCAGGAAGCGTGCATGATTTCAGTTTTCAATAATAATCAGGTGCTCACAGACACACTTCGAAACTATATCGATCGAAAACTATGTCTTCCTGGCAGCCCGGAATACGCCTACACGGTCGTAAATAAGAAAAATCCTTCAGAAACCCTAATAATTTCCAGTTATCCGGATGAATGGGTCGATCTCTATCGTACCAACAACTTTCAGCTGACCGATCCGGTGATCCTCAATGCGTTTCGACGCTCTTCGGCGTTTGCCTGGGATGAGAACATCACCCTGATGTCTGACCTGAAATTCAACAAGATTTTCTCGCTCTCCCGTCAGTACAACATCGTCAACGGCTTCACCTTTGTGCTACACGATCACTTCAATAATCTGGCGCTGCTGTCAGTGATTATTGGCAGTCCCGAACAGGAAGAGCTGGAGAATTATCTCTCCACCCATCGTGGCGTTTTGCAGACCCTGTTGATTGATATCAACGAGCAGATGTACCTGCTGGCGCAGTCGGTATCATCGGGCAGGAAGAAAAGCGAAGAGAATACCAACCGCCCTATTTTTACCCCGCGCGAAAACGAGGTGCTGTACTGGGCAAGTATGGGCAAAACCTACGGTGAAATTGCCGCCATCGCCGGTATTTCCGTCAGCACGGTGAAATTTCATATGGGCAACGTGGTGCTCAAGCTGGGAGTAAGCAACGCCCGTCAGGCAATTCGACTGGGCGTTGAGCTGGATTTAATCACGCCGTCAGACACAGGGGCCAGGTAAGCGCCGACGCTGCCGACGCGTTGGGATGGGCCAACAGTTTTGCCGCCATGCTGTGCTGATCGGCTTCACCGGTGGGCAGCCACAACAGATAGATACTCTCCTGCTCGCTCAAAAAAGCCTCTTTCAGCGTGGTAAACCGCCAGCCGGACCGCTTCAGAATGGTCAGCATCGGCCGACTGACAATCGTATGAATTCCCGCATAGCCGTTGTGCCGCGCCCAGTTAATCATCGCCAGAAACAGCGCCTGACTCACCGGGTAGCGTTCACCTAACAGCGTGCGCGCCCGCGTTTTATCGACAAAAAAGCGACTCGATTCAATGCCGTCCGGCGGCAGGGTCATCTCTTCAAAACAATGCCGAAAGGTGTGGGTGATCATATTTGGCTGTTCGAGGCCGGTAAACCGCACGCTGCATACCAATTGCTGCTGGCAAAAGCCAAGAATATAGCGGGTAGCAGGATTATCGAACTCATCAAATTCCATGTCTTGTTTGCACACCACGTCCCATCCGAGGCGATCGCTGAACGTTTTTTTTCTCAATCGGTAAAGCTCATGAGAGTGTTTACCGGTCAGCTCATCATAACTGACGTCGAAAAGTTCAAGCATTCCGTCATCCTGTGATTCATCATAAAAGCGGTTTTATTCCAGACCGGCATTCTACAATTATTTTTATCTGACGGGATTGAATCAACGCAATGAACTAATGTTTTTTTCTCATGCATGCCCGATAGTCAACATCGAAATGTCTAACCCAAGGGCGCTGCCGGCGATCCCTGACCGGCTTTTTCGCAAAATGATTAATAAGGGCTGGCGGTGGGTCGCACGATTATCTCACTGATATCGACCTCACCCGGCTGCGCAATGCTCCAGGAAATAGCGCGCGCAATGCTTTCCGGCTTTAGCGCTATTTTTCGAAAGACGCGCATCGCGTCACGTGCCGTATCGTCACTGATGGTCTCTGCCAGCTCCGATTCCACCACGCCGGGCGAAATCACGCTAACGCGCAGATTATCGTGCTCCTGGCGCAACCCCTCAGAAAGTGCGCGCACCGCATATTTGGTGGCGCAGTATACCGCCGCGGTGGGTGACACACTGTGCGCACCAATCGACGCAACGTTAATAATGTGGCCACGCTGCTGCGTCTGCATCACCGGCAGCACCGCGGCGATACCGTAGAGCACACCGCGCACATTGACCTCCAGCATACTTTCCCACTCCTCGACCTTAAGCGCAGCCAGCGGCGACAGCGGCATGATACCGGCGTTGTTGATCAACACATCAATGCGGCCATATTTCTCGATCGCCAGATCGGCCAGCTGTTGCAGATCGCCGCGTCGGCGCACGTCGGTTTCCAGAACATCGACCGTCGCGCCCTGCTCGCGCAGCTGCTGAGAGAGCGCTTCAAGGCGTTCACGACGGCGGGCACCGAGCAGCAGAATGTGCCCTTCGGCGCTCAGCAGGCGCGCGGTCGCTTCACCAATGCCGCTGCTGGCACCGGTTAACAGAATCACTTTTGCGGTAGTCGAGTGTATTGCAGACATGATCATCGTCCTCATGGGTTGTGAGGCTTCAGAGTAGGCAGAGTGCAGCAGCGGCAATAGTCCCAATTCTCTGCGAATGTTGCCTGTTTATCTCATTAGCTCAAAGAATTTGTCATACTGTCGCGTTATGCTTGCCCGATCATCTTTTATCAGGGGACCTTTTTGATGAGCGATTGCGCATTGCAGCAGCACATCTGCCAGCGGCTGATGCAGCTGGCACCGCACGAAGGCTATACAAAATCTGCGCTGGATGGCGTGCGCTTTATGCGCGCCGATCGGCCGATCGAACGCACGCCGGTGCTGTATGAGCCGGGCATTGTGATTGTCTGTCAGGGCAGTAAGCGCGGGTATCTGGCGGGGCGGGTTTATCATTATGATGCGAGACAGTTCCTGGTGTTACCGGTGCCGCTGCCCTTCTGGTCTGAAACCGACGCCACGCCGGATGCGCCGATGCTGGCGATAGCCGTGCGACTTGACTTGACGCTGGCGGCGGAGCTGTTGCTGCTGCTGAATGACAGCGGCGAGTCGGTGTCTGCCGCGCCGGAAGGCATGATTTCCACCCCGCTCAATGCGCCGCTGTTTGATGTCGTGCATCGGCTGGTGATGGCGCTCTCATCGCCGCTGGAAACCCACGCGTTGGGCGCCGCGCTGATCAGAGAGCTGCACTTTCGCGTACTGATGAGTGAACAAGGCGGCGCGGTCAGGGCGGCGCTGGCGTATCAGGGCTATTTTGGCCGCATTTCACAGGCGTTAAACCATATTCATCAACAATGGAAAAGCCCGCTCAACGTGCCGCTGCTGGCGGCGAAAGCAGGCATGAGCGTGCCGCGCTTTCATCATCACTTCAAGGCGGTGACCCACACTTCACCGATTCAGTACATTAAATCGGTGCGGCTACATCAGGCGCGGCTGATGATGATCCGCAGTGACATGCCCGCCTCAACGGCGGCACTGGAGGTGGGCTATGAAAGCGCCTCGCAGTTTAATCGTGAATTCAAACGTTTCTTTGGCCGCAGTCCCGGCGAGGAGTCGCGCCGGATGAAGCACGCGCTGGCATTGCTGCCCGCGACAGAACTGGAGTCGCAGGCGTTATCGCATTAGTGGCGTGCCACTACAGCACCTTCAGCGCCTTGAGTTCGGCCTTCAAATAAGCGTAATAGATCGGCGCGGCCACGACGCCTGCCAGGCCAAACGCCGCTTCAAACAGCAGCATAACCAGCAGCAGCTCCCAAGTTTGCGATTCAATGCGGCTGCCAAATATTCGCGCGTTGATAAAATATTCGAGCTTATGCACGAAGATCAAAAAGCCCATTGCCACGCCGCCGGCGCCGAGGCTAACCGATAGCGCAATGGTAACGATAATGATATTCGAGATCAGATTACCGATGATCGGCAGCAGCCCGCACAAAAACGTAATGATAATGACCGATTTCGCATAGGGCAGATGGTGGCCCAGCAGCGGCATTACCGCATAGAGGAAGAAGGCCGTCAGCAGGGTGTTGACCGCGGCCACTTTAATCTGCGCCAGCACCACGTTGCGGAATGCAGCGCGAAAGCGTCTGACCCGCTGTTGCAGATGATAAGAGAGCGGCGCAGAAGCAGCATGTTCACCGCCCTGACTCAACGACACCACCACCGCCAGCACCAGGCCAACAAACACCATCGCCATGAAATGCACCGCGCGCTGACCCAGCGCCTGAATCACCGTCACGTTGCGCTGCAGCCACATAAAGAAGTCATTCTGAATATCGTTATAGCTTTGTGGCAGGTAATCGCCAAGCACCGGCGACAGCGTACGCTGCGCTTCCTGCAGCATGCTGTTGGTTTTGGCATAGAGGTCGTATTCGTTGGCGAAATCTCGCGTCAGCACGTTCCAGGCACCGGCCACCAACAGCACCAGCGAGGCGACCACCAACAGGCTGATCAGGAACACCGCAATCCAGCTGGCAATCCGTGTGCGCACCAGCCGTGAAATATGGCGGCTGAGGCTGGTAATAATTTCATAGGCGATCATGCCCGCCAGCAGGCAGGACATCAGCCGTAGCGGAAAGGTTAACAACAACAGCGCCGCCGCCAGGGCGTAGCTGACATATTCACAGTACCTGTTCTTGTTCTCAGATTTGATCACACTTCACCTTCTGGTTTTTATACGGTTCTTATATCGGCGCAGCGACGCTCCGCTGTAGTGATAAAGGTCATGAAAATGTAGCTGATTTTCGCTTTCTCATCCTGCATCGCCTGCGGCGGGCAGGCGAGTTCGGGTGAAATACATTCTTACCGCGCACGGCCCGCCTGCCGTCTGGCGGCGATCTGTTCGGCGCGAGTCAGCAGATCGCGGGCGTCATCTTCATCAATGTCGAGCATTTCACCGCTGAGCAGCGCCTCATGCAGATCTTCACGCGAGATGGGATAAGGCATCGCCACCGGCGCCGGGCCCGGCACCGGACCGGGTAAATGCGGATAGCGGCGGCCGCTGAGATGATTGAATATCACCCCAACCAGTACCAGCATTACCGAATTGAGCAGCACCGGCGCCAGCACAAACTGATAGCCAAGCGCGTGAACCGTTGGGCCGCCAAAAATGGCAGTGACCGCCACCGCACCGCCGGGCGGATGCAGGCAGCGCAGCTTGTGCATCAGTGCCATGGCGATAGCACCCGCCACGCCGCAGGCTACCGAAGGATGCGGCAGCAGATTGCCCACCGTAATGCCGACCACCGCGGCAAGGGTGTTACCGCCAATTACCGACCACGGCTGCGCCAGCGGACTGGCTGGCACGCCAAATACCAGCACCGCCGAGGCGCCCACCGGCGCGATAAACCACAGGTTCACTTCACCTAAAATCCAGTGGCACAGCAGGCTGGTCAGCATCAGCCCCAGCCCGGCACCTACCGCAGCAATCACAATTTGTTTGCCGCCTGAAGCCAGCGGCTGTGGCCAGAAGCGCAGCAGAAATAGCCCTGCTTTGCGCGCCCATATCATTAATCTATTTTTCGTCATCAACCCAGTTACATCCGAGGTTTGCGGCTAAGAGGCGGCGATTGTGCTTGAGCTGCCCCGCCGAACAAATCGGACCAGTTACAGAAAGCGAAGTGATAGCAAGAGTAAAAGGCAAGAAAATGGGCCCGCTGCGGCGCGGGCCGGGGATTAACCGGTGACGCGGGCAGCGGAACGCATAGTGACAACCGTGAAGTAGAGTGCAATGACAAACAGCGTCATACCCAGCACGATCATGGCGTTGAAGCCGTAGGCGTTAAACAGCAGGTAGCCAGCGATACAGCCGGTCAGGAACGAAAAGATGGTGGTGAGATGGGTGTGCAGTAGCTTCTGATGCAGACGACGCTCCGCATGGGGCGCGTGGCTGATGATCGCCGAGATAAAGGATCCCAGCGCAATGCCCGCATCGGTGAGCGTGCCGGTAACGTGCGTCGAGCGCACGCGGCCATTAGAGAGCTGGGTGGACGTAGAATTGTGCACGCCCATCAAAAATCCCAGCAGCATCAGAATTTCACCGTTGTTCTTCGAGGAGAACAGCAGAGTTTCAAATACCGACGCGAGGGTTAAAATCACCCCTTCCACCATCAAAATCAGACAAAAGATGGTGCGCAGCTTCTTCTTTAGCCCGCCGATGACCACAAAGCGTGCGGTCATCGAGCCGACGATGAATGCCAGAATCAGCGTGGCGAGGTAAAGCAGCCCCTGCCAGTCGGCACCGGAGACTTCAGTGGAGATCTGCGAGGCATTGCCGGTCATGTGAGAGGGAAAAAAACCAAAGGCACCAAAGGCCATGGCGTTTAATACGCCTGCCGTGGTCGCCAGCACTAAAGCCAGATAGCGGTCTTCAGTGTGCGACCGCGCTTTCTTCTTTTTTATCAGCATTGTAACCCCCTGGGTCTGAACGGACAGTGACGTAATCGGGCCGCTTGCGCGCCGTCATTCTATTGAGCATAGAACTCAGACCAGCGAAAAGGCAGATTAGTGCAAAATAAACCTGTGTTAAAATGTTGATGTCAGTGACTTTTATCAGTTTATGTCTGCTAATTCTTAATTAGTGTAAAGCGCGTTGCCGATAAAATCAGGCCGTCAGCGGGTCAACGAGTTGCGCTGCGGCGTCAGCCCAGTAAGATGTGCACACTTTTCAGAAGCTCACGGAACAGATTATGACCGCTCACACTTCAAACGATCCGCTGCACGGCGTCACGCTGGAAATGCAGATAAATGCGCTGGTGGCGCGCTTTGGCTGGGCGGAGCTTGGCAAGCGCATCAACATTAACTGCTTTAAAAGCGATCCCAGCGTGAAATCGAGCCTGAAGTTTTTACGCCGCACGCCGTGGGCACGGGCCGAAGTGGAGGCGCTTTATCTGAGCTCGCTGGATCAACCTGCTGAACCCGAGCCGGAACTGCCCGCCGACAACCCGTGGGCTAACGCTCGCCCTAAAAATCAACGCGACTAACCCATCGCATCAGGCCAGCCGCGCTGGCCATTAAAATCGCTTTGCCCTCCTCTTTTCCCTGCGCCCGATTACGGGCAACCCTGCGCCATGCCGGTGCCTGCGTTCGCGCGCGCGCCATCACCGCTGAGCCATAAGTATTCCATCTTGTATCCAAAGCCGTATCCCGCCTGAATTTCTTCTCTACAGCGCGCCGCGCCGCGCAGAGTGGCACGCTTAATGCAATTTCTTCCTCGCATTCCCACTGGCGAGGTTTCCTATGTTTGACGACTTACTGGATGGCGACGCGATCGCGCTGGCCGCCCACATTCACGGCGGCGACGTCTCTGCAACTGAGATCGCCAAAGCGGCACTGGATCGCATGGCTGAACGCGAGCCGTTGATTGCCGCGTTCTGCACGCCGACGCCGGAACTGGCGCTGCAACAGGCGGCCACGGTTGATCGCAGCCGGGCGCGAGGTGAAGCGCTCGGACCGCTGGCTGGCGTGCCGATGGGCGTTAAAGATCTGATATGCACCGCCGGAGTGAAAACCACGTCCGGCTCGGCGGCCTACCGCGATTTTATTCCGCAGGAGGATGATATTTCGGTAGAGCGAATGCTGGCGGCGGGTGCGATCATGCTGGGTAAAACCACCGCGCCAGAATTTGGCTACAGCGGCGTCGGGCATAATCCGTTGTTTCCTGCACCGCGTAATCCCTGGCATCGCGAGATGACCACCGGTGGCTCCAGCGCCGGTTCAGGCGCAGCGCTGGCCGCCAGGCTCTGTCCACTGGCATTAGGCAGCGACGGCGGTGGATCGGTGAGGATTCCGGCGGCGCACTGCGGCGTCTTTGGATTTAAGGCATCAATGGGTCGCGTACCGCTGTGGCCCGGCTGCCGCGACGAGCGCTATCCCGGCGTATCGAGCTGGGAATCACTGGAGCACATTGGCCCGATGACGCGCAGTGTAGCCGATGCAGCGCTGATGATGTCGGTGATTGCCGGGCCGGACATGCGCGATCGGCATTCCATCCCCTGCGGCGATATTAACTGGCGGGAAGCCCCGCAGCGCGACATTCGCGGCTTGCGCATCGCCTTCAGCGCCGACTGGGGTTACGTCGCGGTAGATGGCGAAGTGCGTGACATTGTCACCCGAGCGGCACAACGTTTTGCCAGCGAGCTTGGCTGTGAGTTGGAAGAGGCGCATCCCGATCTCGGCGACCGTTCGGCCACCTTCGCCGCGCTGGTGGCGCTGGAGAGCGACCTCAGCGGCATGCGTTCGCTGCCACGTGAGGAGATGTCGCCGCACCTGCAGGCGATGCTGCAACAGCCGTGGCGCGCAGAAACCTTTACCGATGCCATCGCCGATCGCAAAGCGGTGGTGAATCAGCTGTGGCGTTTTATGCAGCGCTACGATCTGATCATTACCCCAACCCTCGCCACGCCGCCCTTTCCGCTCAATATGCAGGGCCCGGAAATCATCGCTGGCCGCATGGTGCGCAGCGATCACTGGCTCTCCTTCTGCTATCCCTTCAATTTTTCCGGGCAGCCGGCCGCCTCGGTGCCTGCGGGTTTCACCGCCAGCGGCTTGCCGGTGGGCATGCAAATTGTTGGCCGTCACCTGGATGATGCCACCGTACTCGCCGCCAGCGCGGCATTTGAACGCCTGCAGCCGTGGAACGCGGTGCAGCCTCCCTTGTTTGCGACCAGAGAGAAACCGTGATGAAAACATCCGCCTCAACGCCTGCGCTTGAGCAGGAATTTGAACATGAGCCCGTGCCGCTTAGCCATCGACACTCCACCCGTTCGGTTTCTGCGGTCTGGTTCGGCTTCCCGATGATCCTGACCAATGCGCTGTTCGGCGGCATCATTACCTGGCATCTCGGCTTCTGGCCAGCGCTGATCGCCATTCTGCTCGGCAACCTGGTGCTGTTTGCTTACGTGGGCGCGCTGAGCTGGTTCGCCGGCCACACCGGCATGAACTTTGCCCTCCAGGCAAAACGCACCTTTGGCACCAAAGGCTATATTCTGGTGTCGGGATTTTTGTCGACGGTGGTGATTGGCTGGTACGCCTTTCAGACCGGGCTGACCGGCACGGTGATTAACCAGACCTTCGGCTGGAACGCGCTGGCGGTCACCGCCTTCTCGATGGTGCTTTATACCGCGGTGACCTTTCTCGGCGTCCGCGCGCTGTCGCTGCTCGGCATGATCGCCGCGCCGTTGTTTGTCATTCTTGGCCTGGTCGCACTGTGGCTGATCGCCGCCAATCATGATTTCAGCACCATGACCCAGTGGAAAGGCAGTGCCAGTGCCGCCGGTGCGATGACCATGGGCACGGCGGTGACTATGGTGATTGCCGGGTTCGCCGATTCCGGCACCATGACGGCGGACTTTACCCGCTGGTCTAAGGATGGCCGTTCTGCGGTGATCGCTGCGTTCTCAGCGTTTCCGGTGGCTAACGTTGTCTCGTATCTGTTTGGCGTGGTGATTGTGGCGGTGGGCGCGGCGGTCGATCCGCTGCACAACGGCGGCAACTTTCTGCCGCTGCTGATGGGCCACAGCGATGTGCTCTCCGCCATCGCCTTTCTGTTTGTATTTATCAATCTCGGTTCAGTCTGCACCCACTGCCTCTATAACGGCGCGGTCGGCTACAGCCACCTTTTCAACAGCAAGATGCGCCTGTGGACCATTATTCTTGGGCTGATCGGCGGTGCGCTGGCGCTGGCGGGCGTCTGGCAATATTTTCTGCAATGGCTCAGCCTGCTTGGCATCGTGGTGCCGCCGTTTGGCGCGGTGATGATTGTCGACCTGATTTTCCTCGCGGGCGTCAGTCAGCAGCGCAAAGTGGCGGCGGTGCACGGCCAGGCGTTTATCGCCTGGGGCATCGGCAGCCTGTGCGCGGTCGTGGCGCACCTCGCCTTTCCGCAGTTTGGTGAAGCGGTGATCGGTATCATTACCGCCGCGTTCAGCTATCTGCTGATCGTCAAAGCCAGTAAAGTCAGCCATCCGGCTATGGAGAAGAAAAATGTTGGCATTTAGCGTTGATTCCACCCCTTACGCGTGGCCGTTTGACGGCGCTTTCTCGCCGCAAAACACCGCGTTAGTGATTATCGATATGCAGGCTGATTTCTGCGGCGAAGGCGGCTATGTCGATACCATGGGCTATGACATCGCCCTGACCCGCGCGCCCATTGCGCCGATTCAGTCGGTGCTGATGCGCATGCGCGAACTCGGCTTTCCGATTATTCATACCCGTGAAGGCCACCGGACCGATCTCAGCGATCTGCCCGCCAACAAGCGCTGGCGTTCCAAACGCATGCAGGCGGAGATCGGCAGCGAGGGTCCTTGCGGCCGTATTCTGGTGCGCGGTGAAGCAGGATGGGAAATTATCCCTGAGCTCGCGCCGCTGCCCGGCGAAGCGATCATTGATAAACCGGGCAAAGGATCGTTTTATGCCACCGATCTGGAACTGATCCTGCGCAGTCAGGGCATTGCCAACCTGATTCTCACCGGCATCACCACCGATGTATGCGTGCACACCACGCTGCGCGAGGCGAACGACCGCGGCTTTGAATGTCTGGTGCTGGCAGATTGTTGTGCCGCTACCGAACAGCATCATCATGACGCCGCAATCAGCATGATTCATATGCAGGGCGGGATTTTTGGTGCGGTGAGTAACGCCGCCACGCTACTGGATGCGCTGGGCTAAACGCGGCGGACTGAGCGCATGGCGTTGTGTTTATCACAGCGCCTTTTTTATGTCCGTTCATCAAAGCAGTGACCGGCCCCCAATAAATGTGATCTGGATCGCACTTTTTGTCACTACGCTAATAGTAACAATGGTTATTATAACTCCCATCGAAGGCAATCACGTCTTCAACCATACCGATGAAGGATTATAACCATGAAAATCATTAACGCTGCTGCAGCCGTTGCCCTGTCTGTTCTTTCATTCGCCAGCTTTGCCCAGAGCGTAACCGCTACCGGCGATACCCTGGACAACACCGAAGCGAAAATCGCCATGCAGGCGCAGGAACAGGGTGCGCAATACAAAATCACCGAAGCTTATACCAATAACGGCGTGCACATGACCGCTGAGCTGTATAAGTAAGAGATGGTTGCATAAGGACATGCCAGACAAGGTCGCCCGCGGCGGCCTTTTTTGTGACCGATAAAAAAAGGGCTCCCTCAGGGAGCCCTTTTTGTTGGCGCATTATCAGAACTTATAGCTGGCGGTCACGGAGACGTTACGCGGCTCGCCCCAGACAATTGAGTCGCTGACGTTGGTGTCATACTCTTTGTCGAACAGGTTATTGATGTTCGCCTGTAATGTCAGCTGTTTGGTCAGCTGATAGCGGCTGAACAGGTTGACCAGCGCATAGCTGCCCTGCTCGGCGTGCCAGGTGCCGTTGCCTTCCGGCGCATCGACATCCTGCCAGACGTGCGTCTGCCAGTTAACGCCGCCGCCAACGGTCAGCTCCTGCAACATCGGCAGGCGATAGCTGGTAAACAGCTTCAGCTGGGTGCGCGGCAGATCCGGGTTCACCGCCGTGCCGTCACGTTCTGCCGCAATGTAGCGCGTGCCGCCGAAGGTCATCTGCCAGTTGTCGGTGATCGCGCCGTTGATCTCAAACTCAATCCCGCGACTCACCGTACCATCCACCCCTTCATACGCGGTTTCAGTGCTGTTCGGAATGATGCGGCCGGTGCTTTGCGCCACGTTGTCCAGCTCGCTGCGGAACAGGGTCAGTGAGGTGGTCAGACGGCTGTTAAACCAGTCCGATTTCACGCCCGCTTCGTAGTTTTTGCCGATTACCGGCGACAGATAACCGCCATTGATGTCGCGATAGGTCTGCGGCTGGAAGACGGAGGTGTAGCTGGCGTAGGTTGACCAGTTTTCATCGATGTCATAAATCAGCCCGGCGTACGGCGTGATGTTATTTTTCTCAATGTTGGCGGTCAGCGTGTCGTTGGTCCAGCGCGTGTAACGCGCGCCGACGATCAGGTGCAGCGGATCGGCCAGTGAAATACGGGTTGCCATATAAGCCGATTTTTCCCGCGTGATATCTTCCTGCGACAGCGAGCGCTCGCCCCAGTCGGTTTCACGGAAGTTACCGTTATAGCTGTTGAAATCGCCCAGCATTTCGCTGGAGATGTTTTCAAAGGTGCCGTAATAGGTGTTGTGCTGTTTGGTGTAATTCACTCCGACCATCAGCTCATGCTGGCGACCAAACAGTTCATACGGCCCGTTAGCAAAGGCGTCGACCGCATCCATCTTGCGTTCACCGGTGTTATAGCCGGTACCGCCCACGACTGGATAGCCAGCGTAAGGTGAAACCCCCGCGCCGGTATTCTTATCAAAGTAGCCCTGAATGTAGAGCTGACGGCTGTCGAGCGTGGTGACATTGTGCGTGCCGTTCAGAGTGGTCTGCCAGCCGTTATCAAAGTTTTGCTTCAGGTTCACAAAAACTTTTTTGCTGGTTTTGTCGTTGTAGGTCCAGTCCGGTGCGGTGTTAAAGCCACGACGATAGTCGGTCTTGCTGCCGTCAACGTACCAGCGCGGCACGCCGCCCCAGGTCACGCTGTCGGCGTTGGTTTCCTGGTATTCATAACCCAGCGACAAGGTGGTGGCATCAGTAAGATCGGCATCGATCACACCATAGATAAACTTCTTCTCAGCGCCGTAACGCTCAACGTAGCTGTTGCGATCCTGATAACCGGCCACCACGCGGCCGCGCACGTTACCCGATTCGCTCAGCGGCGCGGAGAGATCGGCAACGTAGCGCTGTTTATTCCAGCTGCCATAGGTCGCCGAAACGTCGCCGGTAAACTCGCGGCTGTCAGCATGCTTACGCACCATGTTGACCGCGGCAGACGGATTACCCGCGCCGGTCATCAGGCCGGTCGCCCCGCGAACCACTTCAATGCGTTCATACATCGCGGTATCGGACTGCGCATCGCCGAGGTTCCAGCGCGGCTCAAACACCGTTTTGATGCCATCAACCATGTAGTTATCGATCAGAAAGCCGCGAGAATAATAAGTACGACGATCGAGATCGGCCACGCTCTCCTGAATGGCGGTGGTGTTATTCAGCACCTCGCCCAACGATTGCAGCTGCTGATCTTCCATACGTTGTTTGCTGACAATGCTCACCGACTGTGGGATGTCGCGGGCGACCAGCGCCATCTTGGTACCGGAACGCGTCACCGGCACGCTGTAATCGCTGGCGGCGCTGCTCTCGGCCGCATCACTGGCAGAGGCATCAACGGTCAGCGTCTGCTGTTCCTGTGCCACGGCTTCAGCAGCGTACACCTGCGGTGCAGCAAGCGCGGCACCCACCATCAGGGCGACCACAGACAATGAGGTACGCATGCCGGTAACGGCGTCAGAACGAACTTCCCGGTTACAACGTGAAACAGAAGACATCATTTTACCTCAGAAGAGTTTTTTTATTATTTCCACCGTATGCGCCGCTGCTGCTGACACCCATAAAAGGCGCTGCAAGTCGGAACACAAATGAGAATGAGAACTATAATTTTTTTTATTTGATGTGTAAAAGGATATTAAGGAACTTTTCCGGATTTCTGCAAACGTGTCTGTTCACGCGGTGGGATTCGATGCCATCAGGGGGCTGAGGAGATGAAAACACGGCCCGCTATAGGAGGCGGGCCAGTAGAAAGAAGAAGTTAGCGAGGTCAGGATGCCAGCGTCATACCCGCAACTTTGCGCCAGTAGCCGTTGCAGTCGTTGCCCAGTGCTACCATCAGCGGCGCCTGGCCCTGTTCATTAGCGCGAAAGCGATCGATCATCTGCAATGTGCTGGCATCCTGCGGCGACAGACGAACAATATCGATCAGATTTTGCATGCTCAGCAGATCGTTACCGAGGTTGTAACAGTAGCCGCTCAGGGTTTGAATGCCATTCAGCACAAACACCTGCTGTCCCTCCTGCGATTTTACGGGGCGTCCGGTGGGATAGTTTATGCAGCAGGTTTCGCAGGCGTCTTTTGCCCGATTCTCCGAGCGGGCGGTAAAGCAGCGCGCCGAGAGCGCCAGCGGCAGATGGCCGTAAGCCAGCAGCTCGATCTCAAACCGCTGCCGCAGGCCACGTTCCTCACACTGCTGCATCAGCAGCCGCAGCCAGTCGCGCGACATCTCCACCGGCAGGCACCAGCGCGTCATGCCCTCTTTCACCAACAGCTGCAACGTATCGACGTTGTAGACATTCAGCGTCGGTCCGGCAACAAACGGCAGCCTGCGTTCAGCGGCCATGTTAACGGTGCCGAAATCATTGGCCTCAATCAGAAACTCGCCGTTCTCGACGTAACGCTGTAGCTCTTTCAGCTCCGACGGCGACTGCAGCAGCGCCAGCGTGCTGAGCACCACCTGCTTGCCGCTGGTTGCCAGTTCGCGTGCCAGCGTCATCCAGCCCGGATAAGTGGTGGCGCGCCGTTTGCTGCACACCGCCTCGCCGAGGCAAACGATATCAGCGCTGCTGTTTGCCGCCTGCTGATAAAAGCTTTCCAGCTCGCTGGCTGGCCAGTACCAGAGCACCGGACCAAGAGAATATTGCATTCTGCCTCCTTATTGCCATTCACGATGGTAAGCGCCCAGCGTGGTCTGCGTGCCTTCGGCCAGCTCGCCCAGCGACTGCATCCACTGCGGAGCAACCGCAAACTGTTCCGGCTGTGCCATGCACCGATCGATCGCCTGGCGCCAGACGCGCGCCACCTGCGCCACATAGGCCGGGCTGCGCTGGCGCCCTTCAATTTTTACCGATGCCACGCCCGCGCGCAGCAATTCAGGCAGCAGCGCCAGGGTGTTCAGACTGGTCGGCTCTTCCAGCACGTGATAACAGCTGTCGTCGACCTGATAACGCCCTTTACATAAGGTGGGATAACCGGCGCTTTCGTCGGGCGCATAGCGGTCGATCAGCACCTCATTCAGCCGCGATTCCATGCCTTTTGGTGTCTGCTGCCAGCGTACAAACTTCGCCGGCGAGCAGGCACCCGCGCTGTTGGGCGACTCGCCGGTGAGCCATGACGAGAGATAACAGCGCCCTTCTGCCATGATGCACAGGTTGCCAAAGGCGAACACCTCCAGCGGTACCGGCGTACTGCGCGCCAGCTGTTTAACCTGATGAATCGACAGCACACGCGGCAGCACCACGCGATGCAGATTAAAATGGCGATGATAAAAGCGGATCGCCTCGAGGTTGGTGGCTGACGCCTGCACCGACAGATGCCGTTCCACCTGCGGATAGCGCGTGGCGGCATACTCCAGCGTGGCGATATCCGCCAGAATCAGCGCATCGGCACCGTTTTGCGCAGCAACGTCGATCGCCCGCTGCCAGCGCGTCATGCCGTCCGGATGGGCAAAGGTGTTGATCGCCACATGCAGTTTGCGGCGATGTTGATGCAGATAACGCGCCGCCTCAGCCAGCTTTTTATCGGTAAAGTTAAGCCCTGCAAAGTGACGCGCATTAGTGTCATCCTTCAGCCCAACATAAACCGCATCGGCCCCGTTTTCGATCGCGGTGCGTAACGCAGGCAAATTGCCCGCCGGGCACAACAGCTCCATAGTTGATCCTCTCAGCTTGCAGATGGGCGTCGAGTCTAGGCAGCCTGCGCGATGAAAATGTTGATGTAAGGCAGAGAAACCGCAGTTGTTGAGCGTGAAAGAATTTTTTCTGCCACCCACACGCTTTTATTGATCCCGGCACGGGCGGCTAAAAATCCCTGTGGCAGAATCAGTGAAATTTTTTTTCAGGAGTTGAACCGTGCTGAAACGATTACAGAATCTGTGTGTGCAAAACGGCCCCGCGCTGGTCGGGCTGCCCGTGGCGTTGACGCCTTTTCCGCTGAGAAAGCGGATGTTAGAGCAGCTACTGAACGCGCAGTTTCGCCAGGCGCTGGCGGAGGGCGAGCTCGATTTTCTGCAGGATCACTTCCTCGGTATTGATATTCTCGACATGGGCCTGCGCTGGGTTACCACGCTGCAACAGGGTCAACTCAGCGTGATGCTTCGCGACGACGCTGACGTCTGGTTTCGCGGCAACGCTAACGACCTGCTGCTGGTGGCGGCGCGCAAGGCCGATCCTGACATGCTGTTTTTCCAGCGCCGACTGGCTATCGAAGGCGATACCGAACTGGGACTGGAAGTGAAGAACCTGATGGACGCCATGGAGTTTGATGCTATGCCGCGCCCGTTGCTCAACGCCATGCAACAGCTGGCGTCGTGGGTAGAAGCGGCCCGCACAATGCCCTCGACCGATGGCAGTTCAGGCAGAAAATCGATGCCGCTTATATAACGTCATGACAGCAGCGACGCGACGCATTATGCTGAACGCCAGAGGTTATATTTTTCAGCATATTCAGGCCACCCATGACCGATTTGTTACCCGCACCGCTGCCGTTACACGCCCTCTCTGCCGACGCCGATATCAGCGCGCGTCTGGCGGAATTTGTGCGCGACAAAGACGCCTTTTCACCGAATACCTGGCGCCAGCTGCTAAGCGTGATGCGCATCTGCTTTAGCTGGTCGCAGCAGAATGGACGTTCGTTTCTGCCTATGTCACCTGATGATCTGCGTGACTATCTCACCCATCTGCAGGAGATTGGCCGCGCCTCCTCCACCATTTCTACCCACGCGTCGCTGATTTCCATGCTGCACCGCAACGCAGGGCTGGTACCGCCCAATACCTCGCCTGCGGTATTTCGCACCATGAAAAAGATCAATCGTGTGGCGGTGATCGCCGGTGAGCGTACCGGCCAGGCGGTGCCGTTCCGGCTCAACGATTTGATGGCGCTGGATCGCTGCTGGGTTAACTCGACGCGCTTACAGGATTTGCGCAATCTCGCCTTTTTGCATATTGCCTACGGCACGCTGCTGCGCGTTAGCGAACTGGCGCGGCTGCGGGTGCGCGACGTCACGCGAGCCGAAGATGGGCGGATTATCCTTGATGTTGCCTGGACCAAAACCATCGTGCAAACCGGCGGCTTGATCAAGGCGCTGAGCGCCCTTTCGACCCGACGGCTGGAGGCGTGGATCGCCGCGGCTGGCCTGGCTCGCGAGCCCGATGCGTTTCTGTTTTGCCGGGTGCATCGCTGCAATAAAGCCCTGCTCACCGAAGAGGCGCCGTTAAGCACGCCCGCCATTGAAGCGATATTCAGTCACGCCTGGCAAACCATCGGCCCGGCGGAACCGGCCAGAGCCAATAAATCGCGCTATCGCGGCTGGAGCGGCCACAGCGCGCGCGTTGGCGCGGCGCAGGATATGGCCAAACAGGGCTATGCCGTGGCGCAGATCATGCAGGAAGGCACGTGGAAAAAGCCGGAAACGCTGATGCGCTATATCCGTAATATCGATGCGCATCAGGG
This sequence comes from Duffyella sp. Ts4, assembly GCF_051851875.1. Classification (NCBI taxonomy): domain Bacteria; kingdom Pseudomonadati; phylum Pseudomonadota; class Gammaproteobacteria; order Enterobacterales; family Erwiniaceae; genus Duffyella; species Duffyella sp. Ts4. The sequence goes on along the minus strand of NZ_JBLYPN010000003.1, from coordinate 412,605 downwards.
CGCGATGGTGGATTTGATGGAACGCCTCAGGCCAGATACAGAGAGCAACAACTGATTCCGGCCTGAGTCGTGGTTAATAGCGCACACGTCCAGGCGCGGCGACATAGAGCCGCTGAAGCCCGCTGGCAGGCTGCGCATCATGCCCATCGGCATCGATTAACCGGCCGATCATGCTCTCTGCCCACCAGTGACAATCAAAGCGATGCAACCCCTTCATCAGCCGGGCATGCCGCTTCTGCCGTTCACGCAGGGGCAATTGCAGCGCGGTATGAATGGCATCCGCAATGGCGTCCGGATCATAAGGATTAACCAGAATCGCGCCGTCCATCTGTTCCGCCGCGCCGGCGAAGCGTGAAAGTACCAGCACGCCGGGATCGGCAGGATCCTGCAGCGCCACGTACATTTTAGCCATCAGGCTCATTCCCGATACCAGTGGCGTCACGACGCCCACTCGCGACGCGCGATAAATTCCCGCCTGCTCTTCCCGACTGTACTGATGATTCAGGCAACTCACCGGATACCACTCCAGCGTGCCGTGGACGCCATTCATTTCGCCGCACAGGCTTTCCAGCTGGTGAGTGAGCGTGGAGGCGCGATGCGGATGACCGGCGGCGGGCGCCGCCAGCTGCAACAGCGTGACGTTGCCCGCATAGTGCGGATGGGCGCGCAGCAGCACTTCCATGGCGCTGATGCGATACGGCAATCCGGCGCTCTCATCAAGATGGCCGCCGCTCAGCACGGTGTTAACCGGCAAACGTTCCTGACACTGCTGCGCCATAAATTCACAGCTGTTGCTCTCGCTCAGGCAGATCGCTTCGTCGAGATCGATACCCAGCGGAAACACGCCGGTGGAGATGATGCGGCCATGAATCATAAAGCGGTTCGCCGTCAGCCGCTCGGTGCGAAATTCGCTGTCGATCCACGACAGAAAGTTGTTCATGTCCTGTTGCGTCTGAAAGCCAATCACGTCGCAGCAGAGCAGCGACTCCGCCAGCCATTGCCATTCCGGAATCGCTTCGAAATGCAGACCTACGGGAAAAGGCTGATGAAAGAAGAAACCAATGCGGTTGAGCAAGCCGGCATCGCGCACCGCTTTAATGCAGGGAATCAGGTGATAATCCTGCACCCAGATCACATCGTCCGGCATGGCGTATTCGGTTATTGCCGTGGCCCAGGCGTGATTGAGCTGCTGATACTGCCTGCGGCTGTCGTGGGTGAATCGGGCCAGATCGGGCCGCTGATGAAACACCGGCCACAGTCCCTGATGCACGTAGCCATGATAACCCTCTTCATACTCGGCGCGGGTCAGCGGAAAAGTCAGCGTATCGAACTTATCGCCCTGCTGAAATGTCAGCGGACGCCGTTGATCCGGTGTAGCAATGTGAAACTCTCCGTCCCAGCTCACCCACAATCCGCCGCGGCGCGACAAAATGGCAGTGTAAATAGCGGCGAGCGTAGAGTGCTGATGCAGATTATGTGAAACCAGAATCAAGCCTGACATAGCGTTGTCCGTAAGGGTGAGATGATGGCACCGTTCGCCGACGCGAACCGTGCAGATTGTCAGCAATCAGTTAATCATCAAACCCTGTAAAAAAGACGTAAAAATCAGTGCCTCTGGCGTAAAATTTTAGCAAATAACATAGCGATAACAGCGAATTAGCCTTTAATCTCGCCGTGAGGTGATCAGTGATGCGGGTTATCGAGCCGCCGGATTGCGGGCGTCAGCGTCGCCGCCATCGTGGCAATCAGCACCGCCGCAGTAGAGGCCAGTAATACTTTCCCCGTCCCGAAATGCATCGCCAGCGGACCGGCGGCAATCTCACCGAGTGGAATAGCGACGAAGGAACCCAGCGCGTCCCATGCGTAGACGCGCGCCAGCTTATCCGGCGGAATATGCGTTTGCAGCGAATGCGCCCACACCACGCCAAACTGGCCAAAGCCCATGCCCGCCATAAAAAACGCGGCCATCAGCCAGCCCGGCGACGCGCCCTGACTGAGCAGCAGCACCGGCAGCGCCGAGAGCGCGACCAGCATAACGCCGATAAACAGCTCCCGCTGCGGACGCCAGCGTAGCGCTATAAAGGAGCCGGCGATCAGGCCAACGCTTTGCGCCGCCACGCTCATTCCCCAGCCGGTACGGCCAAACGACGCGTCAGCGACAATCGGGCCAATCACCATCACCACGCCGCTGAAAGCAGCATTAACTATGGTGAACTGCGCGACGATTACCCATACCCAGCTGCGGCTGCTGAACGCCTGCCAGCCGTCGCGAAGATCGTGCAAAATGCTGCTCTGCGCGCTGACCACCTGTCCCGCGCCGGTCTTGATCATTAAGTAAAGCGGCGCAGAAATCGCAAAGCCCAGTGCATCGATCGCCAGTCCCCAGCCCGGCCCGACGGTGCTGGTCAGCACGCCGCCCATCGAGGCACCGATGACCGTTCCCGCGTAGATGCTCAGCTGAATCACCGCGTTGGCGGCACGCAGGCGCGGCGCGGGCACGGTTTGCGGCACCATCGCCGACGACGCCGGTAGCGCAATGCCCGCCGCGGCACCGTTAAATGCGCCGATAACCGCCAGCGAGACAATGGTTGCGCTGCCATCAAGAATCAGCCAGGCGATCAGCGCCTGCGATAAAGCCGCCAGCATTGAGGACGAGAACAGTACTCTGCCGCGCGGATAGCGATCGGCCAGCACGCCGCCAACCATCAAAAAGATGACGTTGAACAGCGAGCGCGCCGCCACGACGATGCCGAGCTGTGCAGGTGTGCCGCCGATATCCAGCACCGCAAACGCCAGCGCAATCGGCGCGATGCCATTGCCCAGCACGGTAAACAAGCGGGCAAAAAACAGATAACGGAAGGCGGCGTAGTGAAAAATCCGTTTGGGCTGGGCGTCCATGACGTGCTGATTCAATGTTTTCTCCGGGCGAATGAAAAGCGGCATAGTCAGGCAGGATGCTGCCGCCGTGGTGACCTCAGCGCATTACTATGCCTTTTCTGACCAGGAAGTGAACCCTCCTTGCGGTTTTACTCCGGCAGGTTGGCCATTTTGTGCATTTTACCGATCCCGCTTTGTCCTGTTTAGCCTGTCGAGTTTAACGCTGTAGTTAAACACTTAAGACGAACGCTTAATTGTATGCTGTAACTAAGAAGGGCTGTTCCGGCTGATACGCTTCACCTCCCCTGTCACCTTTCTGTCATTTTCAGGCCGTATTTTCTTAACGGTCGCTCAGTCCCTGTTACCGGAGTTTGCTTTGCCCGCATCCGCTATCCATATTCATCAGCTTACCAAATCCTATAACGGCACCAGGGTGCTCAACGCCATTTCGCTGGAGATTGCGCAGGGCGAAATCGTCGCGGTATTGGGCCCTTCCGGCTGTGGAAAAACCACCCTGCTGCGCGTGCTGGCCGGATTTGAACGGCTGGAGACCGGCACTGTAATGCTTGGCGATCGGCTCTGCTCCTCACCGCAGTTTCATCTGCCGCCAGAGAAACGTGACCTTGGCATCGTGTTCCAGAGCTACGCTCTCTGGTCGCACATGACGGTGGCGGGCAACGTCGAATACAGCCTCAAGGTCAGCGGCGTCAGCGCCGTTGAACGCCAGCAACGCGTGGATGAGGCGCTGGCGATGGTCGGACTTTCCGCCTTTGCCCGGCGTTCCCCTGCCGATCTTTCCGGTGGCCAGCGCCAGCGCGTCGCCCTCGCCCGCTGTCTGGTTGCCCGGCCGCAGGTGGTGTTACTTGATGAACCGCTGGCCAATCTTGATGTACACCTGCGCGCCGCGATGGAAGAGGAATTTATCCGTTTTCATCAGCACACCGGCGCCACGCTGGTTTATATCACCCACGATCAGCAGGAGGCGATGGCGATTGCCGACCGCATCGTGGTGATGGATCAGGGTGAAATAATGCAGTTTGCGACACCACAGCAGCTTTATCGCGAACCGGCCAATGAGATGGCCGCCACCTTTATTGACGATGGCCGGCTGATGCCGATCAGCGATATTGAGCCGCTGGGCGACGGTTATGCCAGCGTACAGCTGGCCGGACAGCGCTACAGGTTACGCTGTCACGCACAACAATCCGCGCAGCCCGCGGGCATCGCCTGCCTGCATGCGGACGATCTGCGCCCTGCAAAACAGGATGACATCGCTTTTGGCACCACGATTAAACGCATCATCTATCGCGGTAGCTACAGCCAGATCGACGTGGAGCCGAACCGCGTGCCGGGCGCGAGGCTGGCGCTGCATTTACCGAACGCGGGCGGGCTGCGGCCCGGCGACACATTGCCGCTCACGTTGAACAACGGCTGGATTATTCCCTCTTTTACCTCTGCGTAAGGATTCCCTGACCATGTATCAAGCTCGTCACACCGTTTTCGCTCTGCTGAGCGCGACCGCATTCGGCTTCATTATTCCTGCTCAGGCCGCTGATGCTCCTGCGGGTAAGCTGGTGATTTATACCTCGCAAGCGCCCGAAATTGCCCAGCAGACCATTGATGCCTTTAAACAGGCTCAGCCCAATATTGACGTTTCCTGGACGCGCAACGGCACTACGCAGCTGATGAACGTTCTGCGCACCGAGCAGATGAGCGGTGGCATAAAGGCCGATGTGCTGCTGGTGGCGGATGCCATTAATCTCGGCGCCCTGAAGAAAGAAGGCGCGCTGCTGACCTATGACGCTGCGCCGGTCAGCCACATCAATCCGGCATTTTACGACAAGGATAAGGCTTTTTTTGGTACCAAAATCATCGCCACCGCCATCGGCTATAACACCACCACGGCAAAACCTGTCGACAGCTGGCTGGCGTTGACCCTGCCGGAAAATAAAGGCCAGGTGGCGGTGCCGAGTCCGCTCTATTCCGGCGCGGCGCTCTATCACCTGCACACGCTGATCAACACGCCTTCGCTGGGTTGGCCGTTCTATCAGAAGCTGGCCGCCAACGATATTCACCCACAGGGCGGCAACGGCCCGGCGCTCAAGGCGGTGGCGGGCGGTACGGCAAAATATGGCATCATCACCGACGCCGAGCTGATTCGCGCGAAGAAGCAGGGCTCGCCGGTGGACGTGATCTATCCGCGTGAAGGCGTGTCATTTGTCACCGAGCCGGTCGCTATCCTTAAAGGCAACCATAATTTGCCCGCGGCCAAAGCCTTTGTCGATTTCATGCTTTCCGAGCGCGGTCAGCAGCTGGTCAGGGAGAAAGGCGATCGCCCGGTTGACGAGCGTGTCACCGCCCCAGAAGGTTTTCCGCCGCTCGGGCAGATAAAGCTGCTGCCGCTGGACAGCGATAAAGCGGTAGTGGAAGACAAGGCAGTACGTGCTGAATTCACCGACCTGTTTGGAGGGTAAGCGTGAGCCTGCTCTCAATGCTGCTGCCGCGAAAGCCCGCTGACTGGCGCGCTAAATTGCCCGGCAGCGAGCAGCTGATCCTCTGGTTTCTGGTGCTGGTCATTGCGCTGATTTCGATCGCCCCGCTGCTACGGCTGTTATGGGCGGCGTTAGCTCCGCAAGGCTCGCTGGATTTAACCCGTTTGCTGCGGCTGATTGCCAGCAGACGCGTCAGTGAAGCGGCGTTTAACACGCTGTGGATCGCCCTGGCGGCGACGCTCATCGCCATGCTGCTTGGCCTGGTGGCCGCCTGGCTGGTGGCGCTGACCGACATGCCTGGAAAACAGAGCTGGGTGTTCGCGTTTATCCTGCCGCTAATGATTCCTCCGCAGGTCACCGCGCTGGCGTGGATTCAGGCGATCTCGCCGAGCAGTCCGCTCTTTGATCTGTTGCGGGTAAGCGGGCTTGCGCCAGCCGCGGGTGAGCAACCGCTCTACTCAGCGGGCGGCATTGTGCTGCTGCTCGGCCTGCATGGCGCGCCGCTGGTTTTTCTGTCGGTGCGCGCCGGGCTGCGACGGGTGCCCGCAGAGCTGGTGGAAGCGGCTCGCATAACCGGCGCGTCGCCAGCTTACCTGCTGTTTTCGGTGATCCTGCCGCTGGCCCGTCCGGCGATCTTTGCCGGTGCTGCGCTGGCGTTTGTCGCCTCAGTCGGTAACTTTGGTATTCAGGCGATGTTAGGCATTCCCGGCCATGTACCCACGTTGATTACGCTGGTGTATCAACGGCTCAACAGCCTGGGGCCCGAAGCGCTACCCGATATGGCGGTGTTGTCACTGCTAATCGCCGTAATGACGTTGACTGGCCTGATGGTCAGTCAGAAGCTGGGCGGCAGTCGCGATGTGCGCGTGGTTGGCACGCCGCGTCATCATCAGCAGCCGCTGGGTCGCGGACGCATAGCGGTAAGCATCGCTGCCTGGCTGTGGATGGCGATCACGTTGCTGCTGCCGCTTTCTGCCTTGCTGGGCACGTCACTTACCCGTGGATTCGGTCAGCCGCTAAGCTGGGCGACCTTAACGCTGGATAACTACGCCACCGCACTGTGGGGCTTTCCCGCTATCCGCAACGCCTTTTTTACCAGCCTGTGGCTGACGCTGTTAACAGCCATCCTGCTGACCCTGGCCGCGCTTTTTATGGCTTTTTGGATCAGCTGGCAGCGCACGCGGCTGGTGCGCCTGCTGCAGCTCTCCAGTGAAATTGCCTGGTCCTTACCTGGCATCGTCACCGGCATTGCCGCCATCCTTTTTTTCCTCAAGCCGCTGCCGGTGCTGAATATCAGCCTTTACGGCACGGTGTGGATCATTCTTGCCGCCTATCTCTCTAACTTCCTTGCGCTGGTATTACGGCCTACGCTGGCCGGTTTTGCGCAGATCGATCGGGCGCTGGATGAAGCCGCGCAGCTGGCAGGGGCCCATTTTTTACGGCGCATGTGGGATATTTTGCTACCGCTGGCGGCGCCTTCGGCGATGGCAGGGGCAATTTTGGTGTTTCTCACCGCACTGAATGAAATTCAGGTGTCGGTGCTGCTGGTGACCGCCGATACCGAAACGCTGGGGCCGCTGATAATTGCGCTGGATGAAGGTGGGTCAGCAACGCTTGCTGCTGCTACTGGCTGCCTGATGATTGCGCTTGTGCTGCTGTTTATGGGCCTGGCCACCCTGCTGTCATCGCGGCTGCCCGCAGGGGTGCTGCCGTGGCGCCCATGACCAAATAACGCAACGGCAGTCGCGAATAACGATCTCCGCTGCCGCTGCGTTTATTCCGCGCTCAGCAGCGTGAAATGTCATCCCCTGCGTTGATTTGTGTTAAGGTGCGCGAAACGCAATCAATGGATTTGTCATGACGCATTTGCAATGGTTCTTAAGTCTGGTTAAAAAACAGCAACCCGGCATTAAATGCCCGGTATGTAAAATGTACTCCTGCCAGACGGAAAAGCAAAAAAGCCAGGGGCATACCATGCTCTGCCCCCACTGCAAGTCATTGTTTACTGAGAACTGTTAAGCTGATGCTGGCTGCGCTATCTCGCGGCGCAGTTGATGTTTCACTCTGACAAACTGTTGCGATCTTCCAATCCGGTTCCCGGTTGTTGTTATTTCCCGCTGATTCCCCCCTCGTTTAATAATTGATTTTCACGCCACATTGTTTATTAAATAAAACGCCGCTTTCAGCGTACTTTTTTATATTTCTCCGCATCTAACCCGCTACAAAACTTATTTTCAGACAATTCCTGAAATATTGACCATCACATTCAGCCTGCCTGCTGAAAGTTGTACAAGGTTGTACAACTTTCTACGCCTGCCCTGTACCCGTTGCCCCCACTGGCTTCAACCACCACCCTGTTGTACACCGCTCGCGCTGGTACAATGACTCACAAACACCCAACCAACTGATATATAACAGCTAGCACTTTTTGCCACATAAAAATCTCAAAACAAACGCAAATAACTGTACAAGTTTCCTGATTCTGTATAACTTTGCCACATAACTTGATGAACAACCTTTAACCACAGAGGACTGACGCATGCGCCAGGACGGATACAGTGCCCTACCAACGAACGATATGGCCCGTTACTTCAACAGCATCGCCCTGCCCTCACAGCAAGAAACGCTGGGTCGCATTGTGGTTGAAATCCTGCGCGCAGGTAAAAACCTTAACCGTAAATCTATCTGCACCAAGCTGCTGCTGCGTCTTGAAGTCGCCAGCAGTGCAGAAGAAGAGAAGCATTATCAGGAGCTGATCCGGATGCTGTTCGCTCGGGACGAATGATTAAAGGGGCGTTAGCTAAGAACGTAGCCAACGTCGCGTTAACACTTTCTGACCTTGTTCAGCATCATGGGACGTTAACCGCCAGAGCCATTCTGCTCTGACGGTTAAGGCCCTGCCGACCTTTACAGGGACCTGTAATCACTGCGCATCCAACCAAGAGTGGCCGCGTAATTCGATTCAGGGGGAGCTGACATGAAAAGAAGTGAAGACGAAAAACTGGTAGATATTATGGTAGGCGAAGCGGTGCTGGCCTTGTTGAGTAACGGTCGGCGCGTTTCAGCATCCACATTGCTTATGCAGCTGCAGCAGATTGCGACGCAGGAGTCTGATGAAGAGCGTCAGTCAGCCTGTTCGCAAGCGATTGTCGATGTAAGTAGCAGTATCAGCGCCAGCCATAACACTACGTCCGTAAACGTTCGCGACGGCAATAACGTTAGCCACCTTTTTAACAATGATGGCCCTGCCGACGACGCGAAAAAACATTAACCCCGACAACGTTTAACCGGGCTTTTCCCGGTAAGGAAAAAGCACATGCAGCAGCAGTCATCAGAAGCGGACATTCTCGAATACTTTAAAAGCAGCGGTGAACTCTACACCACTGAAACCGAAGTGCTGGGCGCGACGATTCGTGAAATCACCGCAGCGAAAGGTCACGTCACCAATAAAGCGATTATTTTGCATCTGCTGGCGGCGCTGGAGAGTTCCGAGGATGTGTTGCAACAGGATATTCTGCGCAGCACGCTGGAGCTGGTGGTTGGTCGAACGCCGGATGACAGCGATATCTGATGGTTGTGTTTGTGCTACACAGCTGAAGCCGCCTGCGGGCGGCTTTTTCATGTCCTGAGCTTTTTGCCTCGTCACGAGATTATTCAGCCAGTCGTGCCTGATTGCTTCTTCGCATCAGCCACCAGCGCCGCTTTTACCTCGTCCAGCAGCAGTTTCATCGCAGCAGGCGTATGTTCGCGCGACATGTACAAGCCATAGATACCCAGCCGTCGCGGCGTATAGCGAGGCAGAATCTGCACCAGCCGACCGCTCTGCAATCCGGCACGCGCCTCAATTTCCGGCACCATAGCGATACCCGCATCGGCCATCGCAGCATCGCACAGCAGCGAAGAGATGCCCGCGCTGTAGTTACCGCTCACCGCCACCGACAGCTTCTCACCCTGCTCATCGTCGAAATGCCACAGCTGGCCGGCAAAACGGCTGTAACAAAGACAGTTGTGCTGCGCTAATTCCGCCACCGTTCGAGGCTCACCGTGCCGCTGCAGCCAGCCTGGCGATGCGCACACCACCGATACACAGTCCCCGAGATGGCGGGCGATAGCCGCAGGTTCCGGCGCGTCAGTGATCCGAATCGCCACGTCAATTCGCTCGCTAATCAGGCTGACCGGCTGATTGTTGATCTCCATTTCGATGCGCAGATCGGGATAACGCGCCAGAAAGCCCGGGATCACCGGCCCGACGATCTGCGTGGCGGTGAAATGCGCACAGGCGATGCGCAAGGTTCCGGCGATCGCCTTATGCGAAGCGTGATCGTTAATCTCTTCGGAGAGGCGCGTCAGCTGCGCAGTTTTCTGCAGGATTTTCTCACCGGCGGGCGTGATGGTTAGCCGCCGCGAGGAACGATGTATCAGGCGCGCGCCGGCCCAGTTCTCCATCTCCTCCAGATAGCGACTGACCATTGGACGCGACATGCCCAGCGCACGCGCGGCCGCGCTCAGGCTGCCCAGTTCACATATCCGGTTAAACACTGCTGCGGCTGTTACTCTGTCCATCATGCCACCTGCTCGATTTATGAAACTCAGCATCTCTGATTGCAGGAATTCTAACAGAAGCCAAAAGCCTTACACTAGGCACAGTGCAACAGACAGCACGCCAAAATAGCCGCAGCACCCGGTTGCCCACCTTGCCACCGCTGGCCTGCCGCACATTTTCGCTACGCCGACAACCGATTAACAGGATGACCCTAATGACGTTACGCACCGCTTCCCTGATTCTGGCGATGGCCGCCGCTCCCGCAATGGCGGCACCGCTTCAGCTCGACGTATACAATCCACAGGAACAGGGCATTTTTCCGGTCTCTTCCACGCTGATTTCTGGCCCGCACCAGGCGATTCTGGTGGATGCGCAGTTCAGCGTGCAGGATGGCGAGAAGCTGGTTGCACTGATCAAAGCCAGCGGCAAACAGCTCAAGCAGATCATCATCACCTCCGGCGATCCAGACTTTTACTTCGGTCTGGAACCGATTGTAAAAGCATTCCCGCAGGTACCGGTTGTGGCATCCCCTGCCGTGGTAAAACACATTGAGGAGACCAAAGCGGCCAAGCTCAGTTACTGGGGACCGCAGATGAAAGCAGGCGCGCCTGAAAAGCTGATTGTGCCGCAGGTGACACACGAAACACGCTTCAGCGTGGATGGTGAAGCGGTGGAGTTGCGCCATGCCGATAGCTATGCCGCCTACCTGTGGGTCCCGGCTAACAAAGCAATTCTTGGCGGCACCGGCATTTCGTCGGGCATTCATCTCTGGACCGCCGATACACAAAGCGCGCAGAGTCGTGAATCATGGCGCCATGTGCTGACGGAGATGCAGCAGCGACATCCTGAGACGGTGATTCCCGGTCACTCTATCGGCGCGCGTCCGCAGGGCGATGCGGCAGTGAGCTTTACGCTGACCTATTTGCAGCAGATGGAGAAAGCGCTGGCCGCACACCACGATTCCGCAGGCGTTATCAAAACGATGACCGCCGCGTGGCCGCAGCTTGCTGAGACCCGCTCGCTGGAACTGAGCGCTAAGGTATTGACCGGTGAAATGAAGTGGTAGCCGCCCGCGCGGGGCAGCCAGATTAGTTCATGGCATAGCATTTTGAGGTGGCGACATTCTGATCGGAGCCGGTTCCGGCCCCCTTCAGCATGCAGATGACATAGCTTTTTCCGCTGTGCAGCGTGACTATCGGCCCGTTCTCACCGAGGCCGGAAGAGACCACGGTGGCGCCCTCGTTCAGCATCTGTTGCAGCGAGCGGTTCACCGGCTCCAGTTTGGTTGGATACTCAAGCGCATTGCCGGGCACTTTAGCGCCGGTTTCCGGTGGCCAGTTGGCGGCTGACGCCAGAGTAACCACGCCGGACAGCGCTATTGCCGTGTATATCATCAGTGTTTTCATCAGGATCTCCCTCGATTCAGGCGGTTTCGCCGTCCAGCAGCGTGGTACCGTAGGAGTTGTCGACGGTGCAGAGCCAGTTTCCGTCAGGCGACTGACGAAACACATAGGTTGCGCGGCGCGTGGTTTCAATCAGGCTACCGTGGCCATCGGGGAAACGCAGCACAGTTTCCATCAATACCAGCGCATCACCGCCGCCTTCAACAATCTGCATCTCGCCCTGCTCGACCTGCAGCTGCCCCTGAAAATAGTCAGCAATGGCAACAAAGGCGCGACGGATATCCTCTTTGCCGCGCGCGATCATGCGCGGTTTGACCACCAGCGCCGCATCGTCGGCGTAATAAGTCATGAGCGTATCGAAATCTTGTGCGGTAATAGCGCGATCGCACGCCTCAATAATTTGCCTGATCGGATGCATATTTTCCTCCGTGAGCGTAATGAAAGCCGCGCCAGGCCAAAACCGGGCGCGGTAAACGATTAACCGTTATTACGGAAGCCAGGATAAAGACTCATACCACCGTCGATAAACAGCGTGGTGCCGTGCACATAATCGGAGAGATCGCTCGCCAGCCAGACCACGGCGTTGGCGACATCCTGCGGCTCGCCGACGCGACCGTAAGGGATCAGCTCAAGCAGCCTTTTCCCCGCATCGCCCTGCGTATTCTCTTCGTTGATGGCGGTAGCAATGGCGCCCGGCGCAATGCTGTTCACGCGGATGCGCTCTTCGCCCACTTCCTGCGCCAGCGTGCGCATCAGCAGATCCACGCCGCCTTTTGAGGCTGCATAGTTGGCGTGTCCGGCCCACGGAATCAGCTGATGCACCGAACTCATGTGAATAATTTTTCCCATCGCGCGGCTGACATCAGGACGCGCGCCCTGGCGGCGGAACTGGCGCAGCGCCGCACGGGCGCAGAGAAACTGGCCGGTGAGATTAACATCGATGACGCCGTTCCACTGCTCCAGCGTCATGTCGGCAAACGCAGCATCTTTTTGCAGGCCGGAGTTGGCCACCAGAATATCCAGCGAACCAAAGCGATCCACCGCATGTTCGATGAGATTATCCACATCGGCTTCTTTCGAGACGTCGCCTTTTATCGAAATCGCCTCACCGCCGCGGTCGCGTATTCTTGACGCCAGCTCATCGGCAGGTTCAGCCTGACTGTGATAGTTAATCACCACGCTGGCACCGGCTTCCGCCAACGCCTCAGCGCAGGCATAGCCTAATCCGGAACTGGCGCCGGTAACCAGAGCAACCTGCTTCTCAAGAGACAACATCATTGAAAACCTCACTTAGCGGAACGTTATGATACGAGCATGTGAGTAACTATTATGGCGCGCCGTGGGAAATGTGCATGGCGCGCCAATAATCCGTTAAGCGGTTTTGTCAGAAGCGGCGTGTCGCGTCAGGTAGCGCTTCACCAGCACAAAGAACAGCGGCACAAAAAACAGTGCCAGTATCGTACCGGCCAGCGTGCCGCCGATGATACCGGTGCCGATAGCGATGCGGCTGTTAGCACCTGCGCCGGTCGCTACCGCCAGCGGCATAACGCCCGCGATAAAGGCCAGCGAGGTCATCATGATGGGTCGCAGGCGGGTGCGCGCAGCCTGCAACGCCGCGGCGCTGAGTGATCGTCCCTGCTGCACCGCCTCTTCGGCGAACTCAATAATCAGGATGGCGTTTTTCGAGGTCAGCCCCACCGTGGTAAGCAGCGCCACCTGAAAATAGATATCGTTATCGAGCCCGCGCAGCGCGATAGCCAGCACCGTACCCAGCACACCCAGCGGCACCGCCAGCAGCACGGAAAAAGGCACCGACCAGCTTTCATACAGCGCAGCCAGGCAGAGGAACACCACCAGAATTGAGATGGCATACAGCGTAGTTGACTGGCCGCCCGCCTGTTTCTCCTGCAACGACAGCCCGCTCCAGGCGCCGGTGGTGCCCGCAGGCAGCTCATTTGCCAGCCGCTCTATGGCGTCCATCGCCTCACCCGAGCTGTAGCCTTCCGCGTTTTGTCCCTGAATTTCATAAGACGCAGAGCCGTTGTAACGATCGAGGCTTTCCGGCCCCATGGTCCAGCGCGTGGTGGCGAAAGCGGAGAACGGCGTCATTCCGCCGTCACTGTTGCGAATAAACCACTTATCGAGATCGGACGGCGCCGAGCGGTACTGACCGTCGCCCTGCACGTACACCCGTTTCACGCGGCCGCGATCGATAAAGTCGTTGATATAGGCGCCGCCCCAGGCGCTGGTTAGCGTACTGGTCACGTCATCCAGCGATAAACCCAGCGCCACCGCTTTATTGGTGTCGATATCGATTTGCAGCTGCGGCGTTTGCGGCAGAATGTTGGCGCGCACGGCGCTCAGCTCAGGCGTCTGCGTCGCTTTCTGCAACAGCTGATCGCGCAGTGCGTTAAGCTCATCGCGCGTGGTGCCGCCGCTGGCCAGCAGCTCATAGGTAAAGCCGTTGTTCTGACCGAGGCCAGGCACCGACGGTGGCGTCAGGGCAAAAATCTGCGCATCGCGAATGGCCGCCAGCGCAATGGTGGCGCGGGTAGCGATCGCTTCGGCTGAGTTTTCGCTGCCGGGACGATCTTCCCAGTTTTTCAGCTTAATAAAGGCCATACCGGCATTTTGCGCCGCGCCGCTGAAGTTAAAGCCGTTGATGGTAAACACCACGTCGACGTTGGCTTTCTCCTCGCGCAGGAACCAGTCAACAATCTGCTGGTTTACCGCTTCGGTGCGGCTGGCGGTGGCGCCCGCAGGCAGCGTCGCCTGCAGCATAATGCTGCCCTGATCTTCTGTTGGCAGGAAGCTGCCGGGCAGACGGGTAAACATCACAAACAGCACCGCGCCCAGCGCCGCGTAGCATCCCACCATCACCAGCGGTCGCCGCAGCGTACTGACCACCTTGTGCCGGTAGCCGCGTTCGGTAGCGGCATAAAAGCGGTTAAAGCCACCGAAAAAGCCCTTGTTGTGCGGCTTGCCCGGCTTCAGCAGGATACCGCACAGCGCAGGCGTTAAGGTCAGCGCCACCACCACGGAGAAGGTCATTGCAGCAATAATGGTAATCGAGAACTGGCGATAGATAACGCCGGTTGATCCGGCGAAAAACGCCATCGGCAGGAATACCGCAGAGAGCACCAGCGCAATCGCCACCAGCGCACCGGAGATCTCCTGCATCGACTTCACCGTCGCCTCTTTCGCCGGTAAGCCTTCGTCGTGCATGATGCGCTCGACGTTTTCGACCACCACAATGGCATCATCCACCAGCAGACCGATCGCCAGCACCATGGCAAACAGCGTCAGCGTGTTGATGGTGTATCCGCACAGCGCCAGCACGCCGAAAGTGCCAAGCAGCACCACCGGCACCGCCAACGCAGGAATGATGGTGGCGCGAAAGTTTTGCAGGAACAGATACATCACCACAATTACCAGCCCAATCGCTTCGATCAGGGTGATGACCACATCCTCTACCGAGATTTTAATGAAGTCGGTGCTGTCGAGCGCGTAGGCGACTTCATAACCCGCGGGCATAGAGTGACGATATTCTTCTACCGTTTGCTTCACCAGCGTGGCGGTATTCAGTGCGTTGGCTCCCGGAGCCAACATCACGCCGACGCCTGCGGCCGGATGGCCATTCAGTCGCGTGGTCATGTCATAGGACTCACTGCCCATTTCCACGCGGGCCACATCGCCAACGCGCACGATGGCACCGCTGCGGTCGCTTTTCACGATGATGTTGCGAAACTGCTCCGGGGTTTGCAGCCGCGACTGCGCGCGCACCGTGGCGGTGAGCTGTTGATTGTTCGGCGACGGCAGACCGCCGATTTTGCCCGCCGAGACCTGAATGTTTTGCGCAAGAATGGCCGCGGTGACATCAGAAGGCTGCAAGGCGAAGGAATTCAGCTTGAAAGGATCGAGCCAGATGCGCATGGCGTACTGGCCGCCGAATACCTGAATATCGCCAACGCCGGCGGTACGCGCCAGCGGCTCCTGCATGTTGCTGACCAGCCAGTCGCCAATATCGTTGCTGCTGCTTTTACCGGTGGTGTCATACAGCCCCATCACCAGCAAAAAGTTGGACTGTGATTTGGTGACGGTGACGCCAAGCTGCTGCACTTCACTCGGCAAACGGGACAGCGCCTGCTGCACTTTGTTCTGCACCTGCACCTGTGCCGTATCGGCATCGGTGCCCTGACTAAAGGTTACCGTGACGGTCACATTGCCCTGCGAGCTGCTGCTGGAGGTAAAATAGAGCAGATTATCCAGCCCGGTGAGCTGCTGCTCAATCACCTGCGTTACGCTGTTTTCAAGTGTTTCTGCTGAAGCGCCAGTATAGGTTGCGCTGATGTTAACCGATGGCGGTGCAACGTCAGGATATTGCTCCACCGGCAGTTGGGTAATGGCGAGCGCGCCGAGTAGCATGATCAAAATAGCAATAACCCAGGCGAAGACCGGGCGATAGATAAAAAAACGGGAAAGCATCAGACTGGCCTCTTCCTTTCACAGGCGGGGGAGCTGCGCCTGCATACCTGCGGGCGGCGTGAACATATCAGGCGCAATTATAGATCGTAACCGGATCTAAAACTGTAAACCTGTGTCTTAAGAAATGGGCTTTCTTCGCCAGCAGATGTTGCGAAGTGAAAACAGAGGGGGAAACCGGGCGCAGAAGAACGCCCGGTGAGATCATTGTCGTTACACTGCCTGGGCAGCATGGCCATGATCGTTGGCCGAAAGCTCCTTGACCGGCAAGGCAAACGCCACCGACGGCAGCAGGCTGGTTGCTTCATTGACCGGGATCGCCTTGCGGAACAGATAGCCCTGACCGTAATTGCAGCCCTGCTGTTTCAGCCACATCAGAGTGCCGATATCTTCAATGCCTTCCGCCGTGACCTCAACGCCAAGTTCGCGGCACAACGCCAGCAGCGTTTCCACCACCTTTTTCTGTTCGCGATTATTCATGCCCGCTGAAATAAACGAGCGATCGATTTTAATTTTGCTGATGCCCAGTCCAAGCAGCACGGAAAGGTTGGAATAGCCGGTACCGAAGTCATCCAGCGATACGCGGATATCGCGCTCTTTCAGCCGTTCTATCGCCTGACGTGCCTCATCGGAGATGCTCATCACATCATTTTCAGTGACTTCCAGCTCCAGCCGCAGTGCGCCTGAATCACGAATAATGGTGTAAAGGCGATCGGTCAGCGACGGTCTGATCAGCTGCTCTGGGGTAATATTCAGCGCCAGCGTTAAATCACCGGCCCATTCACTGGCGACCACGCTGACCGCGCAGAGTAGCTGCACGGTCAGCTGATCCATTAAACCAAGCTTCTGCACCACCGGAATAAACACCTGCGGCGGGACCACTTCCCCACTGGGCAGCGTCCAGCGCGACAGGATTTCAAAACCCGCCAGCTTGCCAGTAGCCAGCGTCAGAATCGGCTGCAAAAACGGCACCACGTCATTATTACGCACCGCGTTAGCCACGCTGCGCTCGAACATCTCTTTTTGCCGAAACTGCCGTTCCATATCCGGCGTGAACAGCGCCAGCTGCGATTCTTTGCCGCCTTTAGCCTGATACATCGCCAAATCGGCGGCCTGAACAATGCTGTAGGTGCTGCAATCGGTGGACCGGGCAATGCCGATCGACAGGCCCAGAAAGCTGGCGGGTCCGGTGCTGATCCTGCTGGCACGCGCGCGAATCTCTTCCGCCTCCACCATCAGCGCATCGGTGTTGTCGCTGACGGTGATCAAAGCGAACTCGTCGCCACCGATGCGAAACACATGGGTGTGCGGACCGGTAAACTCCATCAGCAGCGAGGCCAGCGCCACCAGCGTGGCATCGCCCTGATGATGACCATTGAGGTCGTTGATAATTTTAAAATCGTTGACGTCAATCATCAGGATGGCATAAACGATGCCAAGATTATCCAGCTGTTCAGTGCGCACCTGAAATGCCCGACGATTGCCCACGCCGGTGAGCTCATCGACATGCGCCATCTGCGTGGCGGCCTGCTCAGTGCGCAGCAGTTTGCGCATCAGCCCCCCCACCAGCAGGCCAGGCACGACCATGGCCAACAGCGCAAAGGAAGCCGAAGTCATAATAAACCTCAGCCGCTCAGCAGTTTCAAAATCAGTGTCATAACTCAGACCTAATAATTTTGACACCCACGCCTCGGCACCATACTCCCAGAGACTGGCCAGAAATATAATGGTCATGACGTTCAGCAGTGCAAGCCAGCGAAGTTTCAGGCGCATACTAATACCCTGTAATTTTTGATTACGTTAATCATTCTTATAAATATTTAAGTGAAATAAATATGAGCCCTGCCAGTGAGGCATTCAAAAAATATTATTTCGGAAATTTCGCTTATTGCCGGAAAACAGGTGCGTGAAGCGCGCAATCCAGTAACAGCGCCTCCCCTGGCTTGATTGAGTTATCGGCAGCACAGCGGCTACCTGTAGCTACTGCGTGGCTGTCACCCATTTGTTATCTGTCGCAATTAAAGCATAGAATAATATAAAACCATCAGACTTTTTCTTAAAAATTATGATTAGTGAAATAGCTCAAGTCGTTCAGGAAATAAATTTGAGTTAACATTGTGGTAACGAATCCATTATTTGACACGACCGTATCTAATTAATAAACAATGTATTCAGGATATTAGTTTTTGGGCGGATTTATTGATCAGGGATAATTTCCGTTAAGTGCAGGCTGTACAGATTCAGGCAGGAGAGACGATCGGGCAGCCGGTGAAAGGGCTGCCGTCGGGAACGTAAAAGAGTTAGCGCCGGTGCGCCAGGCGGTGTACCACGCAATCACCCAGCTTTTGTACCGCCCACACCAACAGCAGCAGCACGATCACCGTGGCGATCATCATCGTATTGTTGAAGCGCTGATAACCGTAGCGGATCGCCAGGTCGCCCAGCCCACCGCCGCCAATCACGCCAGCCATCGCCGAAAAGCCGATCAGCATCACCAGCGTCAACGTCATGCCGCCGATCAAGGCGGGCAGCGCCTCGGGCAGCAATACGCGACTGACCAGATGCCACTGTGTGCCGCCCATGGCAATCACTGCCTCAATACGCCCGCGATCAACCTCAGCCAGCGCATTTTCCACAATGCGTGCAAAAAACGGAAACGCGCCCAGCGTAATCGGTACGACTGCCGCCGTGCTCCCGAGCGTGGTGCCGATCAGCAGCCGCGTAAAGGGGATTAGCGCGATCAGCAAGATGATAAAGGGCAAAGCGCGGCCGATGTTCACCAGCAGGTTCAGCGGTTGCGCAATCGCGCGTTGCGGCCAGATGCCCTCTGCACGGGTTATAAACAGCAGCACGCCAACTGGCAGACCGATCAGCAGGGTAAACAGCGCGGCCAGCGCTACCATGTAAAGCGTTTCGCCGGTAGCGTTGAGCAGCAGTGACTGAAAGCGATCCCAGCTCATGCCACGCATCGTAACTGCTCCTGATAACGGGCAAGAAACGCACGGTCCGCTTCGCCATCCTGCAACAGCAACTGACGCAGGCGACTGTGCGGATTGGCCATGATTGCGCTGAGCGACCCGCTCTCTACCAGCCGTCCCGACTCCAGCAGCGCGGCACCGTGACAGATGCGCTTCACCACCGCCATTTCGTGCGTGATCAACACCACGGTGATATTCAGCTGGCGTTGCAGGCTGGCCAGCAGATCGAGAATCGACAGCGTGGTGTCCGGGTCGAGCGCACTGGTTGCCTCATCGCACAACAAATAGCGCGGTTCCGCAGCCAGCGCCCGGGCAATGCCTACGCGCTGTTTTTGCCCGCCCGACAGCTGCGAAGGCCAGACGTCGGCGTAGCCTTCCAGCCCCACCAGCGTCAGCAGCGCGTCCACGCGTGTGCCGCGCCGTGCAGCGGGCACACCGGCAATCTGCAACGGCAGTGCGATGTTCTCGCCCACCGTGCGCGCGTGCAGCAGATTAAAATGTTGAAAAATCATTCCCATCTGCCGCCGCTGGGCACGCAGTTCGCGCAGGCTGAGCCGATTGATATCCTCGCCGTCAATCACTACCCTGCCCGCATCGGGCTGCTCCAGCCGGTTCAGACAGCGCAGCAGCGTACTTTTTCCCGCGCCGCTGCGGCCAAGGATGCCGAAAATGGCGCCGGTCTCAATCTCGAAAGAGAGATCCACCAGCGCGGGTTTATCGCCATAACGCTTGTTTAACGCCTCAATGCTAATCATGCTGCTCATCCACGACCGGGATCACCGATCCGCTGTAATGCTGACGAATAAACGCCGCCACTTTTGGCGAGCGCAAATCTTTTGCCAGCCGCAGGATGCGCGGATCTTTCGCCAGCGACGGCGTGGTTACCAGCAGATTGGCATAGGGATTATTCGTGGCGGATTCCAGCGCCAGCGCATCTTTTGCTGGCACCAGGCCCGCCTCCAGCGCGTAGTTGCCGTTGATCACCGCCGCATCGACATCATCCAGCGCCCGCGGAATTTGCGGCGATTCGATCTCCACAATTTTAATTTTTTTAGGATTAGCGCTGATGTCCGCTGGTGTCAGCAGGCTGGTGGTTGCGCCTTTCAGGGTAATCACTCCGCTCTGCTGCAACAGCAGCAGCGCGCGGCTCAGGTTAGTGGTGTTGTTCGGCACGGCGATGCGCGCCCCCTCCGGCAACGCAGCCAGCGTTTTGATTTTGCTGGAATAGAGCCCCAGCGGCTCAATGTGCACCGCGGCGGCTACCGCAAAGATTTTACCCAGCGCCTTTTCCTGATCGTGCAGATAAGGAAGATGCTGGAAGTAGTTGGCATCGACGTCGCCAGCGGCCAGCAGCTCATTGGCATTCACGCCGTTGCTCAGCTCGGTGATGTTGAGATCGAGTCCAGGGTCCAGCGTTTTGACATACTCCAGAATTTCAGCATGCGGCACCGGATCGGCGGCGATGCGCAACGGCGCGGCGTTAACCGCCTGCGCGACCAGCAGGGTCAGCGCCGCCAGCGGTAAAGCGAATCCTTTTTTCATATTTCTCTCCGTAATCAGACGCTGGCGGTGTCGCGCAGGTAATCAGCATAGAAGCGTTGCGCGACGTCAGGATGAGAGCGCAAACGGCCTTTGAGATAGTTCCAGCCCACGTCGCGCAGCAGCGGATTGAGCGGATCGCTGGCCGGTCCCTGCGCCAGCCGCGCCAGCGAATCGGGCAGCTGATACACCGGCACCACCGCGCCCAGCTCGGCGCCGAGGAAAAAGGCCACGGAAAGCCGTTGCCGATCGGCAGGCGGAGAAACCACCCGATGCACGGTAGCGCGCAGATAACCATTGGTTGCCAGCTCCAGTAGCTCGCCGATGTTCACCACGAATGCACCCGGCAGCGGCGTGGCATCGACCCAGCGATCCGGCGCAACTTCAACCTGCAAACCCGGCTGATCGTCCTGCAGCAGGAAGGTCAGAAATCCCGAGTCTTTGTGCGCGCCGACGCCCTGTCGCGAGCCATTATCTGGCCTGCCGGGATAACGAATCAGCTTCACGTGCTCATTGGGCAGCGCGCCGTAGAGGTTATCGAAGGCGTTGTGCGGCAGATGCAGCGCATCGGCAAAGGCGCGCAGCAGCTCGAGCGCCATCGCGGTCATCGCCTGTTGCCATTCAGTTAGCACCTGCTGCAATTCTGGCAGCGCCTGCGGCCACTGATTAGGGCCCTGCAGCCGCGCCCAGGCGGGCGTCCCGGCGGTCAGCGGCAGTGCCGGACGCTCGGCGCCGATATCAAACTGTTCACGGTAGTCGGGCTGGCTGCGGGTGATCTCCGAACCTTCCAGATTGTAGCCACGAAAATGCGGTGACTGCGCCATCTGCACACTGAGCTTTTCCGCCTGCGGCAGGGCAAAAAATGCCCGTGATACCTGTTGTACCGCGGCCAGCAGTTGCGGATCGATGCCGTGATTAGTGAGATAAAAAAAGCCGACCTCGCGGGCCGCCTTGCTTAGCTGGGTATGGATTTGCTGCCGATCCGCTTCGTGACCCTGTAACAGCGCGAAGTCGATAACCGGCAGGGCAACGGCATTACTTTTGCTCATCATTGCTCTCCTGAAAGGGTATGACGCCACTCTGCCAGTCGGCTGCGCTTTCATCTATTAAGTTAAACTGCTATGCATAGTGAAAAATCCGCATAACAAACGGGAAGAGGTAAAGATGAGGCTGAAAAGCGGCGAACGCGCGGGGAAAAGACAAAAAGAACGCGGCAGGTATCGCTGCCGCGTGGAGGTAATTCAGGCCTGTTTAGCCTGATGTCAGAACCTTACTTAACGCACTTCGCACACTGATTGCGTTGAAGCTGGTGGAAGAAGTCGTTGCCTTTGTCATCCACGAGGATAAACGCCGGGAAATTCTCCACTTCAATTTTCCAGATCGCTTCCATGCCCAGCTCGGCATATTCCAGGCACTCCAGCTTTTTGATGCTCTGCTGCGCCAGCACCGCTGCCGGGCCGCCAATGCTGCCAAGATAGAAACCGCCATGTTTCTGGCAGGCGTCAGTCACCTGCTGGCTGCGGTTACCTTTGGCCAGCATGATTTTGCTGCCGCCGTGGGATTGCAGCAGATCGACGTAGCTGTCCATACGCCCTGCGGTGGTCGGACCGAGTGAGCCCGATGCATAACCTTCCGGGGTTTTAGCCGGACCGGCGTAATAGACCGGATGATCTTTAATGTACTGCGGCAGGCCTTCGCCATTGTCGATGCGCTCTTTCAGCTTCGCATGCGCAATATCACGCGCCACGATGATGGTGCCGCTCAGCGACAAACGCGTGGAAACCGGATAGCGCGACAGCTGGGCCAGAATCTCCTCCATCGGACGGTTCAGATCAACGTGCTGCACATCGCCTTCGCCCTGCTCACGCAGCGCCTGCGGAATGTACTGGCCTGGATTCTCTTCCAGCTTCTCAATCCAGATACCGTCGCGGTTGATTTTGGCTTTGATATTGCGGTCAGCGGAGCAGGAGACGCCCATGCCCACCGGGCAGGAAGCACCGTGACGCGGCAGGCGCACCACCCGAATATCATGCGCAAAGTATTTGCCGCCGAACTGTGCGCCGATACCCAGCTCCTGCGCCGCTTCCAGCAGCTCCTGTTCCAGCTGACGATCGCGGAACGCCTGACCATGTTCATTACCTTCAGCAGGCAGGCCGTCGTAATAGTGCGTCGAGGCCAGCTTCACCGTTTTCAGCGTGCTCTCTGCTGAGGTGCCGCCAATCACAAAAGCGATGTGGTACGGCGGACAGGCTGCGGTACCCAGCGAACGCATTTTCTCCACCAGATACGCTTTCAGCTTGCCCGGCGACAGCAGTGCCTTGGTTTCCTGATAGAGATAGGTTTTATTGGCTGATCCGCCGCCTTTGGCGATGCAGAGGAATTTATATTCATCGCCATCGACGCTGTAGAGATCGATCTGCGCCGGCAGGTTTGAACCGGTGTTGACCTCTTTATACATATCCAGCGCGGCGTTTTGTGAATAGCGCAGATTGTCTTCGATGTAGGTGTTATAGACGCCGCGGGACAGCGCGGCTTCATCGCCGCCACCGGTCCACACGCGCTGGCCTTTTTTACCCATGATGATCGCCGTGCCGGTATCCTGACAGGTTGGCAGCACGCCTTTGGCGGCGATTTCAGAATTTTTCAGAAACTGCAGCGCAACATATTTGTCATTCTCGCTGGCTTCGTCGTCGTGCAGGATGGAAGCAACCTGCTGCTGATGGGCCGGACGCAGCATAAAAGCCGCATCATGAAACGCGTGCTGCGCCAGCAAGGTTAACGCCTGCGGATCGACTTTCAGCATCTCCTGGCCGTTGAAATAATCAACGGAGACATAGTCTCGGCTCAGCAGATAATATTCAGTGTCATCGTGGGCGACAGGGAACGGATTTTGGTAGAAGAAAGGTTTATCAGACATTGTTTCTCACTCAGAAATGTGTGCCTCCGCAGTGCGGAGCGGCGAGCCAGATCGTTAGTTATTATCCTGCCAGCCCGATACGCCAGGCTGACAGGTGCTGGCAGAATAGTATCTTACCTCGGCAATCAGAACATCAATACCATCCACGGATAGGCGATTAACATCAGACCCGCCAGGAAGATAGCGCCGAAAATAGTGCCCAACCGCCAGTAATCTTTGGTTGGCAGATAGCCGCTGCCGTAATAAATCGGGCTTGGGCCGGTACCGTACGGTGTGATGATGCCCATCAGACCCAGTGACGTCACCATCATTAAGCAGAACACCGGCATATTGATGCCCGGAATCGAGGCGGCAATGGTCAGCATCGCAGGCAGCAGCGCGGTGGTGTGCGCGGTGGTGCTGGCAAACAGGTAGTGCAGGATAAAGAAGGCCACCAGCAGCATTACCGCCGCCACGTTGGGCTGAATACCACTCAGGAGATGCGCACCCTCTTTACCCAGCCAGGCGATGAAGCCCACCCGCGCCAGACCATCCGCCAGCGCTACCAGAGTGGCAAACCACGCGAAGGTATTCCAGGCCGGTTTATTGCTGGTGATATCGTTCCAGTTGAGCACGCCGGTCCACAGCATCAGCACGATGACCAGCAGCGCCGCCATTGCCGGTTCAATCCACGCGGTGGCAAAAATCCACATGCCCAGCGCGCTACAGACAAACAGCAGCAGCAAGATTTCGTTGCGTGACAGCTTGCCCAGTTTCACCAGTTCGCTGCTCGCCCAACGCGGCACTTCGTCGTTGATCTTCACTTCCGGCGGATAGAACCAGTACGCCAGCAGCGGCATGGTCAGAATCAGCAGCAGTCCGAGTGGCAGAAAGGCGATAAACCAGCTGCCCCAGGAGATTTCAAAACCGATAATGCTTTTCACCAGTGCCAGTGCCAGCAGGTTAGGTGCCAGCGCAGAGAGGAACATGGAGCTGGTGATACAGGCTGCGGTAATCGCCACCCACATCAGATAGGAGCCGATTTTGCGCGCGCTGGGGTCGTTGGGTTTGGAGCCGTACAACGGCGGCAGGTTGGCAATAATCGGATAGATGGTGCCGCCGCTACGTGCGGTATTGGAAGGGGTAAACGGTGCCAGCAGCAGATCGGCAAAGGTGATGGCGTAACCCAGCGTCAGGCTGCGACGGCCCAGATATTTCACCAGTATCAGCGCCAGACGGCGTCCAAACTGAGTCTTATCGTAACCGGCGGCAAACATAAAGGCGCCGAAGATCAGCCAGACGGTGGAGTTACCAAAGCCACTGACCGCCCACTTAAACGACTCGCTGGCGAGCTTAAACTTCGGCGCCGCCATTTCAGCCGGGCTGAACAGCAGCCACTGACTGAACAAGGCGATGACCACCACGCCGGTCAGACCGATCACCGCGCCGGGCAGCGGTTCAAAGATCAAACCGACAATCACGCCAACGAAAATGGCGAAGAAGTGCCATGCGTAGGGTTCCAACCCTTCAGGCACCGGCACCAGCAGCAGCAGAACCGCCACCAGCACCGGCAGGATCATGAAAATCGGCGATTTTTTAGTTTTGGGTGGAGCAGCAGGTGCTGCGCCCGTTTCACTCTTAACGGTTGTCTGTTTCATAGTAGTTATCTGCAAGGTTGAAAAGAATGCGATTTGCGCCCCGATACTTCACTTAGTTTCTTATGGTTTTTATTTTTTGCGATTTTTGCATCGCGACGCCGTTAATTTGGAGTCGTCCTTTAATGTTGATATGAATTATCTCATAAGGACTTTGTTATATGATGCGTAATATCTGAAATTAAAAATTGATCTGGATCAATAAACCAGAGTAACGCTACTGTTTTTAAACGACCTTTGCCACGAAATGACAATACGATGACAATCCCGTTAATCTTTTACAAAAAAACGGGATGATTAGCAACAAAATACACACTACAACCCTTTGTATTTATTACATAAAATACTTAAATATCAAAAGATTGCTTTTTGGTTACCATTGGTTAACAATTAAGATAAATATCCTTATCATTTTTGTCAAACTTTAATCATAACTGAAATTTAGCATCAATTACCCCTATTTAATACTTATCATGATCACAGAAAAGGGATATATTATCAGTCATGAAGTCGGACCACTTATTTAAATAAACGCGTCCACTAAAGCATCCTGCACATTTATATTGGAGTCGATCCTGATGAATACGCTCACCCCTATTCTTAATCCTCTTACCTTGCCCAATGGCGCCGTATTAAAAAACCGCCTGCTGATGGCCCCCATGACCACCTGCACCGGCTTCTATGACGGCACGGTAACCAGTGAGCTGGTGGAGTATTACCGCGCTCGCGCGGGCAGCATCGGCACCGTCATTGTGGAGTGCTGCTTTATCGATCCCAAAGGTCCGGCCTTTCCCGGCGCCATCGCCATCGACAGCGACAATAAAATTCCTGGTCTGAAACGCATCGCCGACGCCATCAAATCAGAAGGCTCCACTGCTATCCTGCAGATCTATCACGGCGGCCGCATGGTAGAACCCGAGCTGATTGGCGGCAGAACGCCGGTTGCGCCCAGCGCCATCGCCGCACCGCGTGAAGGCGCCACCACCCCGCAGGCGCTGACCGCCGAAGAAGTGGACGTGATGATCACCAAGTTTGGCGACGCGGTGAATCGCGCCATCAAGGCGGGCTTCGACGGCGTGGAGATTCATGGCGCCAATACCTATCTGATTCAGCAGTTCTACTCACCCAACTCCAACCAGCGCGATGACAAATGGGGCGGCAGCCGCGAAAATCGCGCACGCTTCCCGCTGGAAGTGCTGGAAATCACCCATAAGATGGCGGACCGTTTCGCGCATAACTCTTTCATCATCGGCTATCGCTTTTCACCGGAAGAGATTGAAGTGCCCGGCATCCGCTTCGACGACACGCTGTGGCTGCTGGAAAAACTGGCGGCACGCGGCCTCGATTACGTGCACTTCTCCGTTGGCCAGCTGCTACGCCCTTCTATCGTTGATACCACCGACCCGACGCCGCTGATCACCAAATATCTGGCGCGTCGCTCAGAAACGCTGGCTAAAGTCCCGGTTATCGGCGTTGGCGGTGTGGTTAATAAAGCCGATGCCGAAATGGCGCTGGAGCACGGCTACGATTTAGTGGCAATCGGTAAAGCGTGCATCGCCTATCCCGACTGGACCGACCGCATCATCAACAACCAGCATCTTGAGCTGTTTATCGACAGCACCCAACGCGAAGCGCTGACTATCCCGGAACCGCTGTGGCGCTTCTCGCTGGTGGACGCCATGATCCGCGACGTCAGCGATACCGGCCGCAAATACAAAGCGGGCGTCTATCAGGAGAAAGTCGAGGCGGAAGCGTTGAAGCTGAAAATCAACGTCACGCTGGATACCGACCGTATCACCGACATCTCACTGGTGCCGGACGAATCACTCGACGTCGATTTCACCACCACCTTCGAGAGCCTGCGCAGCCGCATTCTGGTGGCCAACAGCCCGCACGTTGATGCTATTACCGGTGCCACCACGCAGAGTGAAGCGCTGAAAAAAGCGGTTTCCCGCGCGCTGACCACCTCCAGCAAAGCGCACGTCATTGAAGAAGGCGGTAATCCGCAGGCACCGCAGAATTACGATGTCGTTGTTATCGGTAGCGGCGGTGCCGGCCTGGCCGCGGCGATTCAGGCGCACGATGAAGGTGCCCGCGTGGTGATCATCGAAAAAATGCCAACGATCGGCGGTAACACCATTAAAGCCTCGGTGGGCATGAACGCGGCGGAAACCCGCTTTCAGAAAATCAAAGGCATCCTAGACAGCAAAGAGCTGTTCTATGAAGAGACGCTGAAAGGCGGCAAATTCAAAAACAACCCTGAACTGCTGAAAGAGTTTGTTGAGCTGGCGCCGAAGGCGATTGACTGGCTCGATGAGCATGGCATTCAGCTCAATGACATCACTATCACCGGCGGCATGAGCATCGACCGCACGCACCGTCCGGCTGACCGCTCTGCGGTGGGTGGCTTCCTGATCAGCGGCCTGGTGAAAAACCTTAACCAGCGCAATATTGAAGTGCTGCTGGAAACCTCCGTTGAAGAGATCCTGTGTGACAACGGCGTGGTTACCGGCGTGAAAGTGGTGGATGAATATAACGACAGCCGCATCCTGAACGCGAAAAGCGTGATTGTGGCTACCGGCGGCTTCAGCGCCAACCGTGAAATGGTGGTCAGCTACCGCCCTGAGCTGGATGGCTTTGTCACCACCAATCACAAAGGTGCTACCGGCAGCGGCATCGCGATGCTGCAACACATTGGTGCTGGCACCGTGGACATGGGCGAAATCCAGATTCACCCGACCGTGGAACAGACCACCTCGTACCTGATTTCTGAATCCATTCGCGGCGGTGGTGCCATCCTCGTCAGTCAGGCGGGCAAGCGCTTCTACAACGAAATGGAAACCCGCGACAAAGTCTCTGCGCAAATCATCGCCCTGCCGGAGAAAAGTGCCTGGATTATCTTTGACGACCAGGTGCGTAGCGGCAACAAAGCGGCCGACGAATACATTGCCAAAGGCTTTGTGATCAGCGCGCCAACGCCGCATGAGCTGGCGGTCAAACTCAATATGGATCAGGAAACGCTGCAAACCACGCTGGGCCGTTACAACGAATGTGTAATTCAGCAGAAAGATGAGGATTTTGGCCGCACTACCGCGCTGCGCCATCCGATTAATCAGGGTCCTTATTATGCCATCCGCATCGCCCCCGGCGTGCACCACACCATGGGCGGCGTAACCATCAACCTCGATACCGCGGTGCTTAACGAGCAGCAACAGCCGATTCAGGGTGCCTGGGCAGCGGGTGAAGTCGTCGGCGGTATTCACGGCGCTAACCGCATCGGCGGTAATGCGGTGGCGGATATCATCATCTTTGGTATTCTGGCCGGACGCAACGCAGCGGCGATGGCCCTGCGTTAAGCGCTCAACTGTGCCTACGGCGACGCGGGCACAGCTTTTTTCCCGCAATGCAGGGTCGCTTATGCCAACTGAAGCTCGCGTCTGTGCTTATTCCGCCGTAATGATGGGTTCGCCCATTCTGCTCAAACTCTTCGACCACGATGAAACTCTCGCCAGACAGGTTTTTCAGCTGATCAAGCAGCAGGAGAACCTGCTCACCGTTAACCGTTCTCCTTCTGAAATCATGAATATTAATCAGGCCGCGGGCCAGCACGCCGTCGTCGTCAGCCAGCCAGTGTTCGAGTTGATTCAGCTTGCCAGTCAGGTCAGCCTGCTGCCGGACAGCTGTTTTAACCTGGCGATTGGCCCGCTGGTGAAGCGCTGGAAAATCGGCTTTCAGGGCGATCACGTGCCGCCCGCCGCAGAGCTACAGGCGCGTCTGGCGCTGACCGATCCGCGCGATATCGAACTGGATGCCGACGCACGGTCGGTTTTTTTGCGTAAGGCGGGTATGGAAATCGATCTCGGCGCCATTGCCAAAGGTTATATCGCCGACTGCGTGCAGGCGTTTCTCCGCCAGCGGCAGGTTGGCAGCGCGCTGATCAACCTCGGTGGCAACGTGCAGACGGTAGGCGCGCCGCCGGATGAGCCAGAAGGCTGGGCGATCGGCCTGAAAACGCCTTTTGCTGGCCTGGATGCACTGATTGGTGTGATTAACGTAGTGAATAAATCGGTGGTTACCTCTGGCGTGTATGAGCGCTACTTCAAGGTCGACGGCCACTATTATCATCACATTCTCGATCCCAAAACCGGCTATCCGCTGGATAATGAATTGCTGAGCGTCACCATCATTTCCGATCGCTCCATTGATGGCGATATTTACACCACGCTGCTTTACGGCATGGGCGTTGAGCAAGGCATTCACTATCTGAACGCGCATCCTGAAATTGAAGCGATCTTTGTCACGCGGGATAAACAGGTGATCTGCTCTTCCCAACGTCAGTTTCGTTTCACTTTACTGGATGATAGTTACCATCAGCCTGACATCATGCGGACTGATAATTAGCCAAATGAAGGTTGCAGGCCACCGGGTGTGCTTTAATGAAAGGAGGCTTACCCGGGAGGCGGAATGACGTCGCAAAAACAGCCCTCTTCTTTTTCATTACTCAGCTCTCCGCTTGGTCGCAGCATTGCGGTTTCCGGCTGCCTGCTGATTCTGGCAGTGATCCTGATGAACGGCTGGTCGCTGCGTGATTCCTGGCAGCTCAACCTCAAGACAGCCCATGAAACTGCGGTAAATCTGGCGCTTTCACAGGCACGCCAGGCGGAAGATACCTTTCTGCAAACTGAGATTTCGCTGCGGGAAATTCAGCGCAATATTCAACAGCGCCCGCCTGGCGAGGTCAACGCCGATGAACTTAGCCGCATCATGCGGGAACAGCGTAGTCGCCTACCTCAGCTTCACGGCCTGTTCTATTACGATGCATCGGGTAGGTGGATTGCCTGGTCAACCGGGCGCTCCCCCGCCGGAGTAAACAATTCTGACCGCGAATATTTCACCTACCATCGCCTCAACGGCCACAACAATATTCATATCGGCCCGGTAATCCACAGTCGCAGCACCGGCGAACTGGTGATCCCGGTTTCTCTGCGCCTGAACGATAGCGCGGGCGGCTTTGCCGGTATCCTGCTGGCCACGGTACGGGTCGATTATTTTCGCCAGTTCTACAGCTATTACGAACTGGACGCCAAAGATGTGCTGGTGCTGATGTTGGCGGACAGCACGGTGCTTTATGCTCGTCCAATGTCAGACAGCTATATCGGCAAAAACCTTTCGTCCAGCCATCTGTTTCAGCAGCTGCTGATGAAATCCGATCGCGGTAGCGGCGAATGGAATGCGGCGCTGGACGGCCTGCCGCGCGTGTTCGGTTTTGTGCGCTCTGAACGCTATCCGCTGGTGGTCGCTTCTGGTTTTGACAAGACTTCATTGTGGGAGAACTGGCTCAGAAGCAGGCTACAGGATGTGATTCTTAATGGCGTTCTGCTGGTGACGATGCTGGTGGTGGGCATCTGGATCCTGCGTCAGGTGCGTATCAATATTCGTAATCAGCACGAAATGGCCCATCTGCGTGACGAACTCACCACCATCAACCACACCCTGCAATCGATGGCGATGGTCGATGGCTTAACCGGTTTGGCCAATCGCCGACAGTTCGATATTTTCCTGCGCGACAGCCTGAAGCGCGCCTGTCGCAGCGCCAGGCCGGTATCACTGGTGATGATCGATATCGATTTTTTCAAGCAGTACAACGACGCCTATGGTCATGTCGCGGGCGATCAGTGCCTGGAAAATGTCAGCGCGGCGCTTCGCGGCATGTCGCTGCGCGGTATCGGCTTAACGGCGCGCTACGGCGGCGAAGAGTTTGCGCTGATCCTGCCGGAAACCAGCGCAGACGAAGCGCTGGCGATCGCCTGGCGTGCCGTGCGCGCGGTACGCAGCCATCACATTCCTCACGCCACGACCACCATTCCAGCACGCATCGTCACCATCAGCGCCGGTTGCGCCACACTGTTCAGCACCAATCAGGAAGATGACATGAAAAAGCTCAAACAGCTGGCCGACGACGCGCTCTATACCGCCAAACGCAAAGGACGTAACCAGGCAGTGACCGCAGGCAAAGCGATCGACGCGGGGAGTTAAATCCCAGCCTGAAAAGTTTTGGTCTCCAATCTTTCTGGTAGGCCCGCATTTAATTCAGACTGATGCAGAGTGTTAACTAATCTAAAAATTTTAGCCCTCTCACAAAACCTTAATTTGTAAGAAACCTATCCGAAATCATGTTGACAATAACTTTCTTTTGAAGAATATTAATTTCAAGAATAAAATTAAAATAATTTGATTATTAATCTGATTTGCTTCGCAATTTTTAGAAAGCCAGGAACTGTCTTTTCTCTACTTACAGCTAACCTATTGGTGAAAAATGGAAATTTTAGATACACTCAATTCTTTATCGGAAAAAATCCGGCAGCAAACTGCATTAATTAAAACCGAAGAAGCAACAAAAAGCGCTTTTGTGATGCCATTCATCAACAAAGTTCTGGGATATGACGTTTTCGATCCAACGGAAGTTATTCCGGAGTTTATATGCGATGTCGGAACCAAAAAGGGAGAAAAAATCGATTATGCGATAATCAAGAATGGTGAGATACAGATACTTATCGAGTGTAAGAAAATCGGCGAACCCCTTAACATCAAGCACGCCTCACAACTCTTTCGATACTTTCACGTCACCACAGCACGTATATCTATTTTGACTAATGGTCAGGTTTACAAGTTTTTTACCGATCTTGATGCACCGAATAAAATGGATGAGAAGCCATTTCTTGAACTGGACTTAATGGAAATAGACGAACATGTTATACCGGAGCTTTTCAAAATAACCAAAAGCGCTTTTGATGTGGAATCCATTGTTAATGCAGCAGGTGAGTTGAAGTATGTTAGTCAAATCAAAAAGATAATTTCTTCGCAATTTCTCAATCCTGAAGACGATTTTGTCAGGCTTATCGCCTCCAGAGTTTACGAAGGCGTACAAACTCAAAAAGTCAGAGAACAGTTTTCTGTGCTTACCAGGAAGGCACTTACTCAGTGGCTGAACGATCAGGTTAATGAAAGGTTGAAGTCAGCAATCAGCAATCCGAAACCAACCATTTTAAAACCAGAGGCTGGAACGGAAAAAAATGACGAGGACATTGCGGATCAGAATGACGATGATGGTATAGTTACCACGGCTGAAGAGATGGAGGGTTTTTACATTGTGAAGTCGATTATCAGAACCATTCTTCCTTCAGAAAGGATCGGACACCGGGATACCAAAAGTTATTTTGGGATACTTATTGATGACAATAACCGTAAACCGGTGTGTCGCCTGCATTTGAACCGTAGCCAAATGTATATCGGCTTATTCGACGAAAATAAGAAAGAAACCAGGCATAAGATTGAATCAATCGATGACATCTACAAATTCTCAGAAAATCTGATTAACACAGCTAAATCTTATCAAACCGAATAGGCCTGGCTCCTGAACCGTACTTCTTCTTATTCGTGCTGAAAAAAGAAGTACGGTCTTTTGAGTACACTAACGCCCCAAGTAATCTTTCAAGGTTCGACTACATCTGTTTTATCTAAATTTTTCACGAAATCTCGACCCAGCCATAAAGGCTTATGAATTCATAATCTCATAATGTGTATTTGAATCATTCAGTGGATCAAGCCGCTCACAAACTCCGCCCCACTATCATCCGCTTATGAATGCCGTCACATTTCCACACATCGGTTTTTCTGGCGCTGCATGACGCGAAAGCTCCCTCTGCTTTTGTAAACCCACGTAAAGGCAGGTTTTTTTAACTGCCGTGCGGTGATTGATGCGTCTGGCACATCGGTTGACCCGCTTTTTGCACTTATTACGTCCTTGTTCCTGATTCACTCTGCAGTCACAGGCGCAGCTAAAAGCGTCATCAATACACTGGAGAACCTGATGCAAACATCCCTTCACTCACCGATGACCACCCGGGCGCGAATTGGCGCCATTTTCCGCGTAACCTCGGGCAACTTTCTCGAACAGTTCGATTTCTTCCTGTTTGGTTTTTATGCCACGTATATTGCGCACACCTTTTTCCCGGCGAGCAGCGAATTTGCCTCACTGATGATGACGTTTGCGGTGTTTGGCGCAGGCTTTCTGATGCGGCCGATTGGCGCCGTGGTGCTCGGCGCTTACATCGATAAAGTGGGCAGGCGTAAAGGCCTGATTGTTACGCTGTCGATTATGGCCGCCGGGACGTTTTTGATCGTGCTGATCCCCTCCTATCAGAGCATCGGCCTGTGGGCGCCTTTTCTGGTGTTGATGGGGCGTTTATTACAGGGCTTTTCTGCCGGAGCTGAATTGGGTGGCGTATCGGTTTACCTGGCTGAAATTGCCACGCCGGGACGCAAAGGTTTTTACACCAGCTGGCAGTCGGGCAGCCAGCAGGTTGCCATTATGGTCGCTGCGGCGCTGGGCTTCGGGCTCAATGCGCTGCTCGATGAGAGCGCCATCCGCGAATGGGGCTGGCGTATTCCGTTCCTGCTTGGCTGCATGATCGTGCCCTTTATCTTCCTGCTTCGCCGCAAGCTGGAAGAGACGGAGGAGTTTAACGCACGTCGCAGCCATCCTGATATGCGTCAGGCCTTTAACACGCTGTTGAAAAACTGGCAGGTGGTGATCGCAGGCATGCTGATGGTGGCGATGACCACCACCGCGTTCTACCTGATTACCGTCTATGCGCCGACCTTCGGTAAAAAGGTGCTGATGTTGAGCGCCTCCGACAGCCTGCTGGTCACATTGCTGGTGGCGGTATCCAACTTCTTCTGGCTGCCCATTGGCGGCGCGCTATCCGATAAGTTTGGCCGTAAACCGGTGTTAATCACCATGGCGCTGCTGGCGTTGACCACCGCCTATCCGGCGCTGCGGTTGCTGGCGGGTGCACCCGGCTTTTATATGATGCTGAGCGTGCTGCTGTGGCTCTCCTTTATCTACGGCCTGTATAACGGCGCGATGATCCCGGCGCTGACGGAAATCATGCCCGCCGAGGTGCGCGTGGCGGGCTTCTCGCTGGCTTACAGTCTGGCGACCGCGGTGTTTGGCGGCTTTACGCCAGTGATGTCCACCGCATTGATTGAATATACCGGCGATAAAGCGTCGCCCGGTTACTGGATGAGCTTTGCCGCCGCCTGTGCGCTGCTGGCAACCCTGTTTTTATACCGTCGCCGTGCCGAGTCGTTTCAACGCACACCCCCTACTCTGATTAAGGAATAATCATGGCTATTCAACGTATCTTCATAAGTTTTCTAATGGCGTGGGTCTGCTCTGCGGGCGTGCAGGCTAAAGAGCTGACCGTCATGATCTCGGGTGGTTTCAAGGCGGCTTGGGAGCAGCTGTCGCCGCGTTATGCCGCACAGGAAGGCGAGGCGATTCATACCGTTTCCGGTCCGTCGATGGGCAATACGCCGCAGGCCATTCCGGCACGGCTGGCGCGTGGCGAGCAGGCTGACGTGGTGATTATGGTCGGCGATGCGCTGAGCGGGCTGGAAAAGCAGCAGCGCATCCTGCCGGGATCGCGGGTTGAGCTGGCTGACTCGCGAATCGGCGCGGTGATCAAACAAGGCACGCAGCCCGTCAGCATTAGCACTGAACAGCAGTTGCGTTCGGCGCTGCTTAATGCGAACTCTATCGCCTATTCGGACAGCGCCAGCGGCAGATACGTCAGCACCCAACTGTTCAAAAAGCTGGGCATTGAGCAACAGGTCAGAGGCAAGGCCACGCAGGTTGAGCGGATACCGGTCGCCTCGCAGGTTGCCGCCGGGAAATACGCGATTGGCTTCCAACAGGTCAGCGAACTGCTGCCGGTGCCAGGCGTTACCTTTATTGGCGAACTGCCCGCCAGCCTGCAATACACTACCCGTTTTGCCGGTGCGGTGGTGAAAAGCTCGGCTCATCCGCAGCAGGCGAAGCGTCTGTTAGCGTGGCTGGCATCCGCTGAAGTGCAGCAGGTGGTTCAGGATACCGGGCTGCATTCGGTTACGGTGTCACAGCCAGCTAAAGTTGTTGAAACTGCTCAATAAGCAGGTTCTCGAGTTCAGCTGCAATGTGTGATTGCAAACGGGTGTGCTTCTTTAACAGGCCAACCGTGCGATTCACCTGCGGATCAACCAGCGCCACGCTGGTCAGCGCAGAGGGCTCTGAGATCGGCAGCGACATAGCGGGGACGGCAGCAATGCCCAGCCCCGCTTCAACCATTCCCAGCAGCGTAGTGACATGCCGCGTTTCACATATACTCGGTTTCGCCGGCGCGATATGTGCCAGCGCCCGATCGAGCACATTGCGGTTCCCCGAGGTTTTATCGAGTCCCACCCAGTCGTGCTGATAAAATTCACGCCAGCTAATGCTCTTTCTGCTCGCCAGCGGATGATCGTGCCGACAGGCCGCCACATAACGATCCTCAAGCAGCGGCAGGAAAGCCATATCCGGCTGTGAGCCAGCGGAAAAGCTGAGACCGAAATCTGCCTGTCCGCTCACCACCGCGTCGTAAACGTTACCGGCGCTGCTGTCGATCAGCTTTACCCGCACGCGCGGATAGCGCGCCTGAAAGCTGCGGATCACCCGCGGCATAAAATAGTAGGCAGCGGAAGGCACGCAGGCAACGGTTACCAGGCCAGTACGCACGGCACTGACTTCACTGAGGTCGGCCATGACCGCTTCAAGATCGGCCAGCAGCTGCGTCGAGCGCTCGGCAAACGCCTGCCCTTTCAACGTTAACATCACCCGACGCGTGGTGCGTTCAAACAGTTTCAGTCCCAGCGCCGTTTCAAGCTTATCGATTCTGCGGCTCAGGGCCGATTGCGACAGACAGATCGATTCCGCGGCGATGCGAAAATTGCCATATTCCACCAGTGCCCGAAACGCGTAGAGATCGCTCAGGTCAAAATTAACGGGCATCGATTTACTGACTCCTGTGCACGGTTAAGCTAAAGGCAATACAGCGGCTGGCCGGACAAATAAGAATATAATTTACAATAAATTAACATTAATCCAGATTTCTACAACCTCCCTGACAAATCTCCCGGTGGGATTCTTAAAGCGAGAATTCAGCTGAGAATTCAACGCTATACTTTTGATTTACTTCACCACCTTTGGGAACATTTATGAACATTGCAGCCTTTGATATTGGTGGCACCTCGTTAAAAATGGGCGTGACCGACACTGACGGCAACATCGTCACCGGCGACAGCGTGGATATCTCGGATAATTCACGCGACAAAATCCTGCAGGAGATCCTCGCCTGGCTGGAAAAGAATCCTTCCTGCGAAGGCATTGCCATCAGCATTCCCGGTTATGTCGACCCGGACAGCGGCTTTATCAGCATGGGCGGCACCATTCGCGACTTTGACCAGTTCCACCTGCGCAAGTGGCTGCATGAAAATACTTCGCTGCCCACCAGCGTTGAAAACGATGCGCACTGTGCCTTACTGGCGGAACGCTGGGTAGGCAAAGCGAAAAAACTTAATGATTTCCTGATGCTGACCATTGGCACCGGCCTCGGCGGCGCCGCCTTTTGCAACGGTGCGCTGATCCGCGGCGGACGTAATCGCGCCGGTGAGTTTGGCTGCCTGCTCACCTCGCGCCCCGCTGACAGCAATATTGAACCGCACACCATGAGCAAGAGCTGCACCATGACCGCGCTGCGGGAGAATTACGCGCGCGCGATGAACATCTCGCCGGACGAAGTAACCGGCAAAGATGTGTTCGATGCATATGATAACGGCGATGCGGCGGCGCAGGAGGTGGTTGACGGTTTTTATAACGATCTGGCCGCCTGTCTTTATAACCTGGTCAGCGTGTTTGACCCGCAGTCGGTATTTATTGGCGGCGGCATTACTGAACGCGAGTCCTTCCTCAGCGAGCTGGCCGATCATCTCAAGAAATATGGTGTGGAGACGCCCGTTGCTGCGGCAACCTACGGTAACGATTCCGGCATGCTGGGGGCAACTTACCATTTCTTGCAAACCGAACAGCGGAATCGATAATCATCAAGGATAAATAACGGGCAGCGTGTGCCCGTTATTCTGCGCGTCAGTAGCCGAAGCGCCGCGCTGCGATTGCAATCTGCACGCCGAGCAGCACGGCACAGCGGCAACATCGCGTCGCGGTTTTTCAGCAGTACTATGCCCTGTTCCGCCTCTCGCTGAGCCAGCACGCGGTGTGCCATGTAATCAATGTCGCCGTGGCGCTGTGCCGGATGATCGATTGCGCCCACCGCAAACAGGCTGCGCAGAATAGGTCTGATCATGTCATCGATGCGGCTTTGCGGCACGCCACCGCGGGCCACCGCCGCCCGCAACGCCTCAGCAAACCACTCCTGCTGATCCAGATTAGCGCCCGATTGCATGTCCAGCCCGGCCAGCGCCGCTTTTGCCGCGGAGTGCGTGGCGGCGTAGTAGAATGCGCTTCAGCCTGGCTGATCTCTGTAAGAATGCCACCGTGAAGGCCTGTCGGGCGACTTAAGGCTGCCGCTTGATGGTTGCCAATCATAAAAATGTCGTATAAATGCAACCGCTTATCATAAGAAACCTCTATAATACTTAGCCTTAAAGGAGGCGGTTTATGTCGGTTCATTCTTCCAGCGTTTCAGATCCATCATCCTTTCGCCAGGAAATTTCCCGCGGTATCACCGCCGCCTTGCCGGTGCTGATCGGCGTGCTGCCGTTTGGACTATTGCTTGGCGCGCAGGCGGCGCAAAAAGGTTTTTCACCGGCCAGCCTCGCGCTGCTCACCGGCCTGAATTTTGCTGGCGGATCGGAATTTGCCGCGATTGCATTGTGGAGTTCACCGCCGCATCTGCTCACCATTGTGCTGGTCAGCCTGCTGGTTAACAGCCGCCATATGGTGATGGGCGCCTCGCTTTCGCCGTGGCTCAGCCACCTGCCGATGCGTAAAGTGCTGCCCGCGCTGTTCTTTATGTGTGACGAAAGCTGGGCGATGAGCATGGCCGACACCGCCCGCCGACAGCAGCAGGGATTGCCGCCCGCCTTCAGCATGGGCTTTTATGTTGGGCTGGTCAGCGCGCTGTGGTTGATGTGGGTTTTCTCTACCGCCGCGGGCGTCGTGATTGGGCCGGCGCTGGGCGATATCACGCGCTGGGGATTTGATATGGCGTTTCCGGCGGTGTTCTTTGTGCTGCTGCGTGGCATGTGGAAAGGCATGAAGATGGCCTTTCCCTGGCTGGTGAGCCTGGCGAGCGCCGCTGCCGCGTATCACTTTTTACCGGGCGCGGTATATGTACCGATCGGCGCGGTTAGCGGTATCCTGGCGATTTTACTGATGGCGGGCAAGGCATGAGCATGTTGACCGCGGCTACCATTGTGCTGATGGCGCTGAGCACCTACTTTACCCGCGTGGCCGGTTATCTTCTGCTGCGCAATCGGCACCTTGGCCCACGTACCCGCGCGGTAATGGACGCTGCGCCCGGCTGCGTGCTGATTACGGTGATCGCGCCTCATTTTGTCACCGGCAACCCTGCCGATCTGCTGGCGCTGGCAATTTCACTGCTGGCCGCGATGCGATTATCTCTGTTGCCGGTGGTGGTGATTAGCGTGGCATCGACGGCGCTGCTGCGCCATCTGTTATAAAGCAGCTACGGGTTGAGACGTTTCACCAGCGACGCCACGGAATCTACCGCGCCGTCGCTGTTGTTGTCAGAACGTACGGTGTCCCAGCGGCGGGCATCGTTGATGCAGAAGTCACCCACGCAGGTCATCTCATCGTCAACGTCCAGCAGACCAACTGGGATCCAGACATAAGGCTGACCGCGCAGCGAATTCGGCACGGTGGAACCGCAGCGGCTGCAAAAGTCGTTGCGATAGCCGGTGCTTTTGGTCCAGCTGACGATCGCCTCTTCGCCCTGCAACCAGCTGAACGCCTCGGTATCCACCAGCGTTGCCAGGTTAAATCCCACGCCGCTCTGCTTGCGGCACAACGAGCAGTGACAACGGTAAAATGTCGTTGGCGCCCTCTTTACGGCAAACGCGACCTGACCGCACAGGCATGAACCTTCCATCACGCTTCTCCAGTTTGTTGATTACAGCCGCTATCATACAGGTGTTCTCCGATTCCTGACTGCCGCCGGTGTCCCAACATAGCGATGCGCAGCAGGAATGTTTACACTGTTGCCAGCGAACAATCGTTCCCGCTGCTCACTGACAGAGAAGAGAAACCATGCAATATTTCAAAACGCTTTTTGCCGCTGCGTCGACCTATCACGACTTCACCGCTCAGGCTGAAGAAAAGGACATTGAGGCGCTGAAACAGTGCGAAAAGCTGGCCAAAGCGATCCACCATGAAGGCGAGCTGGCGCGCCTGCCCACGCTGCAAACCGCCTGCAATATTCTGGTGGTGGCTGAAATGTGGTGTCCGGATTGCCATAAAAACCTGCCTGCGATTCGTCGCGTTACGCAGCTGGCGCCGCACGTCGGGCTGGGCATTGTCACGCGTGAACAGGCGGGCGAGGCGTTCATGGCGCATTTCAAGCTGGAGAAAATCAGCATTCCTTTTGCCGTGGTGCTGGATGCTGATTTTACGCCGCTGGGCCAGTTTATCGAGCGCCCGAAAAGCGCATGGGATGAACAAGGCAAGGTTAAAGAAAGCTACCGCAACGCTGAACTGCTGGCCGATACCGCACGCGAGATTGCTGAGATCCTGTATCGTGCCGAAGATGCGTCCCACGCGAGCTAAAGGGCAACAGACGACGGTGCGTTCATACTCACGTAACGCCTCGCTTGTCGGGCAATCGATGTGCTGCGTCTGTTCCTGATGTGTAGCGACCCGGCGGTTAATTACCTTACTGCCGGGGTAATATGTAGCCCAATAGCGCAAAGCGTTACGTCTCAGAAAATCGACAATAGCCTTGAGCCTCGTTAAGCCGTTCAGCCACCGCCAGTAGCGCGTCACTGCGGGCAAAAAAAGCCTGTGCTTTTGCTGCCTGCATAAAAAATCGCTGGTCTGAACCCGTCATTATTCAACCACCTGCCATAATCAGATAAGCAAATATTACCGTTGTGCGAGATTCCCTTCCTCATCCGGCTGCACGCTGGCCATTAACAAGGACCGATTATGTTTCCAGAAAAAGTGGTGGTGATTACCGGCGGTACGGCAGGCGTTGGCCGCGCGAGCGCGCAGGCGTTTGCCGAGGCAGGCTATGCGGTGGCGGTCATTGGCCGCAGCGAACAGGGCGTAAACAGCACCATTGAAGAACTCCGGCTGCTGGGCGCACGCGCCAGCGGTGCCGCAGTGGATGTCTCAGACGGCCCGGCATTGCTGGCCGCCGGACGCAAAATTGAGTCTGAGCTGGGGCCGATCAGCATTTGGGTTAATGCGGCAACGCTGACCGTGCTGGCGCCGGTCACTGACATCACCGATGAAGAGTTTCAGCGCGTCACCGACGTGACCTATCTGGGTTGTGTCCACGGCACGCGCACTGCGCTGACGCTGATGGCCGAACGCGATCGCGGCACTATCGTGCAGGTCGGCTCTGCGCTGGCTTATCGTTCGGTACCTTTACAGGCCGCCTACTGCGCTGCTAAAGCTGCGATTCGCGGCTTTACCGATTCTCTGCGCAGCGAGCTGATCCACAACAAAAGTTCGATTCGTCTGACCATGGTGCATCTGCCGGGCGTCAATACGCCGCAGTTCGACTGGTCGCGCAACAAGATGGGCAACAACGTGCAGCCGGTCGCGCCGATTTATCAGCCGGAAGTGGCCGCACGCGCCATTCTCAGTGCCGCACGTCGGGCACCGCGTGAAGTGTGGCTGGGCCGCTCCACCCTGCAATCGATTGTCGGCACCATGCTGTTTCCCGGCCTGCTTGACCGCATGATGGCGAAACAGGGCTGGGAAGGACAAATCACCGACCAGCCGGAAGCCGCCGATCGCCCGGATAACCTGCATCAGCCGGTGGAAGGATTGCATCGCAGCCACGGTCGTTTTGACAATCAGGCCGAAGACCGTGCCTTGCATCTCAACATGAATAATCCCGGCCTGGCGATCCTTGGCGTTGCCGCCGTTGCCTGGCTGGGATTACGCAGTTTGCGCCGTCGTTTGTAACGGCGCGGCTGCTCAGGGCGCGAAGACGGCGCGCAGGCACCCCTCTTCTTTGTGTTTAAACATTTCGTAACCACGGGGCGACTCTTCCAGCGTAAAGCGGTGAGTCGCCATAAACGCCGGGCTTAGCTCATTTTTAGCCACGTGATCCAGTAAGCGATGCATATAGCGCTGCCCATGCTGCTGCGCGGTACGAATAGTCAGGCTTTTGTTGATCATCAGGCCGAG
This sequence comes from Duffyella sp. Ts4, assembly GCF_051851875.1. NCBI lineage: Bacteria > Pseudomonadati > Pseudomonadota > Gammaproteobacteria > Enterobacterales > Erwiniaceae > Duffyella > Duffyella sp. Ts4. The sequence goes on along the minus strand of NZ_JBLYPN010000003.1, from coordinate 371,488 downwards.
CGGGAATTTATCCATCACGCCATACACGCCGAGAATAGAGATATTTCCGCCTTTGCGGCAGGCATAGAGCGCCTCACGCAGCGCGGTTCCGACGTCGGTTTGCAGATGCAGCAGCTGTTTGGTTTTGTCATAAACCTGACTCAGCCCTTCGCCCCGCGCCTCCATACCCACCGCATCAATGCAGCTATCCGGTCCACGTCCGCCGGTTAATTCCAGCAGCGCTTCCGTCACATCGACCTGGCTATAATCCAGCGTGATGCTGCCAGCATGATCGCGCGCCATCGCCAGCCGCTCAGGATAACGATCGATGCCAATTACCTGATGCGCGCCCATCAACCATGCGCTCTGTTGCGCCATTAGCCCAACGCCGCCGCAACCCCATACGGCCACGGTATCGCCTGGATGAATGTTGCAAAAATCAGCGCCCATATAGCCGGTCGGTGCCGCATCCGACAGAAACAGCGCCTGCTCATCGCTAACGCCGTCCGGCACCACAAAGCAGTCGTTATCGGCAAAAGGCACGCGGACATATTCCGCATGGGAACCGGCATAGCCACCAAACGCATGGCTGTAGGCATAGATGCCGCCCGTGGCATGACCGAGTACCGTTTCGCCTTTTTCCCACTGTGGATTGGTATTATCGCAGCATGATGGCAGCTGATGCTGACAATACCAGCATGAACCGCAGGAGATAAACGACGGCACGACCACCCGATCGCCACGGCGAATATTTTTTACCGCGTTGCCAACCTCAACCACTTCGCCCATAAATTCGTGACCGAGAATATCGCCTTCCCGCATGCTGGGGATCAGGCCGTCGATCACATGCAGATCGGAGCCGCAGGTGGTGGTCAGCCGCACGCGAATAATCGCATCGTGTGGATTGATCAGGCCCGGATCGGCCACGGTTTCGACGCGTAAATCGTTTACGCCATTCCAGCAGAGTGCGCGCATCTATTTCTCCTTATCCTGACGTTCGGCGTGGCGGCCAGCGGGCTGACCATTAAGGGTGGGAATTTCACCCGTTTCAGCAAGGCTTTTGAAACGGTGTAGCGCTTTGCTGACGACTTCTTTTGGCAGCAGGTCAAAAGTCGTAGTGACTTTCTTACCCAGCATGCCGCCTGGTGGAGTAAAGCGCAGCGTCAACGCCAGCTCGGTGCCCCATTCGCCCGGCGCTGGCCGGAGCCGCAGTTCGCCTTCATTGGGAATGTCGCCGCCCTCAAGGGAACGCCAGGCGATCACTTCACCCGGCTGCGCCTCGACGATGCGCGTTTCCCAGGAATAGTGTTTGCCTAACGGCCCATCAACCTGCCATAGCGCATCGCTGGTATTCACCGGCGTGATTTTGGCAAAGTGGCTCATGATGCGCGGCAAGGTATCGGGATGCAGCCACAGCGCAAACAGATCGGTAGCGGGCAACCCCACCGTGATCCAGCGACGTAACACCAGCTCATCGGTATGATCTTCAGCATGGGTTTTATCGGCCAAAGGAACCTCCTGTTGCAGACATGAAACGGTGATCAAACATCAATTTCAGTTAAGTACAGCAGCAGGAATATTGCGAGCGAAGCGGCATGGCGCGTGGCCTGAGAAGCGTTTCAGAATGAACGGTTACAGGAAAGGGTTATTTCCGTGGCTTAATAAAACTATTATCATTGGCTAAAAAAATTATCATGCCCATCGGAACGTCAGGGTACAAAAGCAATAAAATATCTTGACCTTTCATTATCACTCCAGCGCCACTGCCTGCGCAGCATGTTTGCGGGCGCAGGTGCTGAACGCCAGGGGATTAAACATCGCCAGCGCGGTGAGCGCCTTGTGCAACGCAATCTGCACTTCGATGATTGCTGCGCCGTCACGGGCGATCGGCATAAAGAAATCATCAATCAGGTCGCTGACCTGGATCGGTTTTATGAAGAGACGCGGATAGCTTACCGCTTTGTTTATGAGGTTCGCCTGCGCTCCTATATTCAGCCTACTTTTGCCCTTGCCGCCTTAGGCGATGAGAAAAAAGAGGAGAACCGCTACTACCGCGACGAAGGGCATCTGAAGGAAGGCGGCCAGGATTATGACGTGATGAGCTGGCCTCAGGAACAGATCATCAACGATATTCTTGACCAGTATGAAAAACACCTTCACTTCCTGCATCTGGTGCGTTAAGACGCAGACGCAGAGATCAATCAAACCCCTTCAGGACCGGCTCAGGCCGGTCTTTTTTTTCTGTTATCTGGCCAGGCACCCGCGCATCAGTTATTGCCGTGGGCGGCCGCCCGCTATATCGACAAAGGGTAAACAGGTAAAATACCTTTTTGACTGGCAGGAAGGATTCTATGACCCCGGCAACGCACCTGATCGGCACCACGCTGCCCAGCGTAAAACAGCTGCAATGTTTTCTGGCAGTGGCGCATGAGCTTAATTTTCGCCGCGCCGCAGAACGGCTCAGCATGACGCAGCCGCCGTTAACGCGTCAGATCAAAAGCCTGGAAGCGCTGTTGAACCAGTCACTTTTTTTACGCAGCACCCATGAGGTGAGCCTGACGGAAGCCGGGCGATCGCTGGTTCCGCGCGCGGAAGAGATTTTGCTGGCGCTTGCCGGACTAAAAGTTGAGCCCTCACCCGCTGATGCACGCGTGCGCATCGGGCTGACTCGCACGTTGAATTTTGACAGGATCGCGTCGCTGAAGCAGTCACTCGCACATCTCAGGGTCGGCGAAGATATTGAAACGCCCAATCTGACCTCGGCGCAACTGCTGCAGTGCCTGACCAAAAACACGCTGGATCTGGTTATTAGCGGTGAACAAGGTGTAGCGCAGGCGGAAAACATCGAGTATCGCTGGCTCTGCCGCGAACCGCTGCTGCTGGCGCTGCCCGCCGCTCATCCCGCCAGCGCGGAGGAGATCGTGTCGCTGGAATCGATCAGCGATCTGCCACTGTTCTGGATCGCCAGAAGCGCGAATCCGGCGTTTTATGATAAGTGTGAAAAGTATTTTTCCCGGCTAGAAACGGCAATTAAACGTGTCAAAGAGCCGGATGATTCGCTGGTAATGCTGACGCACATTGCCAGAGGCAAAGGGTTTGCCCTGATGCCGCAGTCAAAGTGCATCTTTACGCAGGATGGGCTCTGTTACCGCCCGCTCTGCTCCGCCGACGCGCAGCAGCTGCATATTGACGTTTACGTCGCTATCCGCCGGGGCGAAACGCGCCAGCCGGTGCTGGCAGCCAGAAAAAGAGTGTGTGATGCCACTGCCAGCGGCAGTCAGCCAGTATAATCTGAGTACTAATCAGTAATAAAATAGGATACGGGTGCGGTGATCATTTTATCGTCGATTACAGTGGCCAGCTTGTGTTGCAGCGCCGCTTCTGAGGTAAGATAAAGACGATTATCATCGCTGCCCAATGCCTTATCCATCTCCCCGGCGCTGAAGTCCGTACAGTGTTGATAGATATTCCTGAACATGCGGTTGTACATGCCAATATAGTTCTGGGCCGTGGCGAGTTTCGCCGGGGTAATATTTTTATCGGCGATGCTGTCCATTTGTGCCGGATGAATAATGAAATTTGCTTCTTTCAGCACGATACGCTCCTGTCCCGCGCAATAAGGCAGGGTGGCAGCCGACGCCACCATCGACTGATTTACGGTAATAACCTGCTTGTTTGTGCTGCGCAGGGCATAATACATGGCGAGCGCACCATCCATATTGCCGCCATCGCTGTTCATGTAGAGATAGATTTTTTTGCTGTTCACATAACGTTGGTTAATCTCATCAAGCACCGATTGCAACGCGGCCGATTTATTGCCGCTGATCAGCCCTGAAAGTGAAATCTTTATGGTTGTCACCTCCTCAGCTTTAACATTGTTCGTGACCGAAAAGGTAGTGGCCATTGCCCAGGCGGGCATTAATAACAAAGCGGCCAGAGCAAGCTTTTTCATGATTTCCCCGATGTGTATATCGCGCTGCTCTCAGCATCATAGCGGCAGGTTAATAATGCGATCTGCCGAGGCGATGGTTGAGGGGCGATGAGCAATAATAATCCGTGTCATATTGAGCTGACGAATAGCAGCATTGATTAACGCTTCGTTATGTTCATCAAGATGGCTGGTGGCTTCATCCATGAACAGAATGCCGGGCCGCCGATAGAGAGCACGGGCGATAAAAAGCCGTTGCCGCTGTCCGCCAGACAACCCCTCGCCCAGCTCTCCGGTTAATGTCTCGTAACCCATTGGCAAGGCCATAATATCGTCATGGATGTGGCTCAGTTTTGCGCAGGCTTCCATATGCGCTTCATCGATTTCCCGACTAAAGCCGGTAATGTTGTCCCGCAGTGAACCGGCTAACAGGCGATCGTCCTGAAGTATGCAGGCGATCGCCTGGCGATAGTTGTTAAGCCCGATCGCACTGATATCGCGGCCATTAACAACAACATGCCCGTCATCGGCTGAGGCCAGCCCGCACAGCACTTTCATCAGCGTGGTTTTGCCGGTGCCGGAAGGTCCGGTAATCGCCACGCTCTCGCCCGCGGCGATCGTGACAGAGAGATCGCTGAATACAGGCGCAGAATGGCTGTCATAGCGAAACGTGATGCGCTCCGCCGTTAATGATAACGCCTCGCCGGGCTGAAAAAGTGCCAGCGTGGGTCTATCTTCTTCAGGCGTTGATAACGCAATATCAGCAATGCGCTCGTTGTGCAGCGACAGCATTTTCAGTTGTAAAAGCAGGCCGGTTAACGACAGGATACGATCGGAAAACATCGAGCGATACGCGCTGAATGCCACGAAAGCCCCGACGGTGAGCGTATGGTCAATCACCGCTGAGATGCCAAGCCATAAAATAATGACGCTGTCACAGGCGCCGACAAAAGTGCTGATAATACGAAACAGCATATCAAAGCGCATCAGGCTGACCGACGCATTGGTGGCGTCAGATATCATGCTCAGCCAGTTTTGTCTCCGCTGTTCAGCCAGCCCCTGCGCCCGAATTGTCGCCACGGCATAAAGCGTTTCAGTAAAGGAGGAGGCGGCGCGGGCATTTTTGATCAGTAACTCTTCCGAGGACTGACGATAGCGATTATAGGTAGCGACCCTCAACACCACGAAGAGCAGCGTAAAGGCGACAACCACCCATGTCAGTGAACCGCCATAGAGTAGCAGTAGAATAAACGCACCTACTGTAATGATACTGTCTATCAACGCACCGGTAAGACTTTGGGTAAAGGTTGTGCGCAGCGTATCAAGAGAAACAAAACGCGATTGAATATCGCCCATTTTGCGCTTTTCAAACCACGGTAATGGCAGTCGCAGCAAATGTCTGAACAAGCCATCTTTCCACTGAATGTCGATATAGGTGCTCATCACCATTGATGTCCAGGCACGAAAAATACTGATGCCGGCCTGCAGTAAAATAAGCATCATCAAACTCATGCAGACCAGCGTTAATAAGCTCTTATCTGCAGCAGGTACCGCATTATCCATCACCAGTTGTGTACCGACGGGCATCAACAGGCTAATAAACTCAATAATCATCGATACGCAGAATAGCTTTACCATCGCACTTTTGAAGCCGGTGATGTTGTGCAATAAGGTGCTAAGCCTGAGCTTGTTGATGCGCTTTTCCGGGGTAAATTCTGTGCCCGGCCATAGCTCCAGTGCTACGCCGGTAAAATGTGTCGACAGCGTTTTTTGGTCAATTATTCTGCGGCCTGCGGCGGGATCGTGAATCACGTAGCGATCGGCTCGGGCGCTGACCAATACCACAAAGTGATTGAAATCCCAGTGCAGAATGCAGGGTTTACGTACCTGGTGCAGATCTTCAAGATCCAGTGATAACGCCCGGCTCGCCAGTCCCATTCCTTCAGCAAGCGTGATCAGCGCGGTGAGCGTACTACCGCGTGAGGATAATCCCGCCTTCTGACGCAACGTCAGCAGATCGGTATGTTTGCCATAATTGGCGGCGATCATCACCAGGCAGGCAAGGCCGCACTCCGCGGCCTCTGTTTGCAGCTGGATGGGCACGCGCCGCTGCGGGCCAAAATGAATGCGTTCCTTTAACCACACGGCGGTGTCATTTTTCATCCACCAGCCCTCCTGCGCTGTTACGAATATCGTAGAGTGGAGCAAGTATCCACTGATAGAGTTTTCGCTCTTCTAAAAACAGTGTGCTGGTCGCTTTCATGCCGTTTTCTGGCTGTATCTGTCGCCCTTTGTATTGAAAATGCTGATTGCCGGGGGCAACCACCACTTTGTACCAGGTTTGCGGTTTATCCGCAGATTTGATCGGTGCACCGGGATAGGTTGCCATCTCCTGCGCTGAAGCTGGCGTGCGGGCAATAGCCACGATCTTTCCGGGAAACTGACCAAATTTTTCCGCAGGAAAGGCGTCATAACGAATGTTGATTGACTGGTTGACGTTGAGATAAGGCACAGAAGAGTCAGGCACCCATAAAATGAGTTCAAAATGATGGCTTTCACCGGGAATGATTTGCAGCAAACTATCGCCGTTACTCACCATCTGACCAGGCGAAACGCTCAGTGTGTCGATCCAGCCATCAACCGGCGAAGTGATAATGAGATCGCTGTTAGCATCGGCATCCGTTAACTCATCAGCCAGCCCGCTTTTCTGCATATCGAGCTGAGAAAGCTGGTTATCAAAATCCACGGCCTGAGTTTGTAGACGGCTTTGTAACGCCAAAATTTGCAGGGCATTCTGTTCATTCTGGCTGCGTAGCCCCAGCAGATCATTCTGCTGTTGGTAGTAGATAGTTGACTGGTTAACTAACTGATCGTTATTAATCAAGCCTTTCCTTTGGTAGCTGCGATAGTTTTCCATGTTTTTTTTCATCATGCGCAGCCCCTGTTGCGCCGTATCCAGCACATCAGATGAGTGTTGCAGTGCCGCCTCGTAGCTGGCTTTTTCACGGTTGAGCGTGTCGAGAGTGGTTTGTTTATTCTGGCGGATTTTATTCGCCATCTGATCGATGGCCGCTATTTGCTTCTGGATATTGATACGGCGTTTGTTACTGACCACGCCGGATGTCGTGGTACGACTGACGTCAATTTGATAGATCGGCTGACCGCGTTTTACCGCCTGCCCCGGATACATCTTCTGGCTCACCACAAAGCCTTGTTGCCCGGAAAATACGGTAATCGCGCGGGGTGAAGAGATAATTTCACCTGAGACATTGATGCGGCGGGTATAACTACCAAAAATAATAAAGGCGAAAAACAAAGCGAAAAAAAACAGGGTGAACAGCACGACGCGGTAAGGCTGCACATCCGCTAACAGTATGGCTTTGCCTGACCAGTGCGTATTTCTTGATGCAATCGCTTCCTTTCTGTACATCATGGCGCAATATTCTGTCTGTGAAAAAACATGCAAGATAAAACCGGGTCAGGCCACCCCTTCCCGGTTTACAGGCTTACCAATGGCACTGGCCATTAACACTGTTGTCGCTGGCATCTCCGCCCAGCGATCCGCCGCCGTTATTGCCACCGTTGTCATTACAGGCTGGTGAAGTGGTGTAGGCTCTTACTCCTCCTGCTGCTGCACCGCCAATGCCGGCTACGGCGCCGGAGACGGCCGCGCCCGCCAGCGAACCCGGACCGGATGCCGCTGTACCCAGCGCACCGGCAACCGCACCGCCTACCGCACCCGCTACCGCACCGCTGGTCGCGCCATCCGTAACCGCCGCCGCGCAGCCGCCTTCATAGCCAGAATTGGCGTTACCGCCAGCCACTGACATCAGTTCTGTTACCGTAAGTTCTCTCATTTTTTCTCTCCGTTGATTACTGCTTGCTCTGACGTAATAAGATACGGGATATAAAAATCCGATCGATAATCACCACAAACATCGCAATGCCAATAACTATCGCATCGAAAGACAGGGGCAGATGAAAATAATCAATCACTTTTCCTGCGACCAGGGCTAATAGCCCACCAGCCAGAAGCGCAAACAGCGCCCGCAATAAGAAATTTCTGATCATAATTATTTTCTCCTGAAGCAAAAGAAAATGTCGGTTAACCTGAATAGGGTTTCAGCATTGAATTTCTGGTAAGCAAAATAAATACTTTAAATGTAATTTTTTGTAAGCAAAATGGGTTGAATTATGAATACATAATTTATAATATCAAAAATCAATATGTTATGATAAAACGAAATGGAGTTGATATTGTTTCTTTGGTGATAAGTATCATCAATAAATTAATGAACTTTATCTTTTTATTTTTTATCTTATCTCATTCCATCATGGCAGCACCGGCTCAGGAAATTAACGGATGTACGCTGCAAATATAGCGGATGGGATGTGAGTCAATGCTGTTTTTATATTCAGCAACGTTAACACTTATATTTATGCAGCACGGCCACAGCAATCCACGCCACATGCCATGGTGGCTATGGTGAACCTGCGCGCAGGCTTGCAGAGTATGCTGCGGGTCTTAGCAGAGGAAGGCACGCTACCCTGTCATTTTTCATTAGTTAATGGCAATGATGTACGGATTTTAGGCGTTTTGTTGGTGTAACATCCTGCCATCCTTCCTATTTCTGGCTTTTCTGGTCATGATCGCAGGATAATGCGCAATATAAGGGAGCGGCATGCAGATACGGATGCCGGACGTCCCGTTTACCAGGAAAAATCAATGACAGAGTTGGCCATTTCGCAGCACCGACCATCCGTATGGTGGGGTGCTATGGTGATATGCGGTACGGTAGTCGGTGCCGGTATGTTTACGTTACCGGTGGTGATGGCGGGCGCGTGGTTTGGCTGGTCAGTACTGATCCTGATCGGCAGTTGGGCGAGCATGCTGATGTCAGGATTACTGTTTTTGCACGCCGCCCGGCATTATCAGGCTGGCGCCGGATACAGCACCTTAACCCGCGATCTGCTGGGTCGCGGCTGGGAGATCATCAATTCAGTCAGCATTTTATTTGTGCTTGGCATTCTGACTTACGCCTATATTTCGGCCAGCGGTCCGGTTTACCAGCACTCCATCACCGCGGCGGGAGTGCCGGTCACGCTGGTTGAAGCGAAGATTCTGCTGACCGGCTGTGTCGCGGCGGTGGTCTGCCTCGGCACAAAAGAGGTAAGCCGACTGATGACGGTCTGCCTGATAGCCAAGATCGTGCTGCTGGTGGCGCTGTTTGGCGGCTTGCTGATGCAGGTAAAACTTCCCGTGCTGTTAGACAGTCAGGAAAGCGCGGGCATGTACTGGCCTTATATCGCGGGCGTAGTGCCATTTTGCCTGGCGTCGTTTGGCTATCACGGTAATATCTCCGGCCTCGATCGCTACTATGGCGGCGAACAGCAGCGGGTCAGAAAAGCGCTGAAGATCGGGACTTTTCTGGCGCTGGTGATTTACCTGTTCTGGCTGACCGCCACCATGGGTAATATTCCTCGCAGCGAATTTCCGGCCATCATCACGCAGGGCGGTGATATTGAAGCGCTGCTGGAAGCGCTGCACAGCCATCTTCAGACAGGCTACCTGACGCTGCTGATGACGGTGTTTTCCCATTTCGCCGTGCTCTGCTCGTTTCTCGGCGTGACCTCTGGCCTGTTCGATTTTATCGCCGACTGGTCAGGAGAGCGCGACGCGTTGCGTAAGCGGCTGAAAATTGGCGCGCTGACCTTTCTGCCGCCGCTGCTGGCCTCGATCTGGATGCCGAATGGCTTTGTCACCGCCATCGGTTACGCCGGTTTGTTGGCCACTATCTGGGCGGTGATTGTACCAGCCCTGTTAGCGGTAAAGGCCAGGCAGCGGTTCGCCGCGGATCGGCCGATGCCGTTGCCACAAAAGCTGATGGTGATCGCCGTTATCGCCTTTGGCGTGATCAACATCGCGGCGTGGACATTGGGTAAGGCTAACCTGCTGCCGTTATATCGCTAGAAGGTTGGCACTCTGACGCATGTGCCTGCGGGCAATGCGTCAGAGTGCAAATATTCCCTCAATCTCAACCTGCAAATCGGGTGAAAACAGACGGCTCACTTCAACCAGTGAGCTGGCGGGCAGGTGATCGCCGTAATGGCGAAACAGGACCTCGCGCAGCGCCGCAATCTCCGCAAATGAGGTGATAAAAATCGTCACCTTAATCAGCGAGGCGACATCCGTACCTTCTGCTTGCGCGACGATCGTCATCTGCCGAAAAATCTCCTCTGCCTGCGCAGCCATTCCGGCACCTTGTGCCGCGCTACCAAACGCGGTCAGCCCCGAAACATACAGCGTATCGCCGTGTTTTACCGCGTGTACATAGGGCGCGCTGACATTGCCGAGCGCCGGATAGTTTTTTCTTTCAAGGATAGCCATAACGCACTCCAGTTAGCAGAAAAATAAGGCCGTCTCATGCCGCTTCTCATCGCGCAGGCGATCAACTGAGAATTTGCTACGGCCGACAGAAAATTATGTGATAGGTTAGCTTTCTTATCATTGCAGGATAGCGAGCCGCTATGTTTATCGCCGCTGGACGTATCACCACCACAACCCGCACCACCGCATTTGGCGGCGGCGTGAGCGTGGATGCAATGGTCAGTTAACCTATCCTTCTCAACCCCGTCATGTAACGACGGGGCGATCGCGATCCGTTGTGCATGACACCAATGGAGAGTGACAATGCCACAACCATCCTGCCGCAAGGCCCTGTTGATTATTGATATGCAGGTCGGGCTTTTTCACGGCGCCGTGCCGCCCTTTGCCGGCGACCGCGTGCTGGCAAACATCAACCAACTGATCGCCAATGCCCGATGCGCGGGCGCGCCGATCCTCGCCGTGCGCCACACCGGACCGCAGGGCTCGCCCCTGGCGCCGGACGGCCCGCTAACCCAGTTAATCCCTCAGCTGGATGTTCAATCCGAACGCGACATCCTGTTCAGCAAGACCCGGCCAAACTGTTTTCATGAAACCGAACTGGCCCGGCTTTTGCGCCAGCGTGCAATCGACGAACTGGTGGTGGTGGGAATGAAAACCGAGTTCTGCATCGACAGCACCTGCCGTGCGGCGGCCGATGGTGGCTGGAAAGTTACGTTAATTGCGGATGCGCATACCACCATGGATACCGCCGCGCTCTCCGCTGACGCGATCGTGGCGCACCATAACGCCACGCTGTCGGCTGCGTTTGTTACACTTTCAACGGCGCAAGCGTATAGTTTTTAGCGAGTTGCGGGCGCCTGAGGGCGCTCTTTTCGCTTCGTCTGATGTTATCTGCAATGCGGCCAATGCTCGCCGGGCCGCGTGCCGTCAGGCTGCGCAGAGCGCAGCGGGCATCTTTCTTCCGCTGGCCGCGGTTTTCCCCTGGCGCTGCCACAGGTTTTCGACGTCATCGGCGCTGACACTATCTGTTTCAGCGGACACACCCTGTTTCTATAAGCTCCGGCGCAACCTTCAGGCATCGGCTATACATAACCTGATTCGACCCGTTAATTATTCACAGCGCTGTGTCTGGCTGACTGTTGCCCGCAGTTCTGGCCAGTTTGTCAGGCATAGCGCTGTTTACTCTCTTTCAAGGATACTCGTCACATGCGTAAGATTTCATTGTTAGTGGCCACGCTGGCGTTGCTGATGTCGGCATCGGTTCAGGTACAGGCGAAAGGCTGTCTTAAAGGTGCCGCGGTCGGCGGTGTTGGCGGCCACATGGCACATCATGGCGTCGCTGGCGCGGCGGCAGGCTGTGTCGTCGGTCATCACATGGCGAACAAAAAGCAGAAAGAAGCCGACAAACAGCAGCAGAATCAAGGCAAGTAATCGTTACTGAAGGGCCACAAACGCTGGCCCTTTCTCCACTTTTCATTCGCCCGCCGAGAATACCCCCTAAGCCTTAGGCCGCTTGTCTGCGCTGAAAACGCAGTGGCAGCCATGCTGACGATTCAGGCACGACTCTGCCTCGAAAAGGTGTCAGGCGTGCTCCAGCGCCACCTGCGCAGGCCCGCGAAACGTGCGGCGCCATTCGCTGGGACTGACGCCAAAGCGGGCTTTGAAACTCTGACGAAATGAGATCGGCGACTGGAACCCTGCCATTGCTGCCACGCTTTCAATGCTGTTATCGGTGGTTTCCAGCAGCTCCTGACTGCGCTGCAACCGCTCGGCATTTAGCCATTCACCCAGCGAGGTGCCGGTGGCCTTGAGAAAATGCCGCGTTAGCGTCCGGCGGCTCATATTGACGACGCGTGCCAGCGAATCGAGATCGTGGGGCTGGTCAAGATTGCGCCGCAGATAATCCATCAGCGCATTAATTTTGGCATCGCGGGTATTCTCCGGCAGCGGACGCTCAATAAACTGCGCCTGCCCACCTTCGCGATAAGGCGGAACCACCATTCTGCGCGCCACCCGATTAGCTACCGCCGCACCGTAATGCTGGCGAATAATGTTCAGGCAGCAGTCGATACCGGCTGCGGTGCCAGCGGAGGTGATCAGGCGCTCGTCGCAGGTGTAGAGGGCGTTGCTGTCGAGATGAACGGCAGGAAACCGCGCGCTAAAGTCACGTTCATATTCCCAGTGCGTGGCGGCACGATGATGATCGAGCAGGCCCGCGTACGCCAGCACATAGGTGCCGAGGCATAAACCCACCACCTCCGCACCGCGTTGCCAGGCGTGGGTCAGCGCATCCAGCAGCGCTTGCGCGGGCCGCTCGTCAGGATTGTGCCAGAAAGGCACGATAACAATGTCAGCAACCGCAAGCCGTTCAAGACCGTGCTCCACGTTCATCGACAGGCCAATATCTGACAGCACCGTGCCCGACTGTTCCGCGCAGATTTCCACGTTGAACAGCTGCGGATCCGGCATCGCGTTGCCAAACAGGATGCAGGGCACCGAAAAATGAAACGGGCTGAATCCCGGCGTGATCACCACGGCAACCGTCAATGCTGACATCGATTTCTCCTCCTCATTCGCGGTACGCGGCGCCCTGTCGGACGCCGCGTTCTGGTCTTCGCTGCAGCGGCTTAAAACACCATTGTTTCACCATCTGCCGGAATAAGCACCTTGTCCGCGATGCCCTGTTCACGTGTGTACTCACGCAGTTCGGCGCGAGTGAGCAGACAATGGTTGATCGATTCCATGTGCGAAGCCACCACCGTGGTCTCAGGCAACAGTTGCAGCGTGCGCAGCGTGTCTTCTTTGCTCATGATGATCGGGCCGTAGAGATCGTTTGTAGCGTTGCCGGTGTTGAGCACAACCACATCAGGACGGAAGCGCTGCAGGCTTCTGACATAAGGTTTCACCCAAACGGTATCACCGGCGATATACAGCGTTTTTTCATGCGGATGAGTGAACACCAGACCACAGGCGTCACCGAGCAGCTCGGCCAACACCGGATCGGCATAAAGTTCATTGCTGCCGTGCTGCCCGTCGGTTTTGAAAATGGTCAGGCCATCAACAAAGGCGTTTTCTTCCTGCAAGACACGAACATGCTGAAAGCCCTGGGAACGCACCAGCGCCGCATCGTTGCTATCTTGCGTATAGATCAGCATCTCTTTTGGAATCGCCTGTTGCGCCGCCTCGTCCCAGTGATCGGTATGCGTGTGGGTCAGAATCACCGCATCCACCGCCAGCAGGCTTTCCACGCTCACCGGCAGCTCAACCATCGGGTTACGCAGGTGCGGACGCGCATTACCGGCAAAGCCGGGCCAGGCCTCTTTTTCAGCCAGCATCGGATCGATAAGGAATTTTTTGCCTGCGTATTCCAGTAACAGTGTGGCATTACGAATTTGAGTCAGTTTCATCAGGTGCTCCTTCTAACATGTTCATTTTCAGGTTCAGCGCAGCGCATAAGGCCGCCATCGCCGTGCGATGACTGACTTTACGACAGGAACGAGAAAGTGGTGACAGGCTCAAAGGACAATGATCGATGAAATCGGGTCAACTCTGATTTGACCTGTCAGACAATGCAGTTAGGCGGACGTGAAGATGGAGACAGAAGAGGCAAAACGGTTGAAAGTAAAGGAATAAGAGGAGGCAGGATCCCGGTAGACATCCTGCCTACATGACAATGTTATTCGATGGTGCAGCGAGCGCCAAGGCCGGAGAGCGCAAGATCGCTAAGCGCGCGGGTTGGTGCCGCGCAGCCTGCGGCAATAATGTGTACTTTCATGCCAGGGTTTTGCGGCGACAGCGCGGTATGGGTGACACAATGCTGGGTCATCATACCGGTCAGATAGATCTCCGTAATGCCGTGCTCACTCAGCAGTGATTCGAGGTTGGTCTCAAAGAAGCTGTCTGCCTGGCCTTTGATCACAATGGGCGCATTTTCCAGCGCGGCGGCGACATGCGGGTGAAACGCAGCGCCCTCGGTGTCGGGACGGAAAAACGGCGCATCGGCCGTAGCAATATGCTGAACGCCGACCACCAGCCAGCCGTTTTCGCGGGCACGGGCAATCGCTTCTACTGCCGCTTCACAGGCGGCTTCAGCGCCCTCAAGCGGGAATGCGCCGCCAGGAAAATAGTCATTCTGTATGTCGATCACAATCAGTGCATTTTTTATACTGCATCCTTTTTTGGCGCCAGGGGATTGGACGAAAGTGGCTGCGTCCATCCTGAGGTAGGCAGACTTAGGTTCATCGCGTCGTCACGAATGTCAGGCTAACCTTAGCAGCATTCACGGCGCTGCGAGAGCTATCTGCCGCCATCAATCAGATGATGGCAGGCCATGATAAGCAATGCATGGTATAGCGGTGAGACAGCCCCAGGCCCTTTTTCGATGTAAACGGGCCAGTCTGCCGCAAGACCACTGCACCAACGTTGCCTGGGTGCGTAGAGTCGGAAATCGGCTATATCTCCTGGCGCAGATACACTTTTAATTGGGATGATTAAAAACGCATTAATGTATTGCTGGCACTCACCGATCAGAGAAAAATACAGACATTACTTTTTCAAGATTCATCCGCGCGCGACACTGATAGCCTTCAGAGATTTTTCAGCCATCACCACTCTGCTACACTCCGCCAGGTTAATTTCATGTCAGCATTCTTTTTAATACATTAAGTCCTGCAAGTCTGTGTTTCACTATTGCCAAAACATGGCCTGTGGGCGGCGCTGGTTCCCTATGTACAGAACAGAACCGGCGCCGAGGCTAATCAACTGGGCATGCTTTTGTTGTGCCTCGGTGCCGGTTCGCTGCTCTCTATGTCATTCTCCGGCATGCTCATTAAACGCGTTGGCTGTCGCGCGGTGATGGTGCTTTCCGCCGCATTGTGGTGCGCGGTGTTACCGCTGCTGGCGACGCTGGACAGCCTCGAGCTGCTGGGGTGGCGCACTGCTGTTTGGCAACGGTGCTTCTCCGCTGACCAGCACCTTCTGTGCCATTGCCATCACTGCGGCCGTATTGCTGACGGTGTTTCGTGGACTGTTGCCAGGCGGCAGTGATGAGAAGAAAACGGCGCAACCGCGTTCGCGTCGCCTGAGGCCCGATGCGTATCTGCTGATGATGGCCATCATGACCATGCTCTGCTTTATGGCGGAAGGCGCAATCATCGACTGGAGCGGCACCTTCCTGAACCTGGAACGAGGGATGCCGCTGGAGCATGCTGGATGGGGATTTGCGCTGTTTTCGCTGGCGATGTCGTTGATGCGCATGACCGGCGATCGCCTGGTCAACCGCCTGGGTCGCAGGATGATGCTGGTAGCCGGTAGCTTGCTTGCGATGGTCGGTTATCTGGTGGTGATACTTGTACCGGGCTGGACGGCCAGCCTGATCGGCTTCGCCCTGGTCGGCATTGGTGCTGCCAATATTGTGCCGGTGCTGATTACGCTGGCCGGTCAGTCAAAGGCGATGTCGGTGAGCATGTCGGTGGCGTTCGTCACCTCGTTGGGCTATCTGAGTATTCTTGGTGGCCCGGCGCTGTTGGGCTGGATAGCGCATTATTCCACGCTGTTTTTCGCCTTCTCTCTGCTGGCGGCGGGCTTTCTACTGATAGCGCTCGGCGCTGCGCGATTGCGTTACTAACCTGTTAGCTATGATTACTGTTACTGCATCAGCTGACGGTCATAACAGCTGCAAAAAAAATCACGAACCCGCTTCAGGCTCGTGATGATTTCAACAAGGTAACGCGCGATCTCAGGTTTTATTTACCCAGAATGTTATTGACCGCTTTTTCATGTCCTGCTTTGTCCTTGCTGCCTGAAATCACCTGAATCACGGTGAATTGCTTGTTGGCTACCGCCAGCAGAGTGGCCTGCTGCACATTTTTACCGCCCATGCTGTCGGAGGCTTCAATGTGATAAACGTCAGTGCCGTTAACCTTCTCGGTTTTTTCACTCAGCACGGTATACGACGGAGAGGCCTGTTTTTGCTTGTCCTTGATCGCCTTCATACCGTTGAGGAAATCCGTATCGCTGGCGCCGCGTGCGACCACTGGCACCGCCTCTTCGCCGACGATCATGACGCGCTTCTGCTGCCGGTTCACGTACAGGGTGCCCGGCGCACCGCCCGGCACTGGCTGTGACTCATAACCCTGCAGCGTAAAAGCCAGTTTGCCACCGAGCAGAGTAATTTTCTGCGCTGACGCTGCCGCCGTGGTTTTTACGTCGGCGGCAGATGCCATCATTGCCGTGCCGCTCAGCGCCGTAATCAGACATAATGCACCCATCATGGTGAATGATTTTTTTAACGTCATCGTAAGCTCCTTCATGTTATTGATTTCCCTTTTTGGAAACGCACGGCGGCCATAGGGGGAGGTACTGACTTAACGTGGCGGCGGTCAGTGGTGGTCACCGTCACCGTTGCTGTTAAATAAGTGCAGCCCGAAGCGTAGCAGAAACTTCCTGACTACGATTCGGTGGCAGAGTTATCGGGGAGGGGAATATCTGTCGATCGGCCTGCAAGGATGGAAGCAACAACAGTGCCGTCGTTGCCCATAAATCCATTGGTGCCTGGCCTTAACACGCCAGCGCCGCAGAATACGTGTCAACCAGGGCCGGAGAGGCATTGCCGCTCCGGCCAGGGAGATCAGACTATTTGTACCTGCAAATTATGTTGGATCAGCACATCCGCCAGAGAGCCTTCATGACCGGGAGCAGCGGTGTGGTAAAGATCGTACTGCTGGCCGTCAAGGGTGCGCTGCCCATCCTCCAGCCAGACGCCGCCCTCTTTCGTGCTCAGTGTCACCGCATTGCCATCAGCACCTTTAATGGTCAGCGTATCGCTGGCGCTATCGGCGAGCTGCAGCAGATCTTTCTGCCCCAGCGTCACGCTGTTGCTGCCCGCGCTTCCCAGATCGAGCGCCTCAACGCCGCTGATTTTCAGGCCCAGCGTGGCGAAATCCAGCGCCTCGTGTGAGCCCGTCATCCGCAGCATGTCATGATCGGCACTGCTGTCCGGGCTGGTGAGCGTGTGCAAAAACAGCAGCGAGAAGGCGTCGTGACTTCCCAGGCCCGCCGCGCTGAGCACATCCGGGTTAACGCCCGGGTTTTCCACCGCGCTGTGATCCGCTACCTCGATCGGCTTTTCATCGGTGAGCGTCGCCAACACGTCGTTCGGCGCGACGGCCAACTGCGGCGGTGCAACCTCGTGATAAAGCGCAACGTTTAGCGCAGCGTGCCCGATGTTGCCTGCGGCATCCTGAATAGTGGCGGTTAGCGCATAGTCGCCTGACGCCAGCGTGTGTGCCTCAGCAGCCTCCAGCTGCACGCTCCAGGTGCCCGCCCGCGTCACGCTGGTTTGCCACTGATAATCGCCAAGCGTCACGGTAACCGCATCGCCCGCCTCACCTCTGCCAGCGATCAACATTCCTTCATCCAGGTTGATTTTGTGGCCATCAGCCAGATGCGAAAAGCTGATTTTTGGCTTACAGACATCGACGGTGTAACTGGCAGTCAGGGTTGCTGAATGTGCAGATGCATCGGTTGCGGTAACAATAATGCCGTGTTTACCCGTGCCAAAGCCGGTTTTCATGTTCTCCGGTGTTAATGTCAGACTCCATTTGCCCTCGTCGGTGACGGTGGCAGCATAGGTTTTGCCACCGATGATCACCTTGACCGCCTGGCCACTACCGCTGATGCCGGTGGTACCGGTCAGCGTTTCGTTGTGTTGTTTTTCGGAACGGTTCAGCCAGCCATCGTCAAACGGCATATCGATGGTGGGCTCTGGCAGGATCGGACCTCCGCCATCGGTTGGCGGCGTCAGGTCAATCGGCACATTGATGCCCTGCTCAAACCAGTTGCCGGCGCCATCAAGCACGCCAAACTCCAGGCTGCCGCCGCTGCGGATATCATCGGCGCTGATCTCCACGCTCCAGCTACCGTCGGCATGGATCTCGCCGCCGCGCCAGCTCATCTCTTCGTAACTCTGCACCGCAAATGACTTCAGCGGCAGCGGCGCTTCCAGGGTGCCGCTGAGCCGGTACCAGGTCTGGCCGTCGTGCTGTACCTCATCAGCCAGCGTGAGGGGGTTAACGTGGATCTTAGGATTACTGCTGTTGTAGTGGGTAATCAGCAACAGATCCTGACTGAGGCTGGCGCGGTTACCGTTCAGGTCGGTGGCGCTGAGGGTGATGTGATAGTTGCCATCCTTGATCGGCTTTAGATCGCTGTCAGAGATCTGCACTCGCCACTCATTGCCATAAACACTACCTTCCCAGGTTTTACCGTCCAGCGTCAGGGAAATTAGCGTGCCGCCTGGCAGGTGCGTCGCGCTACCGGTGAACAGGATGCCGTAGATGCCTTCCTGATAACTGACCGCGTTGTCGCCGGTAACCGGATCGAGGGTCAGCTGCGGCAGCGCTTCCGAAGCAAAAATCTGCACCTGGGCCGCGTCGGTGTGGCTGTTGCCCGCCGCATCGGTCGCGCGGGCCACGGCGACGAAACTGCCCTCGCCCATGCTCTGCAGCGTCTCCGTCGGCACGGTGAACTGCCACTGGCCGCTGCCATCAATAGTGCCGTTCCACACCGTGCTGCCAAAGGTCACTTCAATAGCGCTGCCCGCTTCGCCCCGGCCTGAAATCACCAGCGGCGTGTTGATTTCAGTGAGATCGATCAGGCCGTCGCCCGCCAGCGTGTTCACGCTGATGGCGGGCTCCTGAGTATCGATGATGAAGTGGTTCAGGGCCGTACCGGTTTGTCCCCAGACATCGGTGGCGGTTAGCACAATATTATGCCCGCCATCGCCCAAGTCAGCTTCGCGCAGCTGTTCTGAAGAGAGCGGCACGCTCCAGCGACCTGCATTGTCAACGGTGCCCGCATAATTGATGCCGTCGATGGTCAGCTCAACTTTCTGTCCGGCACCGGTGATGCCGGTGCTACCGGTGAGGGTAAAGGCGCGGTAATGCTCTGCTGAATTCATCATGCCGTCGCCAAACGGCGTTTCAATGGTTGGCGACGGCTGCGGCGCATCGGCAGGCGGCACAGCAGCTTCTACGGTGATATTTTTGACCGCCGTAGTGACGCCGCCGACGCTGTTGTCAAAGCTGACGCTGATGCGGTTGGCTCCCACCGGCAGCGCCTGAAGATCGGCCGCCGGAAGGGTGACGCTCCAGCTGCCGTCGGCGGCCAGCATCGTGGTGTAGCTCTCACCATTCAGTTGAACGGTCAGAGTACTTCCCGGTGCCAAATTCTGCGTGGTGCCGCTCAGGGTCTGCGCCGTGAGTTTTTCACCGGCGCTCAGCACCGCATCGCCGGTAAAGCTGTGGAGGGTTAACGACGGCGGGCCGCTGATCGGCGGCGGCGTGGTTTCACCGCCATCCACCGGCGGCGTATCGCCAGGGTTATCGCCTGGCAGCGCAGGATCCACGTCGCCTGGGTCGTGCGGTTCAACCGGCGTCGTCAGGTCAATCGACACATTCATGCCCTGCTCAAACCAGTTGCCGGCGCCATCAAGCACGCCAAACGTCAGGCTACCGCCGCTGCGGATATCATCGGCGCTGATCTCCACACTCCAGCTACCGTCGGCATGGATCTCGCCGCCGCGCCAGCTCATCTCTTCGTAACTCTGCACCGCAAATGACTTCAGCGGCAGCGGCGCTTCCAGGGTGCCGCTGAGCCGGTACCAGGTCTGGCCGTCGTGCTGTACCTCATCAGCCAGCGTGAGAGGGTTAACGTGGATCTCAGGATTACTGCTGTTGTAGTGGGTAATCAGCAGCAGATCCCGGCTGAGGCTGGTGCTGTTCCCCTGTTCATCAGCAACGCTCACCGTGACGCGGTAGTTGCCATCTTTGATGTCCCTGAGTTCGCTATCGTTGATCTGCACGTGCCACTGATTTTCATAGACGCCGCTTTCCCAGCTTTTGCCATTCAGCGTGACCGTAACGATGGAACCGGTGGGCAGATTTTCTGTGGTGCCGGAAAACAGAATGCCGTAAACACCCTCCTGATAGTTCAGCGCATTATCATCAGCGATCGGATCGAGATGCAGTACCGGTAACGCATCGGCCCTGGGTTCATTAGTGGCAATGGCTAACGTTGATGGCGTTGTTGATGGTGCAGCGGTGAGGGTTGAAACAGGCAGCGCGTCACGGTTTAGCGTGATGTCAGCTGCATCGTTGGGGTTTGAGGCGATAGAGGCAGCCGCTGCACCAGGGGTTTCCACTAACGCTGGGGTACTGACGTCGGTAGCCGCGCCTTCAGGCGCATGCACCACCGGCAGCAGCGGGGTTAACGTTGTGGAGTCGCCCGGCGCGGTATCTGCAAACTGCACTTTCTGCACGGCGATGTCCTGCTGAAAACGTAGCTCGCTGTGCCTGCCGTCGATTTGATTAAAAAACTGCTGATAGCGAACCGTATCGCTGTCCTGAAAACGCAGGATCAGATCGTTGCCCTGCTGCTGATAAGCCGCGACCTGGGCAGCCGGGCCTTGCAGCGTGATGATCGCAGGCTCGTTAAGAATGGATCGGGAATCGCCTTCACTGAACTGCGACAGTGGTTGACCGCTGGCCAGCGATACGGCAGTGACGCGACCTGTGCCTGAATACGCCATGATTTTCCTCTTATACACCGGTAAATGATTTAAACGACGCCGGAAAAGTAAAGAAAATCTTTACTATTCGCAGGCATGCAGCGGCCAGCGGCCAAAAAGGCGCTGAGCCTGAACCGGTGCTCCAGGGATAAAAGGCAATCCGCAACAAGGAAAATGGTTAACAGTACAGCCAAATAAAATGTTCAATGCAGGACGCAGATATTGCCTGTCGGCAAGATTAAACAGTACCACTCTTTGTGAGAGCCCGCGCGTCAGCTCAATTTACTTCTATTAACCTCAATGACTTAATATGATGAAAAAGGTTAACAGTCGACGCTGGATTGCCATAAATTAGTCTGCGCCCGCCCGCTTTACTACTGGCCAAAATCTGGAAAATCCGCCCTAAGCCAAATGATTTTTTATTAATGTCACTTACATCACCAAACCAGATGAGGTAGCCAGCCAGGCCAGGCCCAATTTATTCCACGCAGGGAAGTTATTATTTAAATTTAAGTGTTACAGAGTGATGCAATTCAGGTGCGGTAAGAAAAGCGCTTTTAGGGCAGAAACAGGCCGCCGATAAAAAAAAGCAGCATGGGATGCGCAAAAGTCAGGAGAAAGGAGAGAAAGAGGGGTGGCTACGGCGTCGCACAGCCGCCGCGAGAATGCGCCAGCTTTTGCAAAGCCGCAGCCGTGCGGCATCTGGGTTATTTCTTCTTGTTAAGCATCGCCTGCAAATCAGCAAAAGGATTATAGGTTGCTGCCTCAACGTCGTTTTGCGCATCCTCACCCGCCACTACCGAGGTACCATACTGATCCGCTTCGGTATATTTCGAGTGCTCGTGATCATGACAGTAGAGGCACAATAGCTCCCAGTTACTGCCATCTGACGGATTATTGGTGTGATCGTGATCGATATGGTGAACGGTTAATTCACGCAGGTTCGAGTAAACAAACTCCCGCGAGCAGCGACCGCACACCCAGGGAAACAGTTTCAGGGCTTTCTCACGATAGCCGCTTTCCAGACGCGTATAGTTTTTTGGGATCAGAGCCATTGCCGATATTACCTGTGATAAAAGGCGAATTTATAGAAGGGTTATCAATATATCCCATATCGGCACAGAACGAGACAGGCTAAAGGCGGTGCGCCCTGTTTTTGCCTGGCGGCGGACGAAGGTAAGCACACACTGCTATCGCGCGGCTCGCTAATGTTGTTATCGTAAGTGATGCGTTGGCGCCTTCAGTCAACGGCTAAAAACCCGTATGCAGACAAACGGACTATTTACTCGCTTCTCTTAGCAGGAATTCAGCCATGCCCCACTACTGTTTCTACAAGAAAGCCAGGCACGTTGTTGCGCTGGAGAGATCGGACGCCATGGGTGCAGAACAGCTGTCGCAACAGGGATATGAAAAGCAATTTGAAGAAGTTAGCGCACTGAATGCAGACCGGGCGCTGCGCCGCTTTGCCGACATTCGCCGTGAAAAGCGCACCGATCAGCACAATTTTCTCGCAGGTGCCGCCACCTTCCCCTTGATTGGGGTATTGACCGCCTTCGCGATGTTTCTGCTGAAGAAAAAAGCAGGGCGAAAGTAAACGCCTGCCGTAACTCGCGATAAACCCGCGCTGTTCTGACGATGCAAGGCATTAATTATGTGCGGATACCGCATAACAAGAAGAGAACCATGTTAATCAATGCTGATTTTTCACAAAACGTTGTGGTGACGCCTGACGATCATCACTGGATCAGTTCGCCACAGGCAGGCGTCGAGCGCGTTATGCTCGATCGTATCGGCGCTGAAAAGGCGCGGGCCACCAGCCTGGTCAGATATGCGCCTGGCGCTGATTTTCCTCAGCACAGTCATCCAGGTGGTGAAGAAATCCTGGTGCTGAGCGGCGTTTTCAGCGAAAACGGTATCGACTATCCCGCAGGCTGCTATCTGCGCAGCCCGGATGGATCGTCCCATCAGCCATCAAGTCGCGAAGGCGCCACGCTGTTTGTTAAGCTTCGTCAGATGTCTGCCGATGACA
Organism: Duffyella sp. Ts4; assembly: GCF_051851875.1. Lineage (NCBI taxonomy): Bacteria > Pseudomonadati > Pseudomonadota > Gammaproteobacteria > Enterobacterales > Erwiniaceae > Duffyella > Duffyella sp. Ts4. The sequence continues at coordinate 348,597 of NZ_JBLYPN010000003.1, read as the reverse complement.
GCGCCTGGGTGCGCACCAATACCCACGATCGCACGCTCTGGCAGGGCGAGCCGCGCAGGCAGTTCTGCCCACTGTACAGTAGCCAGCGTGAAACGGTGCTGCTGCAAAAGCTGGCGGACGGCGAGCCGCTGGTGCAGGACCACGCCGCAAGCGGAGCAGAAGTGTTGATCCTGTCCGGTGAATTAACCTCGGCGGCAACCCGTTATCCAACCGGGAGCTGGCTGCGCTTTGCTCCGGGTGCCTACCCCGCCCTGCACGCCGCCGCTGCCGACACCCTGGTCTATGTGAAAACCGGTCATCTCCACCACGCGGATTTCACGTTCACCGATTAAACGATCGGTTGAACCGGCCCTTTCAGTCATCAACCGCCTGAGCCCTGTGGCACTAAGATGCAGCATTTGATAGCTCCAGCTGCACGCCGCCCGCGAATTGCACCCATGCACGCAACCTGCGGGAATGAACACCATCATTCCCTCAGGTTGACCTTCACACCACCTGACCGCCGTTTTCTCCCTTCTCACCCTTCTCTCCGCAGCCGGCGAGCCTGACGTAATGTCTGATTTACCTCGCCTGTAACGCCTGGACATAATAATCAGCAGAAACTATCACAGTGATGGGTGATGTGAACGCCGGATCTGCCGATAACCCAGCTAGTCCCCATTTCACCCGGTATCTCTGATGCAACTGAATGTAGTGAAAAATTTTTTTGCCCTGCTGAACCCTCGCCGCGGCCAGCGTTCATCCGCGTCTTTTAACGCCTTAAGCCAGGCGATGCCCGTGATTGAATTCACTCCTACCGGCATCATTCAGAAAGCCAGCCCGCTGTTTCTGACGGCGATGGGATACCGGGCTGATGAAATCATTGGCCGCCATCACAGCATGTTCTGCCCGCCGGAGCTGGTTAATTCCCCTGAATATCGCCGCTTCTGGCAGCGTCTCGCGGCGGGAGAAAGCTTCAGCAATAAATATCTGCGGCTGGCCAGCGGTAACCGCCCGGTCTGGCTGGAAGCCAGCTATATCCCGATCGCCGATCGTCGCGGCAAGGTGTTTAAAATCATTAAAATCGCCGCAGACATCTCGGCGCGCATGGAATCTGCGCTGGAACAGGAATCGGTGATTAATGCGATCGGCCGCTCAATGGCGGTGATCGCCTTCAGTCCCGCCGGTATCGTGCTTGATGTAAACGAAAACTTTCTGCAGGCCACCGGTTACACGCGCGATCAGGTGCTGGGTCAGCATCACCGTCTGTTCTGCTCAGAAAAACTCTGCCGCAGCGACGAATACCGGCAGTTCTGGGAAAGGCTTAATCAGGGTGAGTTTTTCTCCGGCCAGTTTCCCCGCCTTAACCGTCGCGGTGAGCCGCTGTGGCTGCGGGCAACCTATAATCCGGTGTTTAACAGCAAAGGCGAGCTGTACAAAATCGTGAAGTTTGCGTCTGACGTGACGGAACAGGTTTTGCGCAATCAGCGAGAGCAAAATGCGGCGGTGCATGCGTGGGAAATGGCAGTGCAAACACGCGGCAGCGCGCAGGCCGGAGCCAATGTGATCGAAAACAGCATACGCATGATCGATAAAATTGCCCAGGATATGAACACGGTCTCGACCGACATTGTCCGTCTTAACAAGCAGTCAGACAGCATTGATGGCATGGTGGAAACCATTCGTGGCTTTGCCCTGCAAACGCGCCTGATTGCGCTTAACGCGGCGATCGAGGCTGCCAAAGCGGGCGCATCGGGCCGCAGCTTTGCCGTTGTCGCCGCCGAAGTGCGTAGCCTGGCCGCCAACGTCAGCGGCGCTACCGAAGCGATTGAAAAGGTGGTATCCGGCAACAACCAGCTGACCAGAGACGTACTGAAAGGCATCGAAACCAGCCTGGAAAATACCGGGCAAGGCGTTACGCTGATGCGCGAAGCCAGCGAGGTGATCGCCAGCATTCAGCGCAATTCAGAACGCGTGGAGAGCGCTGTCAAAGAAGTTGCGCGTTCGGTTGAGGCGGAATAACAACGCGCTGCGGAGAACGATCGGCATTGAACCATCGGCGCCGGTGCCGACGGGGGCGAGGCCATTACCAGGGCGCCCGCTGTTGATCAAACCAGAAACCTGCCGTCATCTCCGCTCTCTCCTGCTCCGCCAGCCAGACGATACCCGCCGCAGCCTGCTCTACCGTTCGGTAGCCGGTGTGGCCGTTGAAATCGGTAGCGGTATAACCCGGATCAACCGCATTGACGCTGATGTTGTCTTTGATCAGCTCTTTGGCGAACGCTACCGTAATGGCATTAAGCGCTGACTTCGAACTGGTGTAGCCCATCGCCTCGACCTGAGAATAGGGATGGCTGAGGTCGGCGACCCATTCCAGCGAACCGAGGCCGCTGCTGACCATGATAATACGGCCATAGGGCGCGGATTTAAGCAGCGGAAGAAACGCCTGCGTCACCCTGATGACGCCAAACACGTTGGTATCATAAACGGCCATGATGTCACTGAGGCTTTGCGCGCTGGGAGCAACCGGCTGCGCACCCGAAATCCCGGCATTATTAATCAGCACATCCAGCTTTCCCTCTTCCTCCTGCATCCGCTGCACCGCGGCCTGAATGCCCGACAGGTTGGTGACATCCATGATGATTAACCGCGCATTGATGCCTTCCGCAGCCAGTCTGGCAACGGCCACCTCGCCACGTTGTTCGTCGCGGCAACCCAGCCAAATCGTATAGCCCCGCTGACCTAACTGCCTGGCCGTTTCAAAACCGATGCTCTTGTTGCCGCCCGTGATAAGTACGCTCTTGCTGTTCATCTGCGTTTCCTGAAGATAAGTGCCTTTCTGCTTAACAGGCGTTTTTTGTGTTCTGAATTTATAGCCTGCCTGATAGTTTTGATAAACGAGCATAATAAGAACAGGCTGATCGGTATGGCGAACAATAGCGATGCGACTGGAATGGAGAACCTGGCGGTTTTTCTGACGGTGTTTAACGAGAAGAGTTTTCGCACGGCGGCGATCCAGCTTGGCCTGTCGCCCTCCACGGTCAGCGAGAAAGTTTCGGCGCTGGAGCGCAGCCTTGGCGCACGCCTGTTTACCCGCACCACACGCAGCGTCAGGGCGACCGAAGCGGGTCAGGCGCTGGCCGAGCGCATCGCGCCGCTGCTTACGGAGGTGCGCGCCGCGCTCAATGATGTGACTACGCCGCAGCAGGATTTGCGCGGCACGCTCAAACTGAACATCACCGGCGCTGTCATGGTGGACATCTTACCGCCGCTGCTGGATCGCTTTCTCTCACAGCATGCGCAGATTCGTGTGGAGCTGATGGTCGATGATCGGCTGGTGGACGCCACGCTGGCGGGCTGCGACGCGGGCATTCGTTACGGCGAACATCTGGCGAAGGATGCCATCGCGGTGCCCATTGGGCCGCGCATCCAGCGCCTGGCACTGGCCGCCTCGCCCGCCTATCTCGCGTCGCGCGACCGCATTACCCATCCAACTGATTTACCTGAACATGACTGCATACGGCTGAAATTTTCCAGCGGCGCGCTGGTGCCGTGGGATTTCAGTCGTCACGGACAGATGCTGCGCGTGGATCCGCCAGGACGGCTGATCATTGGGGTCGATGGCGCATCGGCAGCCATCGATTTTGCGCGCAACGGTAACGGCATCATCGCGACGTTTGAAAACTGGCTACAGCCGCATTTCGACGCGGGCGATCTCTTGCCGGTTTTACCGGAATGGTGGTCGTCGTTTGAGGGGCCGTGGCTCTATTTCTCCAGCCGCTTTATGACTGCTCCACTGCGGGCGTTTATCGATTTTCTGCGCGAACAAGAGGCACAACGCGCGATGCTCAGCCGGTGATTCGTCAGGCCGGTTGCGGATTATGCCACGGCGCGACCTCTATAACCGAAACCGCTGCTGCATCGCCTCTGCCAGTAACGTAATGGCCTTATCACCCGCAGAAGTGGCGCTGCGCATAAACACGATGTCATGGTCGGCAATCAACGGCATGCCATCGAGTATCTGCATGCGTTCGGTGACTTTGCCGCGGTCAATCAGGCTGATAGCCAGACCCGCTTCCACACAGGCTTTAACCGCCTGATTGGAGTGGCTTTCGAGCACAATGCGTACACGGCGACCGGATGCGTTTAACGCCTCGATCATCGCCTCGCGGTAAGGGCATTGCACGGCGTGCACCGCCAAAGGCAAAGGATCGCGGCGCAGCAGATCGCTACTAATAGGCCCGACCCAAACCGGCGTGGTCGACGTCAATAGCTGGCTGTGCGGGCCAGCATACCCTTTCAGCTGCGTCACCACCGCCGTTTGCACGTTGTCGCGCTGCACCCATTCTCTGAGCAGATAACTTGGCCCGGTCTTCAGCTCCAACACCACATTGGGCCAGGCGGCGGTAAAAATCGGCAGGATGTCGCGAATAACGTGCAGCGCATATTCATCGGGCACGCCCAGGGTAATGCGTCCGACCAGATCGGTGCCGTGCAGATCGGCCAGCACCCGATCGTGCGCGTGTAACAGTTCGGCGGTGGAGGCCAACAAACGCTTGCCGAGCGCGGTCAGGGAAACGGACTGGTTGTCGCGATTCAACAGCCGTCCGCCTGCCACCGCTTCAAGACGCTGAATGTGCACGCTCACCGCTGCCGGACTTTTGTGCAGCTGTTCAGCGGCCGCGCTGAATTTCCCGATGCGCACCACGGCATGAAAGGTGCGTAACAGATCGATGTCGAGAGTCGCATTCATGATTTAACCTTTGTGAACGACTGATGCACGATATTTTGATTTACCAGATTACCCCAATTGCCTAGCCTTGAGGAATGAACAAAACATTCCCGATCCAACTTAACCCTGCACTACGTGGCCACTGGCTGCCCACTCTGCCGCTGCCACTGCTGGAAGCCGGGCTGGTCATCGCCTGGAGTTCAGGGTTTATCGGCACCCGTTTTTCTATCGATTACGCCCCGGCGTTGCTGGTGGTCTTCTGGCGCTGCGTGGTGGTTTCTCTGTTACTGCTGCCCTTTGTGCTGCGGCCGTTGCGGCAAACCTCGTTTCGCGTACTGCTGAAAAACGCCGCCATCGGCTTGCTGGCGATGGCGGGCTACATGACCGGCGTCACACAAGGCATTGCGCTCGGCGTACCGGCGGGTCTGGCCGCGCTCTGCGCCGATCTGCTGCCGCTGGGCATGGCGCTGTTGGCGGCGGCCTGTCTTGGCGAGCGACTGGCACCGAAGATCTGGCTGGGGCTGCTCCTCGGGCTGGTTGGCGTACTCACCGTAACTCACAGCGTGCTCGGGCTGGGCGACGCGCCGCTGTGGGCCTACGGTTTGCCGCTGGCAGGCATGTTATCGCTGGCGGTCGCCACCCTGTGGCAAAAGCGCGCCAGCGACGCCTCGACAATGGGCCTGCTGCCTAACCTCTGGTTACAGTGTTTTGTGTCGAGTTTCGCCTTCGCCCTCATTCAGGGTAGCCAGGGCAGTCTGGCACCGATTCCCTCAACGGGCTTCGCGCTGAGCGTGTTATGGACGGTTGGGCTGTCAACCTTCGGCGGCTACGGGCTGTACTGGATTTGCCTGCGCCGCAGTTCGGCAACCCGCGTGGCCAGCGTGCTCTATCTCAGTCCGCCCATTACGCTGCTCTGGGCGTGGATGATGTTCGGTGAGCCGCTCTCCTGGCAGATGGCGTTGGGAATGATGATTTCCGCCATTGGCATCGCGCTGGTGATGCGCGCCGAGCGCCGCTGAGCCGAGCGGGCATCTGATTTATTGCTGTTCAGATCCCGACCGCCGCCAGCAAAAAAATTTTCTTTTCGCGGGAATAAGCTTTCCGGTGGTTCGTCTTATCTGCTCTCAGATAACCGACGAGCGCATGATATGACACAACCTTCACTTTCCAATCGCCAAAAGTTGACCCGGCTTTTGCTGGTAGCCGCTGTTCCGCTGGCGTTGATTTTACTATTTTTATGGGCAGGCGGTTGGCTGACGCCTCAACGGCTGTCCGCCGATAAAATGATTGTCGCGCTTGAGCAAACCGGCGGAAAACACCCCGGTTATCGCCGCAATCATGCAAAAGGCATCTGTATCCTGGGTGATTTTATCGCCAACGGCCAGGCCAGCAGCCTTTCCCGTGCGGCGCTGTTTGCACCGGGCAGCACGCCGGTAACAGGCCGCTTAGCAATTGCGGGCGGTAATCCCGCGGCACCCGATTACGCCGTTCCGGTTCGCAGTATGGCGCTGTTATTCCAGCAGGCGAACGGGGAACAGTGGCGTACCGGCATGAATGCGATACCGTTTTTTCCGGTCGCGACCGTTCAGGGGTTTTACGATCAGCAAGAGGCGTCACGGCCCGATCCCACAACCGGCAAGCCCAACCCGGCCAGCATGCAAGCGCTGGTGCATAAACATCCGGAAATCGCCCATTTTGTCCGCTGGGTAAAACAGGCCGTTCCTGCTTCCAGCTGGAGCAGCGAGCAATACAACAGCCTGAACACCTTTCTGTTTGACGACGCTTCCCATCATGAGCATCTGGTTCGCTGGAGCATGGTACCCCATACGCCACGGCAACCGATTACCGCAGCAGAACAAGGCGACAGCGATTTTCTGCAAAAGGATCTACAGCAGCGCCTGGCGAAGGGGCCACTGAAGTGGGATTTGATCATTACCCTGGCGGGCGCGGGCGATGCAGGAAACGATGCGTCGCGCGCGTGGCCCGCCGATCGTCAGACCGTTAATGCCGGCACGCTGGTAATCAACCGTGCCGTGCCTCAGCGGGAAGGGAAATGTAATGACATTAATTATGACCCGCTGATTCTGCCCGATGGCATCGCCGCATCTGACGATCCTTTGCTGAATGCGCGTTCCGCGGCCTACGCCAAATCCTATAACCTTCGCACCCGCGAGCAGTCAGGGCATTCACTATGAAACAGGTTACCCATTTTCACCCTGTGCTACGCGTGGTGCACTGGCTAATGGCCGCGCTGATTCTGTTCATGCTGTTGATCGGCGTGGCCATGGTCTCTACCGTTTCTTCGTTACATGCTTTGCTGGTATCGATTCACAAGCCGCTGGGCCTGATGATCCTGGTGCTGGTGCTGGCACGCCTGTGGTTACGGTTCTGTACCGCTGTTCCGGCGTTGCCTCACTCGATTCCGGGCTGGCAACGTGCCATGGCGCATCTTTCACACTGGGCGCTGTATGCCATGATGCTGGCGCAGCCGCTGATTGGCTGGGCTATGCTTTCAGCAGCGGGCTATCCGGTGACGCTGGGAGGTGGCCTGGTATTACCGCCGATTGTGCCAATCAATAACGGCAGTTATGCGCTGTTGCGTTCTCTGCATTCGATCGTTGCGTTGTTGCTGTTCCTGACCATTATGGTGCATCTGGCGGCGGCACTGCTGCATGCCTTGATCCTGCGGGACGGCGTGTTTGCCAGTATGGCGGGAAAGCGCAAACGCTGAGGGTCCTCTGTGTCACATCTTACTGATGAAGAAATTCGCGATGTTATGCCGCATTTGCAACGTTTTGCCCTGTGGCTGACCCGAAATCCACACAGCGCTGAGGATCTGGTGCAGAGCTGTCTGTTTAAAGCGCTGACGCACAGCGCACAGCGTAAACCTGAACACAGCCTGCGGGCATGGCTGTTCTCTATTCTTTATCGACAGTTTATTGATGGCGAACGGCGAGGTAAGCGTTATCGGGCTATCCTGGCATTTTTTACTGGTGAAGAGCGCTCAGGCCCGTCGGTGGAATCGATGGTGATTGCCGACGACACGCTGGCGCTCTTCGCCACGCTGCCCACCGATTATCGGGCGATACTGTTGCTGGTGAGCGTGGAAGAGTTGAGTTACAAAGAGGCTGCTATGGCATTAAATATCCCGCTGGGCACGGTGATGTCTCGCCTCTCACGGGCGCGTAAACTGCTGCATGAAAAGCTGGAAGGTCAGGCCGCACCACTGCCATTGAGGAGGCTAAAATGACGCCCGGTGAACAGGAACTGCATGCGTGGATGGATGGCGAAGTTGACGATGCCCGCGCCGAAAAGATAGAACGTTATCTGGCGGAGAACCCGCAGATCGCCGCCGAAATGGCGGCGTTGCGTCAGGATAAGCAGCTTTTACGACAGGCGATACATCGGCAACCGCCGTATGCCACCAACGTTGATGCGCACTATTTTCATCGACGTTTACGCCAGCAGAGGTTCAGGAAACTGGCGCTGGCCTGCGTGCTGGTGTTGTCAGTCGGTATCGGCGGCATTACCGGCTGGCAAATCAACGCACAGATGAATGCGCATCTGCCCATGGAAGATGCTGTTCAGGCGTTCCGGCTGTTCGGCGATGAAAGCCAGTTGCCGCTTGATGTCAGCGCCGCTCAACAAGCGGATCTGACGCGCTGGGTAACCCGCTATTTTATTCATGGCGATTTGCCGCCCAACCTTGAGCAGTATGGCTTTAAACCGCTTGGCGCACGTCTGATGGCAACGGCGCAAGGGCCCGCTGCACTGGTGATGTATGAAGATCCGCACGGTACGCGCCTCGCCTGGTATATTCGCCCACTCAGCCCGATCAAGATGTCCCACGGAGAACGTCAGGCAGAAGATGTCATGGCGCAATACTGGAGTGATGCGCATTACAACTATGCGCTGGTTACGCCGCTGGGTGCGCCACAGGCGGGCGTCGTGCGCAAAGCGTTGTCACCCACAATAAGTTGAAGTTACACGGCAGAGGAAAAAAGCTGATGGGTTTATGGTGGGGAGAGGTTGGTTGAAGAAACCACGCGCAACCGGCTTAACGTCAACGCCTTGCCGGTTGCCGTTCTAATCAGAACGCCATGAATTGATGGTGATCGCAGCACCGCGGCGCCATCCGGGAACGATGTGAAGATGGCGGCACCTTCACATCGTTTTCCTGAGGAGTGGCCGCGATTATTTCGCCAGCAGTTCCCGACGCACGATCTCAGCACCGGCGCTCAGCGCATGGAGTTTACCCTGTGCGACGCGACGCGATAACGGTGTCATGCCGCAGTTGGTGCACGGATAGAGTTTGTCAGCATCAACAAACTGCAGCGCCTTACGCAGCGTATCGGCAACCTGCTCCGGCGTCTCAATGGTGTTGGTCGCCACATCGATGGCGCCGACCATCACTTTCTTACCGCGAATCAGTTCAATCAGCTCCATTGGCACCCGCGAGTTCTGGCATTCCAGTGAGATGATATCGATATTGGATTTCTGCAGCTTAGGAAAAATTTCCTCATACTGCCGCCACTCTGTTCCCAGCGTTTTTTTCCATTCGGTATTCGCTTTAATGCCGTAGCCGTAGCAAATATGCACCGCGGTTTCGCATTTAAGCCCTTCGACCGCTCTTTCCAGCGCCGCAATTCCCCAGTCGTTCACTTCGTCGAAGAAGACGTTAAACGCTGGCTCATCAAACTGAATAATATCCACGCCTGCAGCCTCTAATTCCCGCGCTTCCTGGTTAAGGATTTTGGCAAATTCCCAGGCAAGCTTTTCGCGGCTTTTATAGTGGCCATCATACAGCGTGTCGATCATGGTCATCGGGCCCGGCAGCGCCCATTTGATCGGTTGCGTGGTGTGCTGACGTAAAATTTTAGCGTCTTCAACAAAAACCGGCTTCTGACGAACCACTTCACCGATAACGGTCGGTACACTCGCGTCATAACGATTGCGGATGCGAACAATTTCACGCTTTTCAAAATCAACGCCGCTGAGGTGCTCAATGAAGGTGGTCACGAAGTGCTGGCGGGTTTGCTCACCATCACTGACGATATCAATGCCCGCTTCAACCTGATCCTGCAAGCAAACACGCAGCGCATCGAGTTTGCCCTCAGCCAGCTCTTCGCCTTGCAGCTTCCACGGCGACCACAGTGTTTCAGGCTGAGCAAGCCATGAAGGTTTTGGTAAGCTGCCCGACGTTGAGGTAGGTAATAACTTTTTCATAATGGATAACCTTGTAGTTCGATTAATCAAAGAACGGAATGAGCAGACCACTGCTCAAGAACAGCCTGGTAAGGTTTAATGAATGTCTCTTCAGTAAACTTGCCCTGCTCAACAGCCAGCTGGCTACGTTCTTCTCGATCATAAACAATCCGCGTGAACGAATAATCCTGATGACTCAGGCTTGGCTGATAGACGTTCCCTGCCGCAGAATTCGCGTTGTAAATTTCAGGCCGATAAATCTTCTGGAAGGTTTCCATCGTGCTGATAGTGCTGATCAACTCCAGGTTGGTGTAGTCGTTAACCAAATCACCCTGGAAATAAAAGGCCAAAGGCGCAACGCTGCCCGCTGGCATGAAATAGCGCGCGGTTAATCCCATTTTGGCGAAATAGTAATCGGTCAGCGATGCCTCGTCCTGCTGATATTCAATGCCCAGAACAGGATGCACATTGCCCGTGCGGTAATAAGTGTTTTTGCTCGATACGCTCAGGCAGATCACCGGCGGCTTACTGAAGTGCGTGTGGTATACGTCGGAGTTGATAAAGTTTTTGAAAATGTTGCCATGCAAATCACCGAAGTTAGCAGGCATGCTAAATTCAGCGCAGTTTTTATTATGTGCTGGCAGCACCACGCTGAAATCATAATCTCGCACGTAGGAGGAGAAGTTATTGCCCACGATGCCTTCAATGCGCTGACCGTTCTGTTTATCGACGACGGTAGTTTTTAAGATTTCAATGACCGGAAAAGCGCCGCCCTTGCCTTCGAGATCAACGTTCAGCTCGGCAGTAATAATCTCCAGCTCAACCGCATAGCGATCGCTTTTCGGGTTATCCCATTGCGCCAGCGAATTGAAACGGTTGTCGATCATTACCAATGCGTTGTGCAGATTTTCCTGACGCTTTTCACCCCGGGCTAAATTAGCGAAGTTGGTGGTGATACGCGTTTTAACAGAAGGATTATAATTTTCGTCGAAACGAATGCGCTTGAGAGTAAATGCAAAGTTTTTATTCATTGTTATCTGGCATCCTGATTTCTGATAAAAAGCCTGATTGCATGACACATTTTTCAGGCTTTCTTATTCAATGTGTTCGCGATAAATATTTAATAACTGTGCATATTTTATGCCTGACTCTTCGCGTGAAAAAAAGTGATTTAATTTCATTCAACATGAACTTTCTTCATGTTCAAGCAGACTATCAGTGCCAGCAAGGATAGCGTTGCACGCTTACACAGGGTTTCACTTCCGAGATCAGGGGGTTAGCGCGGATTAAGGTGATGAGCGGATGATGAAGAATAATGAGGATAGCAGGCACGGCCTGTGTTGCGCGCGCCAACATGCTGACACATCATGTTGTGTGGACATTCCGTTTTTGTCTATTACGGATGCTCTATCTTCAGGTTTATTGGAGGATAAGGCGCAAGCGGATGAGAGGGGCTTTATGCGATTATCCTGAACCTGAGGCTGCTGGGATCGTTATCCAGCCTGAGTTGATGACTTAAATGGCTTTGGAGAGAGTGCTATGTCCATCATGGATTCACTACTGACATTTAGTTTGGCCGCTGTTCTGTTGACCTTAACACCGGGGCTGGATACTGCACTGATATTGAGAACGGCCACAACAGAAGGAAAAAACCAGGCTATTCAGGCGGCGCTGGGGATTAATACCGGCTGTTTACTGTGGGGCGTGGCGGTTGCTTTTGGATTAGGAAGCGTTGTAGCAGTTTCAGAGCTTGCTTATGACATTCTGAAATATTGTGGCGCAGCCTATCTGGGTTGGCTGGGCGTTTGTATGCTGGTGCGTCCCAGGAAGCAATTAATCGTGGCTGATGCTTCCAACAAGACGGCTTCAAACTGGTTTCTGAAAGGCGTTCTCGGCAATGCCCTCAACCCTAAAGTAGGCATCTTTTATGTCTCTTTTTTGCCCCAGTTTATTCCTCAGGGGCACTCTCCCGTTATCTGGACTTTTGGGCTGGTGACTATTCATATAACAATGGGTATTGTCTGGTCGTTGATGCTCATTGGCGCGACGCGCCCGCTGGCCTCTCTGTTACAAAAAGAGAAAGTGATTCGCTGGCTGGACCACACCACCGGTCTGGTTTTTCTTTTATTTGCAGCACGGCTGGCAATCAGCAGGCGTTAATTTCTCAGCACCCGGGCCAGGTTGATGCCCGCCAGGCCTTGAACCGCCGCCGTCTTAATACCTGTTTGACCGGGCATCCTGATGCGTTATTCATTGGCGATCAGGTTGCCGGCTTATTTCCTTTGGTCAGTTTTTTGAACATGCATCGCCTATTTTTAATGACCTGAAAGGGCAGCAGAAGAGCTATGGTATGCAGGCCTGCTGTCAGAGTTACATTGCCAGAAGCGTCGTCACCGCTGCCGTAGTAATGATGTTTAACCAGCTCGTAATAAGCAAAAAACCTGCTCGTCACGCTATGTTGCCCGCAGTAACGTGAGGCGTGGTAATGTCGACATCGATATAGCGCTGTCCTGAGGATTCAACCATGACCCCTTTTTATCAACTTACTGCCACCAGCCTGCGTGGCCAACTGGTCCCAATGGCCGATTACGCTGGCAAAGTGGTGCTGGTGGTGAATACCGCCAGCCATTGTGGATTCACACCACAATACGCAGGCCTTGAAGCGCTCTACAAAAAGTATGCCGATCGCGGTTTAGTGGTGTTGGGGTTTCCCTGCAACCAGTTCGGTAAGCAGGAACCCGGCGATGCCGATGCCATTGAGCAAACCTGTCACATCAATTACGGCGTGAGCTTTCCAATGTTTGCAAAGGTTGAGGTCAACGGTGCCGGAACGCATCCGGTATTTGGTTACCTGAAGGATGCACTGCCCGGCGTGCTGGGTGGACGAGTAAAGTGGAACTTCACTAAGTTCCTGATCGGACGCGACGGCAAGCCGCTCAAGCGTTTTGCCCCAATCTCCACGCCGGAGAAGATGGAATCCGCCATTCTGGCTGCGCTTTAAATTTAATGTTTTAGGTCATCCACGCTTTTTGGGCGGGGCGTGTGTGTGCAAACAGATCATTTGTTGGCGAGGTTAATGTCCGCTTTTGCGTGCAGCGGATGGGAGTTCTCTGGCGGTCTGCCGAGTGCCATGAACGGGGATTGCTAACATTGAGATGCACTACTCTGCAAGCGCAGATCACCACTTGATTTGTACAGTTGTCACCTCATGACCCTTTGTCAATATTATTTGCTAGCGGAGCCAGGCAATGACAACAGATTTTGTAAAACCTTATCCGGCAGGCTGAGCTGCTATTTTTTCCAGTTCCAGACAAGCGATACGATTTATATCGATAAATTCCCGCCAGCTGTACTGCTGCTGATAATTGAGCTGATACTGTTTCTCGACCTGGCAAATGAGCGGGCGAGTGTCATAGATGGTACAAAGCCGATTCTGGTCATCGTAGTGACGGCAAGCACCGTCACCCCGGTCGAGAAACTGCGTTTCCTGGGTGAGTGAAACCAGGCGGCAACAGGCGCCGCACTGGTTGCAGGGAAAGGCTGGTGAGTGTGTCATAAAGAATTCAGCCAGCTTCTGACCGAATCCGTATTGCCCGCCTCAAAGGGCAGGGTGATATTGCGTTGGGCTGCCTCATCACGCAGTAGTAAACCGCGTTCTACTTCGCTGTTAAGCGCTCCAAGCTGCAGCGAGAACAATGCTAACTCGCTAGTGTTCATAGCAAACTCCAGCGAACTTAGCTCAAAGATAAAACGATCCAGCTCGGCATTGATGTGGAGGAAATAGTCCACGGCGTGCTGATACTTGTCTTTAAATTTATTCAGAAATACCCAAAGCTTTTGCATTATGGGGCTGTATTCAAGGAAGTAGTTCATCACCACCGTCAGCAGGCCGGTGGCCAGTGCTCCGCTGAATGCCGCCAGCTCCGGGCCAAACGGGAAGGGCATTATTTTTGCAAGTGATTCATTAATGACCACGCCTGCTGCCACCGCAACACCTGCAGCAAGCAATTTGCTCACCGTTTTTGCCAGCTCACCCGGTGCAAGATTTTCTGGGTTAAAAACCATGATTTTGAACGCCTGGATGAGGTTGTTCCACATCTCACGGATCAGGCGCACCATCATTTTCTGGGTGGTGAAAATGAGATTGAACAGCGTGGTAGTGACACTGGAAAGAATGCCTCCAATTGCACCATCCTTAAAGGCCTCAAGAAAGATTCTGAACTTCGCCCGAATGCGCGACCATATAGCCTTTAACACGTCTCCCATTTCACTCAGCAAATCGCCGGCAACAAAATTATCCTTATGACGCGCCACCATTTCCGGCAGGCGAGCCCGAAATTCAAACCATACTTCAGCCAGCATCAGCCCAAGCACCTGGCGAGTGCCCATGTTCAGACCACTGGAAGCAGAAGCTAACGCCACGCTTTTGGCAAATTTGCTGCTGGTATAGTAAGCCTGATTCACGGTGTCTTCGTACTGCTTGCGCGCTTTCTTATCGGCTTCGCGCATACGGTCGAAATCGGCACTGGCTTTATTCTCGAGCGAGTCGAGACGCTTTCGCTCCAGAGCCGTGAGTGACAACTGGCTGCGTAGCGATGCAATCTCTTGCTGAGTTGCCTGGTAGTCGGCACTCAACTTTTTCACAAATGCGTCCATTGTCCTGGCGCCTTTGGCTTTGTTGAGCGTCTCATTGGTAAGAGTAAGATTACTGCGATCATTTGCCAGATCAGACCCGTTTAAATCTGCTAACACGCGACCTGGATCGTCATGAACCTCTTTAGCAGATTTGATATGGTCTAAATTGGTCTTCCCATTATATGCAAACGTCTCGCCGGTGTAGGTATCCGTCAGCGTGCCCGCTTTCCGCTTAGCCTTGCCTTCGCGGTTCGTGGCGATGTAGTTCTCGTGATGGTGATAAGACGTTGAGTTGTAATCGCCGCGTTTCGCATACTTCTCTCGCTCTTTGGCAGTAGCGTATACCTGCTGACGGGCGTTATGAATCGTGTCGACGTTCCCGCCGACCTTATCTTCAAAAAGCAGGAAATCGAGTCCAAATGATGTTGCGAGGCTTTTCACCACGGTCTGATGCAGCTCTTCACCCCAGTCAAACGTTTTATTTAAATTGGTCATTGGCGACTCCGGCTTAGGCAAATTTGCCGGAGAAGTCAGTGTCTGCATCACTCAGAACTTTGTCCAGTGCTACCGTGTTCAGCACGTTAATGCCGTTTTCATCAGTTTTAAGCTGAATCACACCTTCTTTGATGACCGCTTTGCTTTGGATATCGGTGACAGGCTCGAACAGCGGAGTGGTGATAATGCTGGTCATTATGGCGGCCAGGATGTAGCCATTCTGAATAAGGGCCACGCAATCATCGGTCTCTTTCTCGGTGATTTGTCCGGCGTGACGTGCCATGATTCTGGCGTGCATCGCTTTTAACGGAACGAGATAGCACGTGGCGAAGGTACTGTGCATCTGCTCAAGCGACTGATAGATGGAATCCACGTATTTATTAACGCGATTAAGGTGTGCTTCTGCCTGATCCATTTTATTGATAGCCTCGTTACTCTGGCGCTCTGCTTCTTTAGCATTTTCCAGGGCTTTAGTCGCATGAGAATCGTATGCCCACCCTGCGATCAGAAGAAGCGGCGCTACAACTGCACCTCCAAGAATCATCGCACCCCCTGCCATCCCCCAACCGCCCGCAGCCAGCGAACCGCCACCAATGGCTGCCATGGTAGCGTTATACGCTGCCGCTCCAGAAAGTGCCGCTATCGGTGTACCGGTTGAGGCTGCGGCAAAGGCCATTACGCCGCTATAGACCGCAAAGCCTGCCGCCGCACCGGAAGCGCCAGCACTCACTACGGTACTGAGGTATTCGGTAGCGGAGATGGCCAGACGCTCAATGCTGTTGAGTTTGTGTACAGGGATCTTTAGCTCAATTTCTTGATGGTTAACGTTTGAAATGGCTTTCAATAACTCTTTAGCAAGGGTATGAAATTCTTTAAATTCGCTACCAATTTGCAGTTCTTTTTTACCAAGTTTATCCAGCTTGACGGAAGAGGCTTCATTTGCGTTATCGAAAATTCCTTTGCGATTTTTATAGCGAGCTTCGGCACGATTATGAAGATCTTCCGCTTCCGATTTTTTCTGATAGCCGTCGTAGGCTTTTTTACCGCCCAATGCGGTGGCTATTGCAGCACCACCAAGAATGATTAACGGTATTGGCATCTTAAATCCTCCGATTTTGAAAAGTGAATTCCGCTTCCTGTGCACTTTATGGGGCAAGCAAGTTGGTATGCGCCCTAATTTTTATAAAGGTGATAAGTAAAATCCGTTCATACGGCAAGTGATGCGTTAGCGCATGGACTTTCAATGACGTATCCCCTACCCCAGTTTCAATATCTGGTAATGTGCATATCGGCATGTTTAGAAAAAACATTAGTTACGAGATGTATATTCTGCACGGTAATACAACAGTATTGCCTGAGCATAGGGAGGTTATTAGGGGATAAGCCGCACGCTGTTAATTACGTTATAACGATGTAACCGATATCTCATGAGCGTTCATTATTCGTACAGCGCGATTCTTGATTTGCAGACATGCTCGCTTTGTACCAAAGAACGTAGCCAGTGTCCTGAATGCTATTATTCTTTTACAAGGTGTATTTATTTGCTCCGATTATCTGACTATAGCGTAACGCTGCCGCATCAGATCCGCCTCTGTCCTCTCCCTCATCAACAGTAAGAATTAACAAAGAGTACAATGCATGTCCTTAACTCCCTGAGGGTTGCAAGTCCTGTTCGTTGATGTATGGCAGATGACCAGGGCCATCTGCTTTAGCACTGATTTCAGTGTGCCGATTTGAACTAATTAATCCAGTATCGGTTTGCGGGTTTCTTTCGCTGGTTCTGGCCTGAGTTTTTCAACGGATATTTTGCACATGCTTTCAGCAATTATTCCAAAAAGCGAGTTTTTAGGGAAAGACTCCCACTGCCCTATATCCGGCTTAGCATGAACAAGATCACCCTCCGCGAACGGCCTGGAAAAATAAGTTCGTCCCATAACGGCTCGCTGGCTTTTAGCGCAGTTGATTACATTAATAGCCCGGGAGCTGGAAATGTAGACGGATGGATTTTTTATAATCTCTGTCGGCTTTACATAGTTATTGATTAAATAAAACCGACGCAGCTGGTTGTTACCCTGATACGTTGAAATAATCCTGTAATCGACATAAGACGTTATTTCATCATCTTCAAGAATTTTTATAAAACCAGCCGGCGTTTTGGCCGGTGTCTGTAGCGATGGTTTGTGCGACAGGGTGCAACCCGTCAGCATCAGTAATGACAGCCATATCAGTTTTTTCATTTGGCTTCCCCGACGGTTAAATCAGGACGTGATATTGCAAGCATAGCTGGCGTCACATGTCCCTGAACTGAACAGAGCAATAATGTTCCGTCTTCGCCTTTGCTGAGCATTAACAGTTTTTCAGCGCTTCCTTTTGCCGGCGCAATACCTGATACCGACTGTTCATTTTTTTCCCATGCACTGCTTGAATTTGATTTGATCATCATCTGCGAGACGTAATCATCTCCAGCCTTATTCCAGGTTAAATGATTAAGCGTTGACATCACCTGCTCAGGTGATTCTTTGAAAACCAGCCCCCAAAAATAATATTTACCATAATTAATTTCATCAAGGTTGCTGGTTTGGAGATAATATCCCGTTAGCGTCAGGTTTAATTCATGCAAGGGTTGAGCAAACCAAACGGTGCCATTACCGTCGGCTGGGGCCTTGAACCAGGCGTGAGAGTGCTTATCGTTCGTCAAAGGCGCGACGTGGCTGATTTTAGCTCGCTGATGATAAATTTCACTAAAAAATGTTGTATCGCAACGCGTCAGGCTTTGCGTCAACGTCTTAGCGTAAGCTGGAAACGTTGCTCCCGTCATTCCCAGCATGAGTCCTGTGATGCAGATGATTTTACGCATATAAATTCCCTCTAATAGAAAAGACGCTCTTTTTATCGGCTCTCTGCCATGAGGCTTTACTTTTTTTCTTGTTCTCTCTTATCAACATCATCAAAAAACATGCACAAGAAGTTATTATCTGGTGTACTTGCCTTGGCTATTTTACAGCCGATTAGCCAGAGCTTTGTCAGAACAAATAACCCCGTTAACGTGGCATTCAAATCTATTAGCGGCAAGATTACCCACACCGCCACCTTCATTTTGCCTGTAGCGAAAATCAGTGCTGACGTTAGTCAAAATAAGGTTTTAAGATTTCCTCAGTCCAGTTCATAAAGGCTCTGACACGCTGCGATAAATTGCGCCGGTGGGCGACAACAAATGAGGCCGTGAGCGGTTCGGGGCGCAGATCGGGCAACACCTCAATCAGGGCGCCGCGTTTAATATGCGGTAAAAGCGAAGAATATCCTCCCTGGATCAGGCCCAAACCCGCCAGCCCGGCATCGTGATAAGCCGGTACGCTATTGACCCGTATTGCCCCGGGTAACATCAGCGATTTATAGCCATCATCCGTGGGATATTCCCATCCGTCAGGTTTCGCCCCAAAATTCCGCATGTAATAAACCATCCGGTGTCCCTGACTGAGAAGATCGTTTGTTGTTTTCGGCACGCCAATGCGAGCAAGGTAGGCCGGGCTTGCTGCATTGATCATGCGCAGATGCCCCAGCGGCCGGGCAATAAGTGTGTCATCCACGATGGGCCCCAGACGCACCACACAGTCAAATCCTTCCAGAACCAAATCGACACGGCGATCGGTACTTGAAAGCTCAATCTCCAGTTCAGGGTGCGCTTCCAGTAATTGTGGTAGGGCAGGAATAACCACGCTTTGCGCCAACACCGCTGGCATATCAACGCGCAACCGACCGCGCAGTGCCATACCTGCATCGGTAAACATTGAGTGCAGTTCTTCTGCCTCTGATAACAAGTCGCGCGCGCGCGAATAAAACGCCCTGCCATCTTCTGTCAGTCGCACAGTTCGCGTGGTGCGGTGCAGAAGCGTGGCACCCAGATCGCGCTCAAGCTCACGAATCACCGTTGAGACACGTCCTTTCTGAATGCCCAGGCTTTCTGCTGCCTGCGTAAAGCTCTTCATTTCTGCTACGCGCGTAAAAATGTTCAGCGCGTCGAGATTCTTCATTGTTCACTCTCAGGATAACAGTGCGTTATTTTTCACGCTATTTATGCCGATAGTAATACTTAATAGACTGCTTTCACACCGCATTGAACGGCACGTTGTAATGGCACATAGCGCCGCGCCGTTTCATCCCGCCCGCACCCAACATCGTTAAATAAAAAGGCGAAACCACAGTGAAATATAATCAGCCTGGCCGAACCGGCCTGTTCGTTTCGGAATTATGTTTCGGCACCATGACCCTGGGCGGCAACACTAGATGCGGGCATGTGGTCCGCCGTGGGTGCGGTCGCACAGGATGAAGCGAACCAGCTTATTGCGCAGGCATTGGCGAGCGGCATTAACTTTATCGATACTGCCGATATTTACTCTTTCGGCCAATCTGAGTGTATTACAGGCGCAGCGCTTAAAGCGCTTGGTGTGAGACGTAGTGACATCATTCTCGCCACAAAAACCGGTGGCGTGATGGGTTCCGGCCCTAATGATAAAGGGGCATCACGCGGGCATATCATGGATTCAGTGCAGAAAAGCCTGCAACGACTGCAGGTCGATCATATTGACCTGTTGCAGATACATGCCAGCGATCCGGTCACGCCCATTGAGGAAACGCTGCGGGCGCTTGACGATCTGACCCGACAGGGGCTGGTTCGTTATGTGGGTGTTTCGAACGGGTCCGCTGGCAAGTTGGGTAAATCACCTGGCCTGAGCGAAGCGCTACACGCAACGCGGTTTGAAACGCTTCAGGCCTATTATTCCATTGCCGGACGTGACGTCGAGCGGGAGCTGATACCGCTGGCACGTGAAGAGAAAATGGGGCTGCTTGTCTGGTCGCCACTCGCTGGCGGGTTACTGACCGGAAAATTTGGTCCTGGAGCAGCAGCGGAAAGCGATGCCCGTCGTAGCATATTCGATTTCCCACCCGTTGATTGCGACCTGGCATGGAAATGCGTTGCTGCCATGCGCGATATTGCAAGCCAACACGCGGTATCAGTCAGCCGGATCGCACTCGCCTGGTTACTGGCAAAACCGGATGTCACCAGCGTGATTATTGGTGTGAAGCGGCTCGCCCAGCTCACGGATAATCCTGGCGCTACCGACGTTGTTCTGACTGCTGAGGAACTGGCGCACCTTGATGCGATAAGCGCGATGCCGCCTCATTATCCGGGATGGATGATCGACCATCAGGATGCTGAACGCACCCCCAACCTTTCACTTTTACTGCACAGAATTAAACCCACCGTTTCAGCTTATGCGCGACTGTCTGTGTGCTTATGCTGAAATATATCGTCACCTACCCAGGATAAAGAAAAATGAATAAAGGTTATTTAATCGCGCATGTCACCGTATCAGACCCTGTCGCCTACTCTGAATATGCCCGCGCCGCCGGAGAGGCAATGCAGGAATTTAATCCTAAAATCATTGCCTGGTCTGGGCGGTATGAAAATCTTGAGGGCGAGTCGCATGAACGGCATGTGGTTTTTGAATTCGCTTCTTTTGATGAGGCCAGGCGCTTCTATAAAAGCCCTGGATATCAGGCGGCCAGATTACTGCGCGCAGGTGCGGCGACCGGAACTTTTGTCCTGGTTGAAGGGCCTGAGGGTTAATTGCTGAATTCAACATTTTTGCTTAAAGCAGATCGTCCGCTGGGCCGTCTGCTTTATGGCCATCTGAAAATCTGGTTACAATAGTTCTGAAGTTTACCGGCGTTATATCGCGACTGGGGTAGTTTCTCAGAAGAGATTTATTGAAAATGGAACACTGAGATACGCATTTATCTCAAAGATTTTATCGATAGTTTTCTTGAAAAAAATGAAAGCAGATGAATTTTCCCATCGCCTAACAACCTCGCGGATAATTCTCCCTCTGACCACCCATGATTGTTGTTAACTAACCGGCGGATCGCACAGAGGATTAGCACTCTCGCCTGAAATTACACGCCGCCGATGGCAGTCGCCAGGCCCCAGCGTGTTGCCGTCGCATGAACGAACCTCCAGCGGCTGTACAGGTTCTCCATGCGTGTTATCCACAAGCACAGAATGTATTTCGCCCTCCTCAAACAGGTAACGCTCTCCCCACTGGCGCAGTGCCACGACGATGGTGAAAATAGTCCGCCCTTTGTCGGTAAGCACATATTCGCCATACGCGCTGCCGTCTGAGGCGGGACAGATCTCAAACACACCGACATCAACCAGCTGTTTCAGTCGGGAAGAGAGAATATTTTTGGCCAGCCCCAGGTTCTTCTGAAACTCACTGAATCGGCGTACATCATCAAACGCCTCACGGATAATCATCAGGCACCAACGTTCACCAATTGATTCCAGTGTTCTTGCTACCGGACATTCGCTGGTTCTGAGTGATTCCTGCTTTGCCATCCGTTTTCTCTCTACATCTGCTTTTGATGATTACAGCATAGCGCCCCGAGAAAGAGGTTGCAAAAAAAAACCACTCAGGTAAGTTCTGGCTAACGTAGTTTCAAAAAGAAACCAGAGAGGGATGGTATGCGTGGTAAGGCGGACAACAATTCTGTCGTTGAGATTCAAGCGCCTGTAACCAGTGCCACGGTGCTGACACCAGGGATAACATTTTTGTTCTCATTCACGTGTGCTCTGGCGGTGGCAAATGTCTATTCTGCTCAGCCGCTGCTTGAATCAATGGCAACCAGCCTGAAAGTAGAGCCCGCTATCATCGGCAGCGTCGTCACCTTAACCCAAACCGGTTATTTAGCGGGTTTACTCTTTCTGGTTCCCCTCGGCGACCGGATAAACAGAAAAACACTCGTGATCACGCTGCTGTTGCTTTCCGTGCTGGCGCTGGTAATGGCAGGATTATCAAAGAATCTGCCGATTCTGCTTGGCGCGATGCTGTTGATCGGCTTAATGGCCGTCGTGGTTCAGCTCATGGTTGCCTGGGCAGCGATACTGGCAGCGCCTGACAGACGCGGCGTGGCGGTGGGTAACGTCACCAGCGGCATCGTTTTGGGGATCCTGCTGGCCCGCTTCATCTCTGGAACCCTTGCCGACCTGGCTGGCTGGCGGGCCGTTTATCTGATTGCTGCCTGCCTGATGTTGCTAATAGCATTACTCTTTATGAAAGTGATGCCAGCGTCGTTGCCGCAGGCAAAAACCCCCTCTTATCTCTCTCTTTTGCTGGCTGTTTTTCGCCTGTACATCACGGAACCTCAATTGAGAACGCGTGGCGTTTTGACTCTGCTTATCTTTGCGGCTTTCAGCATGCTCTGGACCACAATGGTGATGCCGCTGACTGCCATGTCGCTGTCACATACGCAGACAGGCATGTTTGGTTTAGCGGGCATAGCGGGTGCGCTGGCGGCCTCAAAAGCGGGATTATGGGCAGACAAAGGCAACGGGCAGCGCGCTACCGGATTGGCTTTGATAGTGCTAACATTCTCATGGCTGCCCATCGCGTATACCGAGACCTCCCTGCTGTGGCTGATTATCGGCATCATCATGCTGGACTTCGCGGTACAGACCGTTCATGTCATCAATCAGAGCGTCATCATTGCTGACAGGCCAGCAGAGGCGAGCCGCCTCGTCGGCGCTTATATGTGTTTTTATTGCGTTGGCAGCGCCTCTGGCGCCCTTGCCGCAACGCAGCTTTATGCGCTCTGGGGATGGCAATCCGTCTGTATTGCCGGTGCTTTGGTGAGCGCCTGTGCTTTTATCCTTTGGGCAGGATTAACCAGATCATGAAATTACATCATCTGCTGCTTGCGATTCTGATCACGGCGATTTGGGGCGTTAACTTTTCAGTGATTAAGCTGGGCCTGAGTTCTGTGGATCCGTTAATTCTGGCCGGTATACGCTTTACCTTATGCGCCTTGCCCGCGTTATTCTTTATAAAAAAACCGGATGTCGCGTGGCGCTATATCATCAGCTATGGCCTGGTTTTTGGCACAGGTTTATGGGGATTGGTGAACTTAGGAATTAAAGCCGGGCTTTCTGCCGGAATTGCCTCGCTATTGCTGCAATTCAGTGCCTTCTTTACGCTCTTATTAGGAAGTTTAGTCTTTAAAGAGCGCCTCAACCGCTATCAAATTGCGGGTTTTACTGTCGCCTGTTCAGGATTGATGTCTATTGTTTTTATTACCGATGGTTCCGTTACGCTTACAGGTACGCTGCTGGTATTGGCAGGCGCAATAGCCTGGAGTCTCGCCAATATTATCAATAAGCATTCGGGTACAACGCAGATATTTTCCTTTCTGGTATGGTCGAGCGCCTTTTCTCCGATTCCGCTTTTCGTGCTGGACTGGCTGGTCAACGGTAGCAACGGATACGCGGCGTTAGTCAGTCATATTGATTATCGCGCTGTGCTGTCAATCCTCTTTCAGGTCTATCCTAATACGCTGTTTGGCTATTGGGTATGGAATTCCCTGCTTAAGCATTATCCACTCTCTACCGTGGCGCCCTTGTCGCTGTTGGTGCCGGTGTTCGGAATGTTGGGATCCATGGCAATATTTGGCGAAGCTCTCTCGTGGATAAAAATTCTCGCCCTGCTGCTGATTATTTCCGGGCTGATTACAGGATTGTATGGCCAGCGCCTGACACGTTTTTTACGCAAAAAAGCGTGGGTTTAATACGCCACAATTTACAGCGGTTGTGATACAGGCAATTGCTCAGCGCCTGGGTGCTTAAAAATGAAAACGCCCTGCCGATTCTGCGGGGCTATTTTATGTTTCCGGGCGGGCGTCAGCTTGCTAATCCCGCAGGCTCTGGCTTTTTCTTCTCCTGCAGCACTCATCTGAAATCGGCTTTTGCGCCTGTGGCCAACGGTCAGCAGCATCCATCGACAGCCGTCAGGCCAGCAGCCGCAGGCCAAAAATAGTCTGTCCTTTCTCATGCCGGTAATAAGCAAGTCCGCCATGTAATGTGGCGATGGCGTACACCAAAGAGAGCCCAAGCCCGCTTCCGGAGGTCTGGCGGACATTATCGCCGCGCCAGAATCGCTCGAATAATTTATCCGGCTCGGCAATAACGTCACCGGCATTCGACACCTCAATCTCAACGTATTCAGCACGATGATACGTGCTAATCACAATCTGCCCTGGTGCCGGTGAATACCGTATGGCATTGATCAGCAGGTTGGTCATTGCACGCTGGAACAGCATTTTATCCGCGGTGACGCTGCCTTCGGCGTTGAGTGCGATAACCATTTCCCGCTCTTCCGCGACCGGCTCCAGAAAGTCGATCAGCGTTTCCAGCGCGTCATGAAGCAAGAAGGCCTCTTTATTGAGCTGGATGTTGTGATGGGTGGCGCGGGCAAGAAAGAGAATATTTTCAGTCAGTCGCGACAGGCTTTCCAGCTCTTCAATGTTGCCTTCCAGCAGCGCCTGATATTCACTCACCGACCGCGCATGGCCCAGCGCCACCTGATTCTGGCCCAGCAGAACATTAATGGGCGTGCGTATTTCGTGTGCCAGATCGTCGGCAAACTGGGTCAGGCGGACGAAGTCAGTGGATAAGCTCTGACGCATCGCGTTAAGCGCTTTCCCCAAGGGCAGCAATTCCTGCGGGATAGCCTGCAGCGGCACCGGATGATTTAACCTGTCACTGGCGGTTTCCGCCAAAATCTCACTCAGCCGCCCTATCGCTTTTAGCCCTCGGCGAATAAGCAGCGGGCTGACTGCGGCGCAGAGAAAAATAGCTGCCAGTGAGACCAGAATGCTTTGCTGACGATAGCGATCCAGCATCATCGCCCGCTCCCGCGCGACCCGGGCCAGCGTGATGGTAACCGGTCCGAGCGATGAGTTTGCCTGCAGGCTAAGCGCAGCCGCTTCCGTATGATCAGCATCCATCCAGCGATGCAGCTGTCGTGCATTCGGCGGGCTGTTTACCGGCGTGGGCGACATCTCAGGCAAAGCGACACCGGTGTGATTAATACTGACGTTCTGCTCATGCTGCGATCGGATGCTGAGGATATCCTGATGAATATCGACCATGCGGTTGAAATAGAGCGGCAACGAACTGGGATGGGCGCCATCTTCAAGCAGCTGCCTTAATTGCGCAGCGCGGTTGATCAGCGTCTGGTCGTCCCGCCACACCAGCTCACTGCGTAAGGCGTTGTAAAGTATCAGGCTAATACCGCCGCAGGCCATCGCCATGATCAGCGTAAAAATTGCGGTCAGCCGCAGCGTTAGCGACGCGCTATGCATTGTCAGGTGCCTTTTCCGACAGACAATATCCCATGCCTCTTACCGTGGTGATGAGCTTATGAGTGAAAGGATCGTCGACTTTGCGGCGCAGGCGGCGAATGGCGACATCGACAATGTTGGTTTCACTGTCGAAATTGACGCCCCAGATTTCGCTGGCCAGCAGCGTGCGCGGCAAAATCTCACCGTGACGGCTGGCGAGGAGCCAGAGCAGCATAAACTCTTTGCGCGTCAGCGTCAGAGGTATACCGTCACGCGTGACCTGAAAGCGCGTGGAATCCATCACCAGATCGGCCACGCGCAGCACGCTGCTGTGCGGCTGTTGCTGTCGTAGCTGATTCCTTACCCGTGCCAAAAGCTCAGCAAATGAGAAAGGTTTGACCAGATAATCATTGGCGCCCAGCTCCAGCCCTTTAACGCGATCGTCTACAGAATCTCTGGCGGTCAGGCAAATCACGGGAACATTGCTGGCGGTACGCAGCGTTCTCAGCACCTGCCATCCATCCATGCCCGGCAGCATGATGTCCAGAATGATCAGGCTGTAAGGATGCGACAGTGCCAGATGCAGGCCATCCCGCCCGTCTGCCGCGAAATCCACGATATAGCCCGCTTCTTCCAACCCTTTCCGCACCCAGGCGCTGGTCTTCAGATTATCTTCGATCAGTAATAGTTTCATCGGCGCAGTTTGCCATTAAAGTCATGTCCTCCCCAGCGTTTCAACGCCAGATGACAATACGGTCATCTTTCTGACAGGCAGTTGGAACCACCGTGCCGGTATAACAGCAGCGTGATGAATCGTGGAGAGCGCGTTTTATCTGTGAAGTCCCGGTGACATTTCCTGTTGCTACCTACATCTGTACGTTCCGTTGCTGCTGAGCCAGTACGGTTATTTTTTCTATCGCGGGAGCTTAAAAATAAATGAAACGTTTACTGCTTGCACTGACGCTGGCAACCGGGCCAGGCATGGCATTTTCAGCTGAACCTGCAGCCGTCTATGACATGACTCAGGCCCTGAGTAATGAGCTGGCTACCGAAGCACTGTCGGTTTGCCATGGCATGAATCGTCAGGGCGTGGTAGCAGTTGTCGATCGCGGCGGTAATCTGGTGTCGATAATGCGGGATGATAACGTTGGACCGCACAATACGCAGGCTGCCTGGCGTAAAGCGTTTACGGCGCTCTCGACCAAAACGCCGACCAAACAGCTCACCATCAAGGCGCAATCCTCACCGGACAGCGTTAATCTCAATACCGTCAGCGACCTGTTGCTGCTTGGCGGCGGCGTACCGGTTAACTATCGCGGCCAGTGGATCGGTGCCGTCGGCATGGCGGGCACCGGTGGCGCAGAATCTGACGATCGATGCAGCGCTGAGGCGATTAAAAAGGTTTTTGGTGAAAGCCAACCGCAGTAACACGCTAAAAGTATGCCAGTCGCGCACTTTTACAGAGAAGGCGAGAAAGAGAACCTTTCTCGCCTTTTTAGTGACAGCACCAGTCCAAAGCACATGTTGGTTAGCCGAAAACAACAAGAAAACCGTGCCGCAACAACAGTTAACTCTGGCCTTATTATGCCGAGACTTTTTATGTGTCGCATTGCCCCATTACGCGGCAGTCAGAAAACCCTGATGGAATGAGGATAGTGGATAAAGGTTTCCACAGAAGAAACCTTTTAGGATGAGGCATGACGTCCAGCAATAATTACCCCGCCAGTGCATCTTAACTTCGGCCATTAGCCCTTATTTCCCTTCAAAGAAATCATCTGGCAGCTGGCCCGGTGCCATGCTAATTACAGCATCGTTATCAGGACCTTCGTTCTTCATGTAAGTCACCCGGGCAAACTCAGGAATCACAACATAAGGATAAGCCGGGCCTTCGTCGCGAAAACGGTGCATATCGTCTATAAATTCGTTTTGATAACAGATGGTTTTTTCAGGGTGCTGGTTTTCACCGGCAATCCACTGCGGAAAGAAGATGGTGCCATGAATGATTTTTCTTTCAATGTCGAACAACAGGCTGACGCAGGTTCCTGTCGGCTCGTGCCAGTCGACTTTATAAATGCCCGGCGCAAACTGCACAGCATTCATCGTTTGATGGGTCACCCATCGCCCGCCCACCAGCCCCTGATGTATGCGGTAATCACAGGTATTGTCATTGCGCGCATACCATTCGTATTTCCAGCCATTATCGTAGGTATAAACAAAATGTGTTCCCACAAAAGCGGATAAATCTTTTGCTATATCGTTTAATGATTCAGTGGACATAACGACCTCATATTCAATCGAAGCGTGGATAAGCCGATTTTAATTCTCCAAACCTGTAAAACCTCCGCATCAGCACTGAAATTCAATAGTAAGCATCAGCGAAGATATTATCCAATAATGACGCAGGTAAAATTCATTTTCTAACTTATCAACAGGAAAATTCAGATCCAGATTGAAAGTCAATATTTGCGTATTACGCATAAGGCATACAGCGTGAGCTTCCCGCTTAAATGACATCACTGAAATATTGCTGCAACAGGAATAAAACAATGAAACCGATTAATGAATTTTCTTGTTTTAAATCATCGAATTAACCAACGTGATAATTAATCAAACACGGTCACTGTGATTGTTCACGCCTGTTTTCCCGACTTTTTCATTGCCAAAAAAATTTATAACGCTAATCTTTTATGAGCATTAAATATTGCCGCTTATCTTCACCTGATCGATCACTTTTCAGGTAATTCCATCTGCCTGAATCACAAGAATCACTGTGCAGGATATTATTCTATGGGCTTGATGCATGAAGTTTTTCGTCTGTCGCCGGAGCTGGCTCTTTTCCTTTCTCTTGCGGCAGGTACGTGGATTGGTAAATTCAAACTGGGTGCCTTCCAGCTTGGCGGCGTAGCCGGAGCACTATTGGTTGCCGTGCTGATAAGCCAGGTAGGCATTACTATCGACAGCGGGATTAAAAACGTTCTGTTTGCCGTGTTTATTTATGCCGTGGGTTTTGAAAGCGGGCCCAAATTTTTCTCCTCACTGGGGCGGCGAACATTGCGGGAATTTGCCCTGGCGCTGGTACTGGTTATTTCGTCATTAGCAACGATAGTGGTGCTGGCAAAAATCTTTGCGCTGGATAAGGGAATTGCCGCCGGTATTGCAGCGGGTGCACTAACTCAGTCAGCCATTATTGGCACCGCCAGTGCAGCCATCGCTAAATTAAATCTGGACCCGGCTCAGCTCCAGCAGATGCAGGGCAACGTCGCGGTGGGGTACGCGGTGACCTACATCTTCGGCTCGCTGGGTGCCATCATCATCTGCGTTAATATCCTGCCCAAAATCATGGGACGCTCAATCCGTGAAGATGCAATAAAAGCTGAACAGGAGATGATGCATGGTGCAATGGTTCTGGCGCCAGGCCAGGTGCCCGCATTACCGGAATTGGTCGGGCGCGTGTTTCTCGCCGGGCCGGTCGCTGGCAAAAGCGTGGCTCAGGTTGAAGCACTGGCAAATCCGCTTTTTCCGGTCACGCTCGAACGCATCAAACGCGACGATCAGGTTATCGCGGTCACGCCGGATATGGCGCTTAATGAGAATGATGTGCTGCTTCTGGTAGGCCGCCGCAAAGGTATCGTTGCCCTTGCGCCCTCGCTTGGCAAAGAGCTGGATGAGGAAGCGGGCCCGGCAATGACCATGAAAACCGCCGACGTTTTCCTCACCAATCCCGCGCTGATCGGCAAACGTGTGGATGAACTGCGCGAACAGCTGTCGGCAGATGTCCGCCACGGTATTTATGTCACCGGCCTGAAGCGTGGCGAGACGGTGCTTCCCTTCAAAGATGACGTAGTGATAGAGCGCAATGACGTTGTGACGCTGTACGGCAGTGAACAGGACATACAACGCGCTGTCGCCATGGCCGGACCGGCGCTGCTGAAAAGCCCAAAAACCGACCTGATGTTTCACGGCTTTGGCCTGGCGTTTGGTCTGTTGCTTGGCTTGCTGGTGCTGCGTATCGGCTCTGTGCCTCTGACGTTGGGCAGCGGCGGCGGTGCCCTGCTCGCGGGCTTGCTGTTTGGCTGGTATCAGGCGCGTAAGCCTCTGATCGGGAATATGCCGCTGCCAGCGTCCGGCTTGCTGCGCGACTTAGGGCTGGCAGGTTTCGTTGCCGTCGTCGGGTTACAGTCTGGCCTGCAAGCGGTTGAGACCGTCAAAAATAACGGCATCTCCATTTTTCTGATCGGCATCGTCGTCACGGTCGTCCCGCTGATGATCACGCTATTCATTGGCCGCTATCTGCTGCGCTATGACAACACGGCGATTTTTGCCGGTGCCTTATCCGGTACGCGCAGCGCGAATCCTGCCTTTGGGGAAATCCTCGATAAAGCGGGTAATGCCATTCCAACCGCTCCCTTTGCGGTGACTTACGGGCTGGCAAATGTGTTCCTCACCTTGCTAGGCCCGCTTATCGTCGCGCTGGTATGACGATGACCTGCTTTCTTATCCGGAGAGATCAACCATGTCGAATCCTTACGATAAATATGCATCACTCAGTCCTTTTGAACTCAAAGACGCACTGATAGAGCTGGCTTCTGGCAAACCCGATCGCATGATGCTGAATGCAGGAAGGGGAAATCCCAATTTTCTGGCTACCCTGCCGCGCCGGGCCTTCTGGCGCCTGGGATTATTTGCCACCGAAGAGGCTGAACGTTCCTATTCCTATTTGCCGCATGGCATTGGAGGAATACCGCGCAAAGAGGGCATCGAAGCGCGCTTTGATGCATTCCTGGCGCGGGGACATGAACAACCTGGCGTGGCGTTCTTATCGCGGGCAGTGAGCTATGTGCGCGATCAGCTGGGACTTTCCGCGTCTGATTTTTTACATGAGATGGTCGAAGGCATTCTCGGTTCAAATTACCCGGTTCCGCCGCGGATGCTGACCATCAGTGAAAAAATCACCCGTGAATATATCGTCAAAGAGATGATCGGTGGCCTGATTTCAGCTGAAGATGTTGATCTGTTTGCAGTAGAAGGCGGGACGGCGGCCATGACCTACTTGTTCAACACGCTGCGCACCAACGGCCTGGTCACGGCCGGTGATAAAGTCGCCATGGGCGCGCCCATCTTCACCCCCTATATTGAAATCCCGCAACTGGAAGATTACCGTCTGGAAAGCGTGATGATTAACGCGTCACCGGAAGAGAACTGGCAATATCCTGATGAAGAGCTCGATAAGCTGCTCGATCCGGCAATCAAAATCTTTTTCTGCGTAAACCCGAGCAATCCTGCATCGGTTAAAATGGACGAACGCACGCTGGGGAAAATGGTCAGCATCGTGGCGCAGCGTCCCGACCTGATTATTCTGACTGATGATGTTTACGGCACGTTCGCCAACAACTTCAAGTCGCTGTTTGCCGTCTGTCCGCAAAACACCATCCTGGTCTATTCCTTTTCCAAATACTTTGGTGCCACGGGCTGGCGCCTTGGCGTTATCGCGACGCATCAGAACAACATTCTTGATGAACAACTCAGTGAACTCAGTGATGCTGAAAAAAACCGCCTCAATCATCGCTACGGTTCGCTGACACCGGATGTTCCGGCGTTGCGTTTTCTTGACAGGGTGGTGGCAGACAGCAGAAGTGTGGCGCTCAATCACACCGCCGGATTATCCACCCCACAGCAGGTGCAAATGGTGTTGTTCAGCCTGTTTGCCCTGATGGACGGAGATAATGGATACAAAGCGGCGGTGTCGCAGGTGATTCGCCGACGTCAGGCGGTGCTGTATCGTGAGTTAGGCATCACGCATATCGATACTGAAGAGGCTGTCGATTACTACACCCTGCTGGATCTCGAAGCGATATCCCGTCAGGTTTACGGTGACGAGTTTGCCGACTGGGTGAATATCACGCTCAATCCAACGGATCTGCTTTTCCGTATTGCTGAGGAAACCGGGATCGTTATGCTGCCTGGCAGAGGATTCGGTAGCCTGAAGCCTGCTGGCCGCATCTCCCTGGCTAACCTTAATGAATATGAGTACGCCGCCATTGGTAAATCACTCAAAGGGATGATGGACCAATATCACGAAAAATACCGTTCCGGGCAGAAGAAAAATAAAAAGAAGGATAAGGTGAATAAAGGGAAATAATCATCGGGAAGGGAAACGGCCGCGTTTTCTGTGATAGTCGCAATCTTTTATCCGCTAAGCCAATAACAATAGTTATGCATCAGGGCTGTTTCGCTGCCCTGATGCAGCATAATCACAGCCGAGCCCAACGCTATTATTTTCAGTGACGCTTTTTCGTAAGTTGAAATCTGCTCCCGTCTTCAGTAAACACACCGTGATCTGCTCTTTATTAAATCCTTCTGTACCGGGAATATCTCTGTTTTTCACTGATGGCAGATCATGCGCGCGTGTTTGGCTGCGAAGTACCAAAAGTAGTCACCTGAACAGTTTCAAGCGACCGTTCTTACATGCTTTCTTTCGCCAGCCTACCTGCAACGATCGACCCGTGTATTGGGTTGAGCTGCCCTGTTTCGGCAATTTTTTGAAAGCCATCAACAGGATTGACTGGGAGCAAAGTGAGCCACCACTCGTTAAATCATGGTCAGGACCAGAGGAATCAGCTCGGCTGATCGCCGCACAACAGCGTCACCGGCTCAAAAAACTCATATGAGCCATCGCGTCGTGCTTTTGCCTGGTACATCGCTTTGTCGGCATTTTCAAACAGCATTTGGGCCGATGCGGTGCCGGGCCGGGCGAGGCTGATGCCTATTGCCGCCCCGATCCGCACTTTCAAATTATTGATAGCAAAAGGCGCTTCCATGCTGTCGATAAGGCGCTGGGCGATAGCGGATGCCGCTTCGCGACTGTCGCACATGGCGGCTACCACAAATTCGTCCCCGCCCATTCGCGCCACTGAATCGCCCGGGCGCATACCGTATTGCAGCCGTTCGCCGAGCTGCTGCAGCAACAGATCCCCTGATGCGTGTCCCATCGAATCATTGACGGCTTTAAACCCGTTCAGATCGATAAACAGAACCGCGACCCAGGCGCCACTGTCGGCCTGCGCGAGCATGCTGTTCACCTGGTCGTTGATCCACGCGCGATTAGGTAATCCGGTGAGAGTATCGCGGGTTGCCAGTTTCTCCAGCTCAAGAATTTTCTCTTTGTCGCGGGTAATGTCGCGCGACACCAGCACGGCACCGATATTTTTGCCGGTGGAAGGATTGCTGACGCTACAGGCTTTGGTGCCAAGGGTAATGTAATGGCCGTCGCGATGGCGCTTACGCACTTCGACAACGTCCGGTAACGCACCGTTATTGAATATATGTGCCAGCGCTTCGGAAGCGGAGGCATAATCATCAGGATGCAGAAAATCCAGCACTCGCTGGCCAATCATTTCATCAGCCGACCAGCCGATCATTTTGCTGTAGGAAGGCGAGATTGAAACGTACCTGCCGTCTGAATCGCAATGGGCGATCAGATCGGTGCTGTTCTCAATCAACAGACGGTATTCCGCCGCCGTGCGCAGCGCATCTTCCAGCGCTTTGCGCTGTCCGGTGATATCAAAAATAAAGCCGTTATATTGCAGATGCGAAGCGCTGGGCTGGCTGTCCGGCAGGCCAGAAAAAATCACCCGCCGCGTCGTGCCGTCCAGACACTGAATCGGCAATTCGAAGTGAAAAGGCGTGACACCTTCCAGAGCCGCCGTCAGCTGCAGCGCGATCTTCGCATCATCATCTGCCTGCGCGAGCCTCAGCCAGGCGCTGAGCGTGACGCCTTTCAATGCCGGCATCAGGCCAGCAGGACTTTCCTGACAGGCGATGCACAGGCCCTGAGCGTCCGTGGACCAAATGGCAGAAAGGTCAGGCTTGATCGCAGTGCTCATGTTGGTCGAATCCGTTATTGGCTGGTGATACTGAATAAGCTTACTACTCGTCGTTAAAGACCGCTTTGCCTTAACCTCTTTGGGAAGTATTACGGCAAGCGGTTCAGGATCAAACGAATGTCCGTCATGCATCATGGCTGCCGCGGCGCGCGCCTCTTTGTTACAGAAAACAGGCGGCACGCTGTCGATGACGGGATTCAGGATTAAAGGTATTGATCTCCATTTATCGGCTGCGTCGCCGACAATCTTTAATAAACTCTGCGTGATGCTGATAGCGGAAAACAGGGTTGCATTTTAAACATGCTGGAAAGATCATCCCCTGCTGTTTTAGGGATATCGCTAAGCTATCCGCACTTTTTTTGTTATGGCTGAGCGCATAACGTTGTAGAGCACTCGGCGTCATCGGCCTTGATATCAGTCGCTCAGGCTCGCGAATGAGAAGCATGGCCACACTGTTCATCCGGGTCTGTTTATAATCAGGGAAAATCATGTTTTTCAGTGAGTTATATTTTAGTGTAAGCTTATATCCATCGTCATGTTGAGCATGAATCGCCCACTGTTTATTTCTCTCGATGGCCCGAAAGGCGTCGGTAAGACCACGCTGTTGGAAGCCATTACCAAAGTGCTGAGGGCAGACAACAAGAAAGTGATACGACTTTCTGAGAAAAAAAGCGATCCCAACAGAAGCGAAACGATGGCCCTTGTGAACAGGCTCGCCAGAACTCCTGCCCTGGATTTGGAACGGGAAGTTTGTGCGCACTTTGCGAATAGCCGTGCATGGATTTCCGAACATGTGCTGCCTAAGCAGCCACCGGGCAGCATAATTCTGATGGATCGTTGGTATCCGTCGGATGCCGTGTTTCGCCGAATGGTGCCCTTTGCAGAGATTTTACAGCTCAATAGGGAGAGAAACGTACGAACGCCAGACCTGCATGTTGGGGTGGTGACGACGCCTGAGATTTCATGGGCAAGGGCCGCGGCCAGAACGCGTGGGCTAAGTAGTACGGTGATGCATAAGCTGGAAGAGCATGTCGCTTGTACCCTGGCGTTTGAGCGAGAAGTTGCCGATCACGGCTGGGTTTTATGCCGTAATGAAGGAACGATCGAAGAGGCAACGATGCAAATAATTTCAGAGATCTACAGATTGCCTGGATGCCAGTAGCCGCTGATTGCCCAGTGCGGTCAACCCGACAACCCGATGCCGTATCCGTATGGGCAGCGTCTGCTGAAATGAAACTACCAGCGCGAACCTGTAACACCACTGAAGGGCAGACGCTGACGGTGCAGATAACGCCAAATGCGCCTGGTAAAATCAGGCGGCGTAAGATACGCCGCCGTGAGTCAGATTATTGCGTGCCGCCCGATCTGGCATCGGTGCTCTCTGCGCGCGGCTGCGCCAGCCGGGCAAAATCGGATCCTGCCGGATGCTGGTAAATTTGCAGCTCAAAGTAACGGGCCATCGCATAGATATACTCAAAAATCGCCGCCTGGGTATTTTCATAATCGGCCCAGAAAATAGATGAGGTAAAGCAGTAGATCTCTACCGGCAAGCCATCCGGTGACGGCTTTAACGGACGCACCACGATATACATCTCTTTTTTAATATCCTCACGCTGGGCGAGCCAGGCGGTCAGAAATTTGCGGAACACCATCAGGTTGGTGATGCCGTTCTCCATAAACCAGCGATCGCCGACTGCGCTGATATCACGCCCATCCAGCAGCTCAGTGATGGATTCGCTGGCGATGCGGATCTGGCTCATCGCCTGCAGCATCTCCTGGTTCACAAAGGTGATCGACTTTTGATCAAGATGAAAACTGCGCATGATACGGCGCGCGCCCGAAGAGAACATCGCCTGCCAGTTGGTATAGGTCTCGGTGAGGAAATTCTTGGTCGGAATGCGCGAAATGGTGTTATCCCAGTTGCGTATGGTGATGGTATGCAGCGCAATATCGATCACCTCGCCACTGATATTTCTGTCCGGCATCTCGATCCAGTCGCCCAGTTGCAGCACATCGTTGGACGAGAGCTGAATATTCGCCACCAGCGACAGCAGGGTATGCTGGAAAATCAACATCAGCACCGCGGCGACCGCACCCAGCGAGGAGATAATAATTGCCGGTGACTTGTTGGACATAATCGCCAGAATCATGATCGCGGCGATAATATGCACCAGGATTTTGCCAATCTGAATATAGCCTTTGATCGAATGATTCTTACGCTTCGATTTGCGCGAATAGGAATTGTTAACAATCTCCAGCACTTCATTGAAGAAGATCGACAGATAGACAAAAAACAGGATGCCGCAGATGGTCTGAATCGCAACTTTCAGATTTTCAGGCAGGCCTGGCATAAACTGCAGGAAATTGTAGACCACAATCACCGGCACAAAATTCGACAGTTTCTGAGAGAGGCGGACATCTTTATCCAGCGGAACGCCTTGTTTATGGCTGCTGAAAAAGACCTTTCTGATCACTTTGACGATGAAAAATTTGCAGATCAGGTGAGTCACCATCCCGGCCATAATCAGCAACAGCAGGCTGACGCTGACTGACAGCACCCTGTTTCCCTCAATAAAATTCACCAAACTTTGAATGTAATGCATGATAACCACGTACGAAAAATGTAAGGCGCGAATTCAACCACAGTGCGGCGCGGATTGTTACGCGTCGAATGCGTTTAGCACTGCTGGCGGGCAGTTTCGCTGGCCTGAACGGTGGAGAAACCGATAAAAGTGGGTGCTTTCGCCTGGTAATGACTTTTATCAGCGCAATGCCACCTTGCGGGACTCAGATAAAGCCATTCCTGACTCTCTCCTCCGATATAACGATGGCTGCATAATCACCCGCTCAGCCGCGTCGGCATCAAGATGGCTGCCCCTTATTTCAACACGAGCGATTATTCAGTGAAAGGACGTATATTTTTCAGCGCTAATGACGAGCTTCACCGCATTATAGGGGAATGAAAAATCTGGGCAGTTTAATGAGCACTGATTTCTCTGGCAGCTTCAGCAGCAATGAAAAATACAGATGTTTGCTCGTGAGCTGCTCTTTCAGTTTACGTCCGCTTTTTGCCAGAAGCGGACGTTAAAAATGAAAAGGGAAATAACCTTCTTCCGCTATGCCTTTATTTCTAAAGTCTGGCTGCTGCTTTCAAAGTAGCCTGCCGCCGCTTTTC
Source organism: Duffyella sp. Ts4 (assembly GCF_051851875.1). NCBI lineage: Bacteria > Pseudomonadati > Pseudomonadota > Gammaproteobacteria > Enterobacterales > Erwiniaceae > Duffyella > Duffyella sp. Ts4. The sequence goes on along the minus strand of NZ_JBLYPN010000003.1, from coordinate 312,320 downwards.
AATAAATGGCGCAGCCTGTTCCTGTGCTTTTTTTAGCTGTTCTTCAGATGCTGTACGGGGTGAGCCACAGGTAAAGGGAGGTGCGGGGTCGTATTCCATATGCAGCTGAATATTCTGAGCGATATCACTACCGTACATTTCTGACACGACGTTGAGAGCAAAATCTATACCTGAAGTCACACCTGCGCCAGTTATACGGTTGCGGTCACGAACTACGCGCTCACTTACTGGCTCTGCACCTAACAAAGCTAGCTGATCCAGAGACGCCCAGTGTGTAGTTGCTTTGTATCCCCTCAGAAGCCCTGCTGCGCCCAAAACAAGCGAACCAGTGCATACCGAAGTCACGAGCTTTGCTTGTTTACTTTGAGTACGGATAAACGAAAGAACTTCTTCGTCCTCCATCAGGTTTATCTGCCCTGGACCACCCGGGATACAAATTACATCCAGTTCGGGACATGCGTTGAATGTGGTTGTTGGCTGTATAGCCATACCACGATCAGAAACCACGAGGCCCAGGTTTTTCCAGATGAGATGAACCTTGGTATTTGGCGCTCTTACGAAAACTTCATAAGGGCCGGTGAGATCAAGCTGCGTAAGAGCCGGAAACAGGAGCAGCCCGATGGATGTGTATGAAGAATTACTCATAAAAAATCCTTTTAACTTAAAAGGATATACTGTCTTTTCCTTCAACAAAGGCAACCCTTTATTTGCGAATAGAAGTGCGCCTAATGAAGACCATGCTTAATCCAGCCGTATTTCAGTAGCGTTAAGAGACTTATTACCAACCCGAACCAAAATGACTAATGACAAAACGTCCGCTTGTCGCTCATAGCAGACATTGCCTTATGCAGATGTCCGCTTTGTGCCAGAAGCGGACGTTGTTATAAATGGCAGGGTTTCAAACGCCAGAACGTTATTTTATCTTACAGGGCCTCGATTACCTCAAATTCTTCTGCGATCAGCTCCATATCATCAGAAAAATGTCCCGTGCAGGTGAAAAATCTCTGATGCTCTTTCTGCCAGTATTCAAGGCTTAAATCGCCTTCACCTTCTTTGCGGGCAAACTCCTCAGTAACATCACAAAAACGCACCAGTCGCATTGAAACCAGTCTGATTACGCAGGCCGGGACGTTCTGGCCATCAAGGATGATGTTATAGCTCCCAATCTTCGGCGCAGGCTTTTCCTGCTGGTAAGAGGTAAGAGATCCGCAGGAGGCCGTTTTGATCCCTTTTTTAATCAGGTCAGCAAGCTTGCTAGCCAGTTCCGGAGTGTCGCCCATTTGCCAGGCATCTGCGCCTGGATACTTTAATTTTAATACCTCAACTGTAGCCATTAACAGCCCTTTTTAATCGTCGATGACCAATGCCATACAGAGTTTTAACATGAACTTTCCGGACATTAACATTGATGCTTTCCCTCTGCCACTTCGTCCGCTCCTCCCTCAAAACCGACCCTGGCGCGCGTTAGCCCGCTTTGCGAATGAGTCCGTGACGTTGTGGCTTATGCCGCTTTGTTTCTGGGCGGCTCGGGATTCAATCCCTCGCCACAGAATTAAAAAACCCTGCGCGTAGCGGGCTCCGGTGACCGCACTCTCGCTCGTTCGGGTTCTTTTGCCTCTACCAGAGATGCCAGCGTAAAAGTAAGCATTTTATGCAGACTACGGACATTGCCAGCGTCAGCGCACGCTTATTATTCAACACTTCATGCACGGGGTTTGGGCGTCCAGGTATGTCGGCACATGTCCTGCCTGATTCTTTCAGCTTTAACGTCCGACACAGGCAGCGTTGCGTGATGGCTCACGCACCTGCCGCGTGATGCTGTTCACACTCTGCGCAAATAAAAACCATTGCCGCATTTTTCCGGCCGGAAAAGCACCACGCCGCACTTATATGTAAATTAATTGTTAAATTAATGTGATTTTATATGAGGTATTTAGCTGAAAACAGCCCCCTTGCGGGCTAAAGTCGGCGCACTGAGCGCCTTTAATAACAATTTATTAACTTAATATTACATAATATTTAACAAATACGGGCTTTACTCACATTTCCTTCACAACTGCGCGAAAAACGATGTTCCTCTACGTTAATCTCTGATCGTGAATTTAACAGAAATCATTCTTTCCCTTTTTCAGAACACCATAAGAAAGGTACCGAAATGAAATTTAATCTCGCATTAGTCAGCGCATGTGTGGTTTCAGCATGCATGGCATTTACAACACCGTCATTTGCCGCCAAACCTTACGATATCGCCGTTGTCGCTAAAGTTACGGGTATTCCCTGGTTCACCCGTATGGAAGTGGGCGTAAAAGAAGCCGCGCAGAAGCTGGATGTCAACGCGTATCAGGTTGGAGGCTCCACCCCCGATCCGGCCCAGCAGGTAAAAGTGATTGAAGATTTGATAGCCAAAAAAGTCAACGCAATCATTGTGGTGCCAAATGATGCCAAAGTACTGGAGCCGGTGCTGAAAAAAGCCCGTGACCAGGGCATCGTCGTATTAACGCATGAATCGCCGGACCAGCAAATTGGGCAGTGGGATATTGAAACCATCGACAGCCAGAAATATGCCGAAGCAAACATGGACGAGCTGGCAAAAGATATGGGCAGCAAAGGCGGATACGCCATTTATGTCGGCTCCCTGACCGTGCCATTGCATAATGCATGGGCTGATGCTGCGATCAAATATCAGAAAGAAAAGTACCCGGAGATGCATGAAGTGACTTCACGTCTGCCGGTAGCAGAAAATATTGATAAGTCCTACTCCACCACGCTCGATTTAATGAAAACCTATCCCGATCTAAAAGGCATTATCGGCTTCGGTTCGCTCGGTCCAATCGGTGCTGGCCAAGCCGTTCAGCAGAAACGTGCGAAAAATAAAATCGCCGTTGTCGGTATCGCTATGCCCGCTCAAGCTGCACCTTATCTGATGCGCGGTGATATTAAGAAAGCCCTGCTGTGGGATCCGAAAGATGCCGGTTACGCCTTAGTCACGGTCGCCGATCGGTTGCTTCAGGGTAAAGAAGTTACTAAAGATCTGAGCATTGAAGGGCTGGGCAAAGCCGACGTCGATATGGACAAGAAAGTGATTCGATTTAATAAAATTCTCGAGGTGACACCAGAGAATGCGAAATCACTCGGGTTCTGATCGGCACCTTTAACTCTTTTATCTTTCGTATATAAATTTTTCCAGCAACACACCAGGTTAATAAAAAAGATACGGCGTCGTACGCTGTGCCGTATTTTTATTTCTGTTCCGACTTTGAAATTTCACGCCCTGAATATGTTGAGTTGGTGGAAGTCGGCAAATGATCGAATCCCAATAAGCCTGGATAATGAAGTGATTTGAGTGCGCCAGCGTTGCCCATCCCAGCTGGAAGTAAACAGGTATATTTAAGGATCTGTGATGAATATTGTCAGCATGTCCCAAGCCGGTAATGAGGCCTTTATCAGCCTCGAGAAAATCAGTAAAAAATTCCCGGGAGTATTAGCATTAGATAATGTCAGCCTGACCCTTAATAAAGGTGAAGTGCATTGTCTTGCCGGTCAAAATGGCTGCGGAAAAAGCACCATAATTAAAATCATTTCCGGTGTCTATAAGCCGGAAAAAAGCGCGACCATTAAGCTGGACGGGAAACTCTTTCACACCCTTACGCCGCAGTTGTCTTCTTATTATGGGATTCAGGTTATTTATCAGGATTTATCTCTGTTTCCAAATCTGTCTGTGGCCGAAAACATTGCCATTCACCGTTATTTACCGGGCGGTGATTTTTGGGTACATCGCGAGGCGATGCGCAAAAAAGCGGTGGCGGCAATGCAACGGGTCGGGGTTTCTCTGGATCCGGATCGTAAAGTCGAAAAGCTGTCGATCGCCGACCGCCAGTTAGTGGCAATATGCCGCGCAATCGCCGCTGATGCCAGCCTGGTGATTATGGATGAACCGACCGCTTCACTGACCCGCACAGAAGTTAATGGCCTGCTGCGGGTAGTGAATGAACTCAAAGCCGCCGGTATCTGCGTGGTGTTTGTCAGCCACCGTCTTGATGAGGTGATGGAGGTGGCCGACCGCATCAGCGTAATGCGCGACGGTAAACTGGTCGGCACCTGGCCAGCCAGTGAACTCGACAGCAATGAACTGGCGTTCCTGATGACTGGACAGCGTTTTACCTACAGTCACCTGCCACACCGGGCACCCGCCGACGTGACGCCGCTGCTGGAAGTCAGTCAGCTGAGTCGTAAAGGTCAGTATCACAATATTTCACTGTCGCTGCGTCAGGGTGAAATCACCTCGATTATCGGCCTGCTCGGGTCAGGACGTACAGAACTCTGTTTAAGCCTGTTCGGCATGACCCAACCGGACAGCGGGGAAATCCGCATTAACGGCAATGCGGTGAAACTCCACAGTAACCGCGACGCCATCCGTCACGGCATCGCCTATGTATCAGAAGACCGTCTGACGCAAGGACTGATCATGGAGCAATCGATTTACGACAACACGCTGGTATCGATTTTCGACAAGCTGCACACCGGCACAGGATTAATGGATCATCGCAAAGCCGCATCGGTAGTGAGAGATCTGATTCGTGACCTGAACATTAAAGTCTCCGACAGCGGCTTACCGGTGAAGACGCTTTCTGGCGGTAATGCGCAGCGTATTGCTATCGCTAAATGGGTGGCGACGCGACCCCATATTCTGATCCTCGATTCACCGACCGTCGGCGTGGATATTGCCAACAAAGAAGGCATTTATCGCATTGCGCGCGATCTGGCGGAATCTGGCATGGCGGTGCTGATGATTTGCGATGAAATTCCGGAAGCTTACTACAACAGTCATCGCGTGCTGGTGATGCGCAAAGGTGAACTGGTGGCGGAATTTGCGCCGCACCAGAGCAGCGAAGTGGAGATTGCGGAGATGATCAATGGATAACAACGTTCTCTCGAAACTGTTTTCCCGGCACGAATTCTGGCTTGGATTACTGGTTCTGCTGCTGGCAATTGGCCTGAGCGTCAGCACCAGTGAATTTATGACGCTGGGTAATCTGACAGATGTCGCCACCAGTTACGCCATTCTCGGTATTCTGGCCTGCGGTCTGTTTGTGGTGCTGATCGCCGGAGGCATCGACATCTCCTTCCCGGCCATCACATCCATCGGCCAGTACGTAATGGCGAGTTACATCATTCATCACGGCGGCAGCTTTCCGCTGGCGTTTGCCATGTCAATGGGCACCGGTTTGCTGCTCGGGCTGGTCAACGGTTTTCTGGTGTACTGGCTGCGCGTTCCAGCCATCATTATCACCATCGCCACGCTAAATCTGTTCTACGGTTTGCTGGTTTATCTCACCAATGGCACTTGGTTGTACGGCTTTCCCGACTGGTTTATGAACGGCATTAACTGGTTCTCCTTTACCGCCGCTGATGGTTACGACTATGGCCTGACTCTCCCACTGCTCAGCCTGCTGGGTGTCGTTATTGCCACCGGGGTGTTGATGAACCAAACACGCGTGGGTCGTCAGATTTATGCCATGGGCAGCAATCGTGACGCCGCGTCGCGTCTCGGTTTGAACATCTTACGGCTGCATTTTTACGTTTACGGTTTTATGGGATTGCTGGCGGGCATTGCTGCGGTGGTTCAGGCGCAAATCACCCAGTCGGTAGCCCCTAATTCCCTGCTCGGCTATGAGCTAACGGTGCTGGCGGCGGTGGTATTAGGCGGCACCAGTATGACCGGCGGACGTGGCTCGCTGACCGGCACCATTCTGGGTGTGCTGCTGCTGGGCTTTCTGCAAAATGGCATGACTTTGCTAAGCATTTCATCCTACTGGCATCAGGTTTTCAGCGGCGTGATCATTCTGGTCAGCATCAGCAGCACCGCGTGGAATGAAAAACGCAAACTGGCAAAGGGGATGTGACATGACCACCTTGAACCGATTTCTCCCTGGCGACCGCATCATACGTTTGCAGTTGCTGATTATCATCGCCGTTGCCGTGCTGTTCTCGTTCACGCTGGGCGGCAGTTTTTACAGCATCGGCAATTTCCAGTCGATCTCCTCGCAATTACCGATTCTGGGCATGCTGGCGCTGGGAATGGGTATCACCATGCTCACCGGCGGTATCAACCTTTCCGTGATTGCCGGTGCCAACGCCTGTTCGCTGGTGATGGCGGCTATTTTGGTGGCGCATCCGAACCAGCCAGAATATTTCGCACTGGCGATGCTCGCCGGTCTGGGGGTGGCCGTGGTGATTGGTGTGCTCAATGGCGCATTGATCGCTTATATCGGTGTTTCGCCGATTTTGGCAACGCTGGGTACCATGACGCTCATTGCCGGGCTGAATATTCTGCTGACGAACGGCGCCGTGATTTCCGGCTTCCCGACGGCAATCCAATACCTCAGCAACGGCAGCCTGCTGGGTATTCCGGTTGCCCTGCTTTTATTCCTGCTGGTAGCGCTGCTGTTGTGGCTCTTACTGGAACATACCACCCTTGGTCGCAGCCTGTATCTGATGGGTTCAAATGAACAGGCCACGCGCTTCAGTGGTGTCAACACCCACAAAGTCACCATTGCAGTTTACGTGCTCTCTGCGCTGCTCGGCTGGGGCGCGGCACTGCTGATGATGTCCAAATTTAACTCTGCCAAAGCAGGCTACGGCGACTCCTATTTGCTGGTAACTATTCTGGCTTCCGTGCTGGGTGGAATTAATCCCGATGGCGGTTTTGGTCGGGTTATCGGACTGGTAATGGCGCTGATTGTCCTGCAAATGCTGGAAAGCGGCCTGAACCTGATGGGCGTCAGCAGTTACCTGACTATGGCTCTGTGGGGCTGCGTACTGATCCTGTTTATCGCTCTGCAAAACAGAAAATCATAAGCGAACGCTTTTTATGAAGGGAAACAACATGGCAAGTTATTTTATTGGCGTAGACGTAGGAACCGGTAGCGCCCGCGCGGGCGTCTTCGACATGAACGGCCGCATGGTCGGCCAGGCCAGCCGCGAGATCACCTTGTACCGTCCGAAGGCCGATTTCGTCGAGCAATCTTCCGATGAGATCTGGCAATCCGTCTGTAATGCCGTCAAAGACGCGGTTAATCAGGCCGACATCAACCCCATTCAGGTAAAAGGAATCGGTTTTGACGCTACCTGTTCGTTGGTCGTGCTGGATAAAGAAGGCAAACCGCTGACCGTCAGCCCGTCCGGACGCAGCGAGCAGAATATTATTGTTTGGATGGATCACCGCGCAATCACGCAGGCAGAACGTATCAATGCCACCGGTCACCGCGTGCTGGAATTCGTCGGCGGAATTATTTCGCCGGAAATGCAGACGCCAAAACTGCTCTGGTTGAAACAGCACATGCCGACCACCTGGAGCAACGTCGGGCATCTGTTCGACCTGCCTGATTTCCTCACCTGGCGCGCCACGCATGACACCACGCGCTCGTTATGTTCAACCGTCTGCAAGTGGACCTATATCGGTCACGAAGACCGCTGGGACCCAAGCTATTTCCGCCAGATCGGTCTGGATGACTTGCTGGAAAACAACGCGTCGAAAATCGGCAGCGAAGTGAAAACCATGGGCGAGCCGTTGGGACATGGACTGACGCAGCGCGCCGCTGCGGAAATGGGTTTGATAGCCGGCACGGCAGTCAGCGTCTCGATTATTGATGCACACGCGGGCAGCCTTGGCATTCTTGGTGCCAGTGGGCCATCCGGCGAGTCAGCGGATTTCGACAACCGCATTGCGCTGATCGGCGGCACATCCACTGCACATATGGCGATGTCACGTAGCGCGCGCTATATCGGTGGGATCTGGGGGCCGTATTATTCGGCGATTCTGCCAGATTACTGGCTGAATGAAGGCGGACAATCCACCACTGGCGCATTGGTTGACCATGTTATTCAGTCACACCCGTGTTATCAGGATCTGCTGAAGCAGGGCAAAGATAGTGGCAAGACCATTTATGAAATACTGAACGGCATCCTGCGCAAAATGGCGGGTGAACCAGAGAATATCGCGTTCCTGACCAAAGACATTCATATGCTGCCCTATTTCCATGGCAATCGCTCACCGCGTGCTAACCCGACGCTGACTGGAACGCTGACGGGTCTGAAACTGTCACGCACACCAGAAGACATGGCGCTGCACTACCTCGCCACCATTCAGGCGCTGGCGCTCGGTACTCGCCATATTATTGAGACGATGAACCAGAGCGGTTACTGCATCGATACCATGATGGCAAGTGGCGGCGGCACCAAAAATCCCGTCTTTGTGCAGGAACATTCCAATGCAACAGGCTGCGCGATGCTGTTGCCGGAAGAGAGTGAAGCGATGTTGCTCGGCAGCGCCATGATGGGCACCGTCGCGGCAGGTGCGTACGATTCTCTGCCAGAAGCGATGGCCGCTATGAGCCGCATCGGTAAAACCATCACGCCACAGACCAACAAAATCAAAGAGTATTATGATCGGAAATACCGCGTATTCCATGAGATGTACCACGACAGCATGAAATACCGACAGCTGATGCAGGGGGAAACCAAATGAACGCGGAAGAAGAGTTTGGTCTGGCGTGTCAGGGCTGGCAGACCTACAGCCAGGAGTTACTGGCTTTGCAGCATAATCTTGATGCCGATACCTGGCAGCAACTTCTGACGCTGGTCACGCGCTGCAAAGGCAAAATTGCCGTGACCGGCGTCGGCACCTCGGGCATTGCTGCACGTAAAATCGCACACATGCTGGCGTGCGTCGAGCAACCGGCCGTTTACCTCAGTGCGACAGATGCGGCCCACGGCGACCTGGGTTTTATGCGCAGCAACGATCTGATGATCCTGATTTCACGCGGCGGCAACTCTGAAGAACTGACACGCCTGCTGCCGACGTTGAAAACTAAAGGCGTGACGATTATCAGCGTGACCGAGAATCTGGACTCGCCGATTGCCTCGGCCGCTACGCTGGTAGTGAAAACACATATCCAGCGGGAAATCGACCCGTTCAATATGTTGGCCACCACCTCTATCGTGCTGGTGCTAGCGGTATTTGATGCGCTGTGCGGCAACATCATGCTGCGTAATGGCTTCAATCAGGAGCGTCTGTTAAACGTTCATCCGGGCGGAAATGTCGGCAAGATCCTGCGCGAAAAGGATCGGTGAACAGTCCAGCCGTCGCTTGCGTTGCCCGCTCTGCCAGAAATGAGATGGCACGTGTTATTGGTCGTCATGCGGGCAACCTATCAATGCGGATACCGTGCAAAACGCGCATCTGCAAAAAACAGAGTAGCTGGTACGCTATTGCTGTCTGTAACGAGCTGGATTTTTTAGAGATCTGTAGCCTCACTGATTCTGTTCGTGGCAGTTAAACGTCCGCTTGCCGATCATAGCGGACGATGTCTGGTTCGTAGCCCGCTGTCACCAAACGGCAAGGAATGATCTGTCGATAGCAGAACTGGCTGCATCCGGCTCTTTTACAAAAAGCGATGTAATTAAGGGACGCAGCCTGGCTGCAGGGAAAGCATTTACTTCAGCGGTGCCGCCAGCGTGACAATCCACAACTCGCTGTCCGACTCCGGTTTTTTCAGCGGCTTCACGCCGATGGTGGTTGCAATCGGCTTATCATCTATCGTTAGCGTACCCTGTTCAGTCACCCGATAATCCTTGCGCTTCTTACCTTCCACCGGATTTTGCATAACCGTTTTCACGCCGAAGTCATTGTCATTGGTGACCGCCAGCGTTTTATTGTCGATCAACGCCAGACCTTCAGCTTTCTCCTGCTGCCAGCCGAGTTGACGTAAATCGACCACCAGCGTTTTAGCGGCGAGCTTAATGCCGCGCTGCGCCAGCGCTTTCTCGTCGTCAAACTCTGGATACTCGCCAGGCTTATCGAACGCGGCAAGATCGGTAGCCGGGCTAAGATCCACCTTATAGATCAGGTTGCGCATCGCGTCGTCTTTGTCGCTGCCTTGTTCAATCAGCAGGATATGCTGATTGTCGAGCGCCACGATATCGCCAATTTTTGCGTCGCTGTTTTTACTGTAAGCGGCGCTGTCGATAGGGTAACCATACATCGCGGTTTTCCCGGTCGCCGGATCGAAGCTCAACAGACGGGTAAAGCGCGCCTGCTTTTTACTTTTACCATTGATATCCAGCGTGCTCTGCACCGCGGCGATGATACGCCCGTCCGGCATGCGGGTGAGTCCTTCAAATCCACGATTTGGCTGACGCCATTTGAGAACGTTCGGCAGACCGCCCGCGATCGATTTCTCTCCCTCTGCTGCCTGCGGCCCATGAATAGTCAGGATCTTGCCGCGCTCATCAACGTTAATCAGGAACGGGCCATACTCATCGCACAGCCAATATCCTCCCTTGCCGTCTGGCGTAATGCCTTCCGTATCCAGACCGCGGTTGTCGCCCTGCAGCACTTTCAACGTATCGCTTAACGCAATTTCATTGGTTGATCCGATGATGCCATCCTGCAACGGCAAGCCGTTGATATTGCCTTTGTCGTCATGCAAAGGTCGGGCGTCCATGGCCTCCGCTTTGCCGTTTTGCACCCGAATATTCATCAGTAGCGGGGCGAACTCTGGCGTGACGAAAATTTTTGCCTCTCGCTTACCCACATCAGGCGAGTCGGCATTCGGCCCGCGATCGGTGACGGTCGCGAAGGTGAGCGCATCCCCCTGCTTGCCGGTAAACAGCAAACCGGAGCCGATTCCCACCGGCAACCCCTTTGGAAATGCGCTGGCGAATGCGCCGTTGTAGCTTACGTGCGTACCTTCGGGAAAACTGACGATATAGCGCTCGACCTGCGGCTGCGCCGCCAGCGTTGATGAAGAGAGCGCACAGCCGATAACCAGAGAAATAGTTTTTATTTTCATATTGTTAATATCCAGGTAAGGAAGCTAACAGCGTAAACAACAAAAATGACAGGAAAATGAAATCTCCGGGAAACATTGGCTGCTAACAGGTTGATTTCTCCACCGTTGAGAAGGTGGATGATGAGAGAAGGAACTCGTATGTTTAGATAGTATGGTCAAAATCTCAGAACAGAAGCGATGACATTAATGCCGCCCTGCCTTTAATGTTAAGGAAGAGAGTTTTCTGAGACAGGTATGACCGGCAAGGGAGCTGAAGATGTTCAGTCTGGTAGCGCCTTTCCCTTAACCGGCAACGTCTGCTCCTCACTCATAGCGGATATTAGCCTGACGTCAGTCCACTTTGTGCCAGAAGCTGACGTTGCTAACACCGGCATGTACTCATCAACAGGGAGCAGGTCACTTAAGTTGACGTCCTGTAATCTTCTTCAAATATTGAATCAGGCTTAAAGCCAGTCTGCTAATTAAAGTTATGCTTTGCTGCTATGTATCAGGCAGGAGTTTTTACAACTCAAAATTTTTGGGTTAACAGTAATTTAAATTATACCTTTTAAGGTATAATGATTGCACCCATACCAGTAAAGGTATAAAGGATGAGTTTGCAGGGAGAGAAGCCACTAATCTGGCTCGGTAGCAGTAAAAAGGATCTATTGTCACTACCTAAAGAAGTGCAACGTTTCTTTGGCTTTGCGTTGGACTTCGCCCAACATGGTGAGAAGCATGACAGTGCGAAGGTTCTTAAAGGTTTTGGTGGTGCCGGTGTTCTTGAAGTGGTTGAGGACGATATGGGTGGTACTTACCGCGCTGTATATACCGTCAAGTTTGATGAGGCCGTGTTTGTACTTCACGCTTTCCAGAAAAAGAGCAAGCAGGGTATAGCGACGCCAAGGGAAGACATGGAGATTATCAGAAACCGGCTTAAAGTAGCTGCTGTAGTAGCCCAGGAGATAAAACATGGAAAACAAAATCATTAACGGCGTTACTGTCGAAATGAGTTCAGGCAACATTTACGCTGACCTTAACCTGAAGGATGCTGAAAAGCAGAAAGTAAAATCAGGGCTGGCGATTGAGATTATTAAAAATATTCGCCGGCTGGGTCTGTCACAGACCGCAGCAGGGGAACGCATGGGAATAAGCCAGGCAAAGGTCTCCAATCTGCTCCGGGGCGATTTTACTAACCTCTCAGAGCATAAACTAATGGAGTGCCTGAATCGTTTAGGCTGCGATATTGAGATTGTTATCAAGCCTTCTGCCTCGCACACAGGGCATCTGAAACTGGCATAAATCTAGCCGGCTATCCGGATGCATAGTCACAACGCATAATCTTGCGGCGCGCAGTCGCGAGGATCGTGACAGAGTAAACGTTGACCTGGCAGCAAGCCTTGTCGAGTACAAAGAGCGACTTAACCTGCCAGAGCATGTGCATGAAGTGGAAATGCAGCATGACCTGCCCCTGTTAATTAATATGTGGCTACGTTAACAAAACCTCCAGCTGCTGCAGAGCAAATGCGCATGTCCGCTCTTCGCTCAAAGCGGACTGTGCCACGCAATCATGTCTGCTTTGTGCCAGAGGCGGACATCACTCCAGCTACCACAATTTATATTTTTATGAACAAGTGACAGATGTCATTGAACCCTCTTGCATTTCAAAAAATCTAAAAATTTCATTTATTGATGCTTTGTCAGGACTGTTAAATTCACTCAAATGATCCCCTTTTCCAGGGATCATAGATAAGCCATATTGTTGCGCTATATCACCCATAGCTGAGTTGTAAGGGTCGCTGGCACCAGCCCAAAGTAGAATGGGCGTTTTATAAGGAAATAAAGCTTCTTTTTTGTCAGAGTATTTTCCTAACTCATTGAAAAAGCGTCTGATACTTTCTTTATCGTTCAGTGAAAGCCCAGAGGTAAGCTCTGGAGCTGTGCTTGCTGCATAAGACATAAACATATCAAAACTAAGTTTGCCTTCAGGCGTTTCCGGAAGGCCATTTTTTAAGTCCCATCCGCCTAATACGACAGAATGCAGCCGTTCCGGATGGTGGTTTAGTAGTCCTAATGCAGCCCATGCGCCAGAGGAATAACCTATCACGTGCGCTTTCTCATAACCTAACTCATCCATAATTTTGACAATGGATAACGCCTGGTTTTGTTGTGTATATAATTCTGGCACCGGCTGTTTGTCGCTTTTGCCATGACCTAAAAGATCCGGGCAAACAACGTGGAAAAATGGACTGAATAAAGATATGAATCCATTATTCCGCCACGATTTTCCGTCCATCAGAAGACCGTGAAGCATTATAACCAGTGCCCCTTTTCCTTCTGCAATATATGATAATTGTGGTGTTCCTGACGTAGTTAGCATCTGTGTCCCTTAAAATTTAGCGTGGACAGAAAGCTTACATGTCTCCAGACAAACAGCTCAAAGAGTAATGGTATAATGTCCGTTTCTCGCTCATAGCGGACATTGGCCTGCACAGCGTCCGCATTGTGCCAGAAGAAGACATTATGAACATCGGAATGTATTAATCTGCGGGTATATAGAGCAACAATGGCACCGAAATTACCAGAGGCGTTTTTGCATGATTCGCACCGGGTATCAGGATGCCGAAAAACGGCCATACTGCTGCATAAACAGGCTGAGGAAATCTGCGTGAACGCACCCAGGAGAGTTTTTGCTAACTCCCCCGAACTTAAAGCAACTGAGAGAGTTTGATGAAAACAGTCGAGTTATTGCAGTACACCTTGAAAGCAGGCACTGGACGGGAATTTCATCAAATCATGATTGAGGAAAGTATCCCCCTCCATCGTGATGCGGGCATTGACATCATTGCCTTTGGAAACTCAACGCATGATGAGGATTCTTACTACCTAATCCGAGCCTATGATGACCCTGAGCATCTGGATGCATCACAGAGAGCATTTTATTGCAGTGATGCGTGGACGTCAGGACCACGTGATGCCATTATTGAACGGATTCAAACCAGCTTAAAATCGGTACTGATGCTCACTGACACTGCAACAGATGGGCTAAGGAAGTGAGTTGATAAACTATTAGAAAGTACGGTGCATCGCTCAGATGTGAACGTGTCTGCCCGCTTTTCACACATAGCGGATATTAGCCTGACGTCAGTCCACTTTGTGCCAGAAGCTGACGTTGCTAACATCGGCATGTACTCATCAACGGGGAGCAGGTCAAAACCGTTATTTCGACTAAGGGTATCGACGAATTTAAGGCTCTGTTTATGTTGAATGTGATGTTCCAGCGGAGAGCCTGTTACAAGGCGGTAAAGATAACTGGTTTAAAATGATTGGCCCTGATGTCCATAAGTCCCAACAATTTTTGCTTAATAATCAGGGCAGCGAGCATCTTCTGGCGATCAAAAACATTGAAATTCCAGACAGGAATTGAGAGTTATTATGGATGTTTCCTTGTTTAATGAAAAAGCAAAACCCCTTTTCAAGGATTTTACTGCAAAGTATTCATGCTTCGCTAACGGGGATTTTGGTGATCTTGAAAGAATAGAGTTTGAAGGTTTCAACAAGCTGGGAACGGTAGAGTTCTGGTCTGAAGGCTGGGTGGGTATTGATATTTATGACTGCCGCCTTGATGACCAAATTATGAATATATTACTTTCGCCTGAAGAGAAAGGGTCTTTTTCTCATCAGGTTGAAAAGTTTATAAAGATATTGATGCAGGATAGTTGATGGCTAAAGGGGGCGATTTAATTCTAACGTGAGACACATTGTTTGCTCCGCGCATTAAATTCGCCACTCGTTAAGTTGCTGGGGCTCGTTCGGCCAGGCGAGTGATATTGTCCGCTCAGTGCCATAAGCGGACATTGATGAAAGTTGCAGTGGATCACACGCTGCGATGTTTCTCCAGTTTGATATCGGTGCCGTTAATCTCTTTTTTATTACCCCAGCCGAGCTGCATGTAAAATTTCGCCGCGCGACTATTTTTATCGGTTTCCAGCCAGGCAATCTCATGATGTTTGAATCATTCCTGCTCGGCGAGATAAACCAGCCTGCGACCTATACCTCTGCTTTCATATTCCGGGAGAACAAAGGCCGCAAAAAGACAGCCTTCATCAGGCAAAATTATTGAAAAGCCAACTATTTTATCGTTTTCAGCCGCAACCCAGGCGCATAAATTCTTTTCAATCATATCGGCCACGACGCTTTCGGTGATCCCCAGCTGACGCATTTCTTCACGACTCCAATAATTCTCGAGCACTGAGGTTCTGACTTCGAAAATAGTATCAATATCAGCAGCGCGGGCTGTTCTTATATTTATATTAATTAGTCTTACTCCTTGTATGGAAAATATATTTTTTGATGATGATGCCTGACATTCCCTTAAACGAACCATAGAATTTTGAGCGGAAAGGCTGTTAAACGGCAGGCCGTCAAAGGGGGCACTACCTCAAAGCCTGCGTAATAAATAAAGCCGTTATGATAAGAACGTTGCGCAATAAGAGCTCAGCCGACCTTAACTCCGCTCTGTTTCTTCATAGTGACGCCTCATTAATTAATTTGAGATAGCGGGAGCCCGATATGTTTCTACCGCTCACCACGCAGACAACTTTACGCCCGCTCAGTTCTTTTGCATAACGAAGGGCTGCCGCAACTGCGGGTACGCCTGAAGGCTCTACAATATGGCTGTGCAGATTAATCATTAACAACATCGCTGCTTTGATTTCGGCTTCTGAAACCAGAAGAACACGATCGACGCGCTCGCGTATATGTGGCCAGGTCATCGCTTCAGGCTCTATATAGCCACTTATGCCTTCGGCGATTGACGACGATATTTCCACTGGGATCGTCTCACCAGCTTCTTTCCAGCGCGCAAACGTCGGGCTTGCTTCACTCTGCACTGCCCACACTTCGGCTGCAGGGTTTATGCCCTTGATGGCTGTTGCGATACCGGAGGCCAGCCCGCCGCCGCCAATGTTCACGAGAATAACGTCGGCGTCTGGCCAGTCTTCAATGATTTCCAGGCCGACGGTGCCGCCCCCGGCAATCATCTGCTGATTATTGTAGGCTGAGACGAACGTTGCGCCGGACTGTTGCGCTGTGACAATGGCTTTCTGCCTTGCATCTTCAATGTTGTCAAAAAACGTAACCTGAGCACCATAACTCCTCATCGCAGAAACCTTAATCGGGTCTGCTGAAAACGGTAAGAATATGGATACGGGTATGCCTGCTGCATGTCCCGCACAGGCAAGCCCTAAACCATGATTTCCTGCCGTCGGGGCGATGACGCCGGCACGTCGCTGGTCTGCATCAAGACTGGCAAGCACGTTTGCAGCACCTCTCAGCTTAAAGCTACCGGTATGCTGAAGATTTTCCATCTTGAGCCTGACTTCCGTCCCGACAAGAGCAGAGAGCGCGGGCGAAGGCTCCAGCGGAGTTTTGCAAATTGTTGATTTAATTCGCCCGGAAGCTGCATAAATATCTTTCAGCGTGACACTGTCTGTTAGCCTTTGTCTGTGGTTTGTCATAGTATGACCCTAAAGTTATATAAGCAAATTACTATATAGGCGATTGGCTATATGCACAACTCTAAGACATTAATGGCCGATATTTTTCGTGCCCTTGGTAATGAGCATCGGCTCGTGATTGTTGAATGGCTATCCGATCCAGGGGCACATTTTCCGGTGCAGCAGGACGGCGATCTGGTTAAGGATGGTGTGTGTGTCGGATTTATCACCGAAAAAATTGGTCTGAGTCAGCCCACCGTGACAGGCCATCTGCAAATTCTTGCTAAAGCTGGGATTGTGACATCGAAACGTATCAAGAACTGGGTGTTCTATAAACTTGATCGTCAACGGATGGATGAAGCAACGGCAATGCTGTCTGGATATGGGAAGCAGGCGACTGATTCACCTTTACCCGAACAGCCATGATTGATCAGTATGTGTATTTACAGGGCACTAAGTCCAGTGTGTGCATATCTCGCTCCGGGCGTGCCCGCCTTTCAGATAAATTTATTCGGTCATCGTTATCTATTGTCATCTTTTGCAAAACTGCCATTTAACTTCAGAAACTACTGGGGCTGATGACCAGCGTGTAGGTTTGGGTCCGCTTTTCGTTCCAGGCGGACTTTACCTGATATCAGTCCGCTTTGGGCCACAAGCAGATATTGCAAACATCTCTGTCTTAGTTAGAGGATAACAGGTCATGATATGTGGGCCTCATTGACTGCGTTCCATCAATTCAAGCGTCTGACCATCAGGGCTTTGTAAATATATTACTCTGGTTCCCTGCATGGGGCCTGACAGTACTGTCTGAGGTTTACCCGGCGTCTTCCAGCCGTAGTCCGATACGTTGCTTAGGAGCGTATCAAGATCCTCTACATTAAAAGCAAGGTGAGCGTAGCCTGGTATATAAGGCGCTGAAGGTTCTTTTGGCTGTTCAATGTTATTGTATTGTAGTAATTCAATTCGAATATCAGCCAGTTCAAGCAAAGCCATTCGTACATCAGCTCCCCTTGCCCCTGTTACCTCATCGATTATAGGTCCGGACATTTTTCCTTCACGTAATAATTTACCTCCAAGAATCTGAGTCCAAAAAAATAATGAGTCTTCAATGTTTTTAACTGAAAAACCAACGTGATTAACACTTAATATCATGCGCTTACCTGCTGAGTTTTGAACGTTCATCATCCAACCATAGAGAAAGCCTGCTTTATTTCTACACGATAAATGCGCGACCGTTTTTCAAGCCTGCATCTCTTACCGATAAATTGCGCATGTCCGCTTATCGCTCATAGCGGACCTGACATGCGCGTCCGCTTTTTGCCAGCAGCGGACATTAATAACATCTCTTAATCGTTAATTTTTACTCAGCAAACTATTTGCGTCCCAGGCCTTCATCGCAAATGATACCGAGGCATTAAGTTCCTCGCCTGTTACGCCATCACGCGCTTCAGTTGACAGGCCTGTCTCAAAGCTGTGAAAAAACGTGGCCAGCCCCCGTGCATCGGTGTCAGCGGCCAGTTCGCCCGAATCAATTGCTCTGAGGACGCACTTAAGGAATCCTTCGCGGGTACGGGTGCGTCGTGCTTCAAGAATCTGGCGAATATGCTCGTGCCCGGGCGAACAGGTATTAATAGATAACGCGATAAGACAGCCGCCCGGAAGCCCCTGCTCTGTCTGCATTTTTGCTGAACGGCGCAACGCCAGTTCAGTAGCCTCACGCGGATTGAGACTGTCGTCCCAGAGGCAGTCGTTAACCTGCCCATAAGTTGACGAATAGCAATCAACTACTTCTTCAAACAGCGCCTCTTTCGAACCAAATGCCGCATAAAAGCTCGGTGCCGTTATGCCGTTACCAAGATTTGCTTTAAGCAAGGCAAGCGAAGTGCACTCATAGCCATACTGCCAAAAAAGGTACATTGCCTGACGAATTGCTTCGTCGCGATCGAATGTGCGTGGACGTCCCATCTTAGCCATACCCTCTCCTCGTCTGGCAAATGATACATAAATACTAATCGATACATATGTGCTTGACAACCCGTAGGGTGATCTATAGTTTCCAATATATATACCAATCGATATATATATGTTCGCAAAATTTTTTTGCGAATTTTTCAGCTATTTCATGAAAATTAAAAAGGCTCATCGTGCACGCTAATACAGAACTTTCGACCGCCACAACATCACGTAGGTTGCCTCTGGCGACCTTGCTGGCGTTTGCCATGACCGGCTTTATCGCCATCCTGACCGAGACACTTCCGGCGGGCCTGCTTCCGGCCATCGGAGAGGGCCTTGGCGTTTCACAGGTGATGGCGGGTCAACTGGTGAGCATCTATGCGCTGGGTTCGCTGCTCGCAGCTATTCCGCTAACGGTGCTTACCAGCGGATGGCGCCGTAAAAAGGTGTTGTTGCTGACCGTGGGAACCTTTGTGGTTTTCAATACCATTACGACCGTTTCGACCAGTTATTCGCTGACGCTTGCAGCTCGCTTTATGTCCGGCGTGGCGGCCGGATTGGCATGGGGGATACTTGCTGGCTATGCGCGGCGCCTCGTTCCGGCTGATTTACAGGGCCGCGCGCTGGCTATTGCTATGGTCGGCATTCCGATTGCTCTGTCCCTGGGCACTCCGGCAGGATCATGGCTGGGCGGCATAATGGGGTGGCGAGTGTCGTTTGGTCTCATGGCAGCGTTGGCGGTTATTTTGTTTATCTGGACGTTAGTGGTGGTTCCCGATCTGCCAGGACAACAGGCTGAGCGGCGTTTGCCCGTATGGAAGGTTTTCATGATGCCCGGCGTGCGTCCAGTTCTGGCGGTCATCTTTTTATGGATGATGGCCCACAACATCCTTTATACATTTATAGGGCCGTTCCTGGCGTTGTCGGGCCTGACAGAGCGAGTCGGCCTCATCCTGCTTGTTTTCGGTCTTACTGCACTTGTCGGCATCTGGATTACCGGAACGCTGGTTGATCGTCACCTACGTAAACTCGTTCTGCTCAGCCTCGCGGCGCTGGTTACTGTTTCAGTGGTGCTGGCTGCGGGCATGCGAGAGCAGAGCGTTGTTGTGCTGGCGGTCATCGTGTGGGGATGGTCATTTGGCGGCGCGTCAACCCAGATGCAGACAGCCGCGGCTGATGCGGCCGGCAATCATGTCGATGTTGTTCAGGCGATGGTAACCACCGCATGGAATCTGGCTATCGCAAGCGGCGGCGTTGTCGGGGGCGTGCTGCTCACTAATGCCGGTGCAGCATCCTTTCCCTGGGCACTGATGGTCTTAATGGCGGTCGCCTTTCTCATCGCTTACATCGGGAAAGCGCATGCTTTCAGGCCTGGCTCCAGAAATAAATAAATCAATGGGATGGATACAAATTATCATGTCCAGCCTTAATGCAGTGGGGGTCGCGCTGTAATTTATGACAGGTATGACCGCTTCTCGCTCATAGCGGACATGGGCGCCCTGCTGCATGCTGCTTTATGCCAATAGCGGACATCAGAATCTTGCCCTAATGAGCATTAATGGGAATTACTTCAAACTTCACTTCTGGCCGACGATAAATAAACTGGAAGAAAGTATATCAGTCTTCTTGCATTACCGACGTTCCTTGCTATTAGTTTTTCTGACTTGTTATCGGCAACAGCCCAAACAACTGTGAGAAAAATGCCAACTTCGGTTCTTCACGCATAGCGGATGTTTATCTGATTCCGTCCGCTTTGTGCCAAAAGCGGACGTTAAGGTTGCCCGCTCATGCTTTAGGGCCATAAGTGCATATAAAAGAAGTACCACGATTACGAGGCGTGAACTTATAGACTTACAAAATCATTTATTTCAGCCCAATTTATGTAATGGCATAATCAGTTCGGCTAAAGAGAGGGCGGAAATGGATAAAACAACTAAAAACCAGATAGTAGATAGCGATATTGCACGTTTATTGCTTAAACACAGGAAGGCCCGCAACTTGACTGTAACAGAGCTTGCTCAACGATCGGGCGTCAGTCAGGCCATGATTAGTAAAGTTGAACGAGGTACCTCCAGTCCCAGTGCAACTATTCTTAGCCGTCTGGCCAACGCCATGAATATAACGCTATCTAAACTCTTTGCAGAGCTTGAGCAACATCAGAACTCACTGGTTCGTTTCACTCATCAGCAACAGCACTGGACGGATGAGCAATCAGGCATCACCCGCTGGTCTTTATCTCCTGCAGGGGCATGCCCGGAATTGATCAAAGTTGAAATTCCTGCAATGGGTGAGCTGACGATACCCGCCTCAGCAAATGAGCATCTTTCAGGGCAAACGCTTTTAATGCTGAGTGGCAGCCTTGATTTTCAAGTCAATCATCAGACACATCATCTACGTGCCGGTGACTGTCTTGCCCTTACCTTTGCAAGTGAGTACCGAATGAGCAATCCGGATAGTGAGCAGAGCTGCTCTTACATCGTGGCTTTTAGCCAAAAAAATCAATGATAGTTCTATGCCACAATGGTTACTTCTTATTAGCCATTCTTAAATGCAAAAGGGGGTATGGCCTTCCCTGATTATCCCGCCCGGAACGCCCTGATACCTCAAACCCCATATGCTGATAAAATCCGACGGCCTGCTGGTTTTGTTCATTTACATCGATGCTTAGCTCTGGGTGCAGCGCCAGAGCATGTAAGATCAACCGTTTTCCGACGCCAAGTCCGCGAGCAGAGGCAGCTACAAAAAGTGCCTCCAGATGCCCCTCATGCAAAAACATAAATCCTAGCGGTTGGTCATCCTGATTTGTTGCAACCCATACAGGAGTTTCTGAGAAAAAGCTGACAACTTCTTTTTCGATTTCTTGTCGGTCATGAGCCGTCAGAAAGTCGTGGGTAGCATCCACTGAACTCTTCCAGATTTGTATGACTTCTGACGCTTCAGATGGCCGTGACATTCTGATATCTAACATTTTTCAACCTTAAAGTGATCTTTATTTTGAGTAATAACGTACGAAATGAGTCCAATTAAATTTACTATAGTGAAATAAAATTCACAATAGTGATTGTATTTCTGTGCCTTATCATTGTGATGAGAAGTGCTAATACGCTGGTTAGTCTGATCCTCTTTATCATCATCAACGGCAATGCTCCTGAGCTTTTTCACGTTGTACTTCCGCTTCTCGCTCATAGCGGAGATGAGTTTTTTAGTGAGTCCGCTTTATATCAGGAGCGGAAATCAGACGTCATAACGACCCCTGTTCAGTTTGAAATCACTAAGTGAATCAGAGAGGCTGGAGCGGTTTAGATCAAAAAGGCTCATCTGCGAAATACGATAACCTCAGACCTGTCACTTTTTCGTTTCCCGATGTTTTCTGTCTGATTTTCTGAAAAAGATAATCCCAGCCAGTAATAATCCTGTGATACACAGAACGATACTACACAGAAATAAACCACTGTTGTCTTTTGTACCGGTAAAGTAGCCTCCCGCGACTGCTCCTGACCCGATTCCAATATTGAACGACATAACATAAAGAGCAGATGCGAATTCAGGAAAATCCCGTGACGCTTCGATTACCCATGACTGGAGACCAACGATAACGACTGAGATGGCGCAGCCCCAGAGAAACAACACCCCGCCAGCACTGAGAGAACCCGGCAGCGGTATCAGCAGAAGAGTCTGGGCAAGCGCGATACCCGAGCCTCCCGCCAGTGTCAGTAAAGACGGTTTCAGGGAAAAGCGGCTTATCAGCAGCGTACCGCAGGCTCCTCCCACGCCGAAAACAAAAAGTAATATTGTCAGAACATCAGCATTAACTCCCGGTATTGATCTCAGGAAAACAGTGACATAGGTATAACTCATGAAGTGTGCCGTAATAATTAAAAGCGTTACGCCTGCCAGCAGACAGAGTAATCCGGAAAAAGCAGGTTTTTGCAGGCCAGACGGGCCCGCTTTCGCTGTAGGTTCATGAACGCGAGGCAGCCATCTGACAGCAAGACACATAATAATCAGTGAAAACAGGCCGAACAGGCCAAACCCCTTTTGCCAACCGTAATAATTTCCTGTTGCAGTCGACATCGGCACTCCCATAACTATCGCCAGCGATATGCCTGAGAAAACGATAGCTGTCGCCCTGCTTGCAGGCATGGTGCCCGCTATTCTGATGGCATAAGAGGCAATCCCTGCCCAGAACACACCGTGTCCCAGTGCTGCAATGACCCGCAGTAAAAGCAGCATGACGAAACTGTCTGTCAGCATGACCGAGCCATTACAAATTGCGATAAGGCCGAGCAAAAAAACAAAAAGCCTTTTTCTGTCAATTGATTGCGTGAGCAACGTGACGGGTATGACGGACAGGGTTATTATCCATGCATATACGGTAATCAGCATGCCGGCCTTCACCCCGCTAATCCCCAGATGCTCTGTTATCTGATTTAACAGCCCGACTGGCAAATATTCGGTTGTCTGCGAAACAAATGCGCCTGCGGCCAGGACAGATAATGCCTTAATCATGATTTCTGGCCTCGTACCTGTATACGCCGTCTGCGGTCTTTTCAGCGATGCGATTTTTCCACGCTATGGCGGGTATAAATTGCCAGTAAGCCGGGATTTCATTTCCCTGCTTCAGCAGGAATAATTCTACTCTCATTCTGCGCCTCCACTCTGTCAAAACATTGCATTAACCTGCATATTTCCGCATATTAACGCAATATAAATTGCAAAATGGCGCACTTAAATGAAATTACCTGATGCAAGACGGCAGAAAATCCTCGATTTATTGAGCCATCATGGCGAACTGCAGGCCTCAACACTGGCTGAAAAGCTGGGTATATCAGAAGACACGGTTCGCCGCGATTTGATACGGCTTGAGTCTGGAGGCATGCTGCGTCGCGTCCGTGGCGGCGCGATCCCCCGCACCCAGGTACCGCTTCATCATCAGGAAAGGCTGGGCAGAACGGGTGCGTCAAAAAGCGCTATCGCTTCGATGGCAGTCTCGCTTATCCGGCAGGATGATGTCGTCGGACTGGACGGAGGTACTACCACGCTTGCCATCGCACAGGCTATCCCGCCCGGATTACGTTGCACTGTCGTCACAAACAACCTGCCCGCCGCTATGGCGCTGGCCGATCATCCAGATGTGGAAGTCATTGTGCTGGGCGGTAAATTATTTAAGCCCGCGATGGATATAACGGGCCATAAAGTGTGTGAAGAGTTACGCACCATGGCTTTTGATATCTGCTTTATCGGTGCGGCGGCGGCGAATATCACCACCGGCTTCAGCAGTATCGACTATGACGAAACTCAGGTTAAACGTGGACTGGCACAAGCTGCAGAGCGCAGCGTGTGCGTTATTTCGGGAGAGAAAATGGGAAACCATTCTCCCTTTTCTTATGCATTTCCCGGAGAAATCAGCGACATCATCACCGATGACGATGCACCCGCTGACTATATCGCGCTGTTCAGAGACGAAGGCGTTAACGTTATTGTTGCAGAGCATCAGACAAAGAAAGAAGGGGGGTTATCGTGAAGACAGAGATAAAAACACTGGAATCCAGGCAAATTTACCGTAACCGCTGGATGTCGCTTAAGGAGGACCGGATTATGAGAGCCGATGGCAGCGAGGGGCTCTATTCCGTTATTGAGAAAGATGATTTCGTAGTCGTCATTCCGGTTGAGAATGATGAAGTCTACCTGGTTGAGCAATACCGTTATCCACTGGGCCAGAGAACCACGGAACTGCCGCAGGGAAGCTGGGAATGTTCCCCCGATGCTGCACCTGAAGACGTTGCCAGAGGCGAGCTTAAAGAAGAAACCGGGCTGAGCGCCGGAAAAATGTTGTATGTCGGTTATCAGAAGCTCGCGCAGGGCTATTCAGCTCAGGGCTATCATATTTACCTTGCCACGGAACTGACATTTACCGGCCAGCAACTGGAGGAGGAAGAGTACGGCCTGACGGTGAAAAAAATTAAAATCAGCGCCTTCGCTCAGTTAATACGTAACGGCCAAATCACTGACGCCACTTCGGTTACCGCTTTCCTGCTGGCGATGGCTAAAGATATGATCTGTGAAACCTGCCCGGCATAAATAACATGACAACGATGTCCGCTTATCGCTCATAGCGGACGTGCAAGCCCTGGCGTAGTCGGCATTGCGCCAGAGGCGAACATTGAAGCACAGCCGCCCAAAAGCCTGCAGGTGAAATTCAGGTAGACTTAAGTCACGGTTCATTCCGCATTCGCTTTCAGTTAGCGCCTCAGGTCGATCCGAATCACGAAACACACAGGCGCGGCAGGAATATTAAGGTGCTCAGGGGCTGATATGCGTTCCAATATGATTGAATATATGACTATTTTTATCCAGGTTGTTGAACTGGGTAGCTTCACCAAAGCCGCTGATGTTCTGCAGCTGCACCGCCCCGCCGTCAGTAAAGCGATACAGCATCTTGAAGACGATCTCGGTATAAAACTCATTCACCGCACCACCCGCAAGCTGAGCGTAACGGCTGAGGGCGACGAATTTTATCAGCGTGCCAAACACGTTCTGGCTGAAGTAGATAACATGATGGCCAGTTTTTCACCGACCCTGCCGCCGCGTGGACGGCTCAGGCTTGATGTCCCGCTGGCGCTGGCTCATGCCATCATTATTCCCCATCTGATGGGGTTCCAGTCGCTGTATCCCGATATTGAAATGGTGCTGGTTTCATCGGATAAAAAAACCGATCTGATTGGCGAAGGCGTGGACTGCGTAGTGCGGCTGGGTGACCTGCAGGACTCAAGCTTCATCTCCCGACGTATTGGGGAAATCAGGATGGTCACCTGTGCCGCCCCTGCCTATCTGCAGCAGCACGGGCGGCCAGCAACGCTGGCAGATCTGGAGCAGCATCGGGCGGTTAACTTCTTCAGCGATCACAGCCGGGACGTGATGGAATGGAAGTTTATCGAGAATGACGTGGTTGTTTCGCGGCGCCCTGCCGGCAGCATATTGGTTGATAACTCCGATATTCTCTTGTCCTGTGCCCTGGCCGGTCTGGGTATTATCCAGGCATCCTGTAACGCCCTGGCCCCGCATATTGCTTCCGGTAAGCTTGAAGCCATCCTGACGCAGTACCCTTGTGTTTCTAAGCCCGTTTCAGTGATGTATCCGGACAGGCGCAACCTTTCGCCGCAGGTGCGCGTGTTTATCGACTGGTTCAGCGACCTTTTTGCCAGGCAGCTCGCCTGAAACCACCGATTGTTACTGAATTCGTAACACTGATGTTCCTCAGCAGCTATTTTTCGCCTGATGACAACCCCGTAGAGTATTCGCAGATAAATCGATCATGCCTTTCCAGGGTATGTCGTTCACTGACGAGGTCTGAATATGTCTAAAGTTGTTACCTTTAACCGCACTGGCGGTCCGGAAGTGTTGGAAGTTATTGATGTTCAGGTACCCGCGCCTGGTGCCGCAGAAGTTCAGATTCGGGTCCATGCTATTGGCCTTAATCGCGCAGAAATTATGTACCGCAATGGCCAGTATGTGATTGAACCTGAATTCCCGGCGCGACTGGGTTATGAAGCCGCTGGAGTGGTAGAGGCTGTGGGTGAGCATGTCGAAAGCGTTGCCAAAGGCGATGTGGTCAGCGTTATACCTTCCTTCATGTTTAGCGAATATGGCATGTACGGTGAGATAGTTAACGCACCGGCGCATGCGGTGGTAAAACACCCCGATAATCTCTCTTTTGCACAAGCCGCTGCGAGCTGGATGATGTACGTCACGGCCTACGGTGCGCTGGTGGAATACGGTAACCTGCAAGCGGATCAGAATGTAATTATTCGCGCAGCATCCAGCAGCGTTGGCCTGGCAGCCATTCAGATAGCGAATATGCTGGGTGCCAAACCCATTGCCCTCACCCGCACCAGCGAAAAGCGCGACCTGCTAATGAAGGCGGGGGCCGCCGCCGTTATCGCTACCGCAGAGCAGGATATGGTGGCTGAAATTAATCAGGCGACGCAGGGTGAAGGTGCCCATATTGTGTTTGATCCTGTTGGCGGCCCAGACGCGGCGAAGCTGATGCAAATCATGGCACCGCAGGGCATCTACTTCCAGTATGGTGCGCTCGACAGCCGTGACATGGTTGTACCTGTCTTCGAGATTCTTGGTAAACATCTCACGCTACGCGGCTATGAGCTGTTTGAAATCACCACCGACGCGGAAAAAATGGCGCGGGCGAAATCCTTCGTCACCGAAGGGCTGCGCGCCGGCAAACTGAAACCCGTCATTGATAAAACCTTCACGCTTGACGATATTGCCGATGCGCATCGCTATATGGAAGCCAATGGTCAGACAGGTAAAATTATCGTTACCGTTGAATAATCGTTTGCTCGCGGCTTAGGCCACGAAAATGAGTTTGTTGGGAAGCGACGCTGTTATCAGCGTAATACCCGTTAATGGCCGCCCAGGGATGCGGCGGCCATATTATTTATTGTGTGTTGAACGGGCTTTTCACTCATCTTTGACCGATCACCCGCATAAGCTGGCTGAATGAAGCACAGCACCGCATGCGCCATTTTCATCCTGCACGTTACTGCGAATTCCCTGACCTAAAGCAGCGAGTTTCTCCTTCAATTGCCCGCTACTGTAGCGCTGACAACCACGGGAGACGTTATGAATTACAAAATTTTTGGCCTGAAGGCCGAGCCGTTCATTCATCTTTTTGGACAGAGCGATGCCTGTCTTAACCGCCTGGGTGCCAGCAGGCACACTGTGGAGAGTTATCCTGGCTATCCCGACAGAATTTCATTATGTGATATCCCGATGGGTGAAACCGCGATTCTCATCAACCACATCTATCAGCCGGCCAATACGCCCTATTTCGGCACGCATGCCATCTATTTGTGGGAAGGCTGTACGCAGCAAGGCATTTACGTCAACGCGTTACCGGAGGTGATGACCACCCGGCTCCTGTCATTGCGCGCCTATGACGAGAGACACTTTATACGGCAGGCGGATATCTGTGAGGGAAAATTCGCTGAACAGCTTATCCATCTTTTTTTTGCCGATCCGTTGATAAGCTATATCCAGATCCATAACGCGAAACGAGGCTGCTATTCCTGCTGCGTTGAGCGTGATGAATAAGCCAGATCGGTAAGCCACGGCATCGGTTTTACCCAATGCTATTGCTCAACGCTGGCTATTCATTACTGACGGGTCTGCTGCGCCTTTTGGTTGGGTATTCTGTGACGTGGGCGAAAATTACTTGTCATGCTGCGTTAATTTTTCGTCATCGTATCAGGATGTGATGATAAATTGCCCGGTATCACTGTGCTAAAGCAACGGAGATAAAATGCCTATACAGCAGGCGCCACGGCTGGAGACAGAACGCCTGGTGTTAAAGCAGTTCACGCTTGATGATTTCCCGGCACTACAGGCATGCTGGGCCGATCCAGAAATGATTAAATTGAATCGCGGTGAGTTGCCCACCTCAGAATTCATCTGGTCGCGCTTGCTGCGCTACATTGGGCACTGGCATGCCCTGAGTTATGGTTACTGGGCTGTATTTGAGAAAACGACGAATCTGTATGTGGGTGCATTTGGATTTCAGGATGCCCATCGCGATATTACCCCAGCTTTGCCCTGCCCCGAGGCGGGATGGACGCTGATTGCTGACGCGCGTGGCAAAGGTTATGCCTCTGAAGCGATCGCTGCCATTTTGCACTGGGCCGATAACACATTGCCCTCTGACATATGCTGCATCATCGCTGAAGAGAACCAGCGTTCCAATTATCTGGCTGAGCGATATGGTTTTCGATTTCAGCATCATCGCTGTTATCGAGGTAAGCAAGTCCGCTTACTCATACGACCGCAACATTCTGCTGCCGACTGAGAAGCTATCGCGCGCCGTCACAGCGGTCAGGAAAGCGATCCCGGCTTTCCAGCCTGGGGAACAGGTGCAAAATTTCACAACTTTTCCACCAGCGTTTTTAATTGCGCAATGACGCTGTCTTGCTCATTTTGATTCTGCTGACCATAAGGCCATGTCGACTGCCGGATGATTAAATGGGTCGGCAGCAGCTCACGAATTCTGATTTGCGGCGCGGCCATCTTCTGGATAAGTAATTCAACCGCCCGTTTACCCAGCTTATTGAAATCCTGCGCAACCGTCGTTAGCGGCGGCTGAAAATAGAGGCTGTCCGCCGTGTCGTCATAGCCGGTGACCGAAACGGCCCGGCTGCCGGTGCGATGTAATTGTGCCAGCGCACTGAGCACACCCAGCGCCATTTGATCGTTGGC
Organism: Duffyella sp. Ts4; assembly: GCF_051851875.1. Classification (NCBI taxonomy): domain Bacteria; kingdom Pseudomonadati; phylum Pseudomonadota; class Gammaproteobacteria; order Enterobacterales; family Erwiniaceae; genus Duffyella; species Duffyella sp. Ts4. The sequence goes on along the minus strand of NZ_JBLYPN010000003.1, from coordinate 283,771 downwards.
GACAACGATGGCGCTAATGCGGCTGTGCTGATGCAGCAACTCAAACGCTTTATGCCAGCCGCTGGCCGCGCTCCAGTCGCCAAAAACCGTCACCGCATTACTGACACCATGCCGATGCAAGGTCTCGCGCCAGCTGCTCAATCGCATACGCGCTGAAACCGAGCTTTCGGGACCGGCCAGCAAACCGAAATCCCGGTGCCCGAGTTCCCACAGATGGCTGACGCAGGCGCCACAACCATCGAGGTGATTAAAGCGCACGCAGCAGACATCGGTTTCCGGTGAGATATCTAAAAACAGGCAGCAAATATCCGGATTCTCACTCACCAGCTTTTCCGCCAGGCTGCTTTCCAGCGGCAGATTGATAATCGCACCGCGAATATTCTGCGCACGGAACTCATTCAGCCGGCCCTGAAGCGAGGCGTAATCCACCATCACCGGCATCGCGATGACCACTTCCAGCTGGTGCGCGCCAGCGTAGCTTTTGATCGCCGCGGCAATTTGCGAAGGCGCATGCAGCGTCAACGATGCGGTGATCAGGCCGATCGACGGTGCCGATTTCCCTGCCAGTAATTGCGCCGATCGGTTAGGCACATAGTGCAACGCCTGCATGGCGTGGATCACTCGGTTGCGGGTGCGCTCAGAGACCACGTCGGGCCGGTTCAACACGCGAGAGACGGTTTGCTGGGATACCCCGGCCTCACGCGCCACATCTTCTAACGTTGACGTACGGCGCTGCATCCTCTTCTCCTGTGCCTGTCGGGCATAAATGTCGATCGCTAACATTTATTGTCTACATTACGACAAATCTTGCTGCTTTTCGCTCTGTTTCGTGATCGTTAATGAGTTTCAATCTCAGCAATATTGTTGTTATCAATAAAATATCTAATAACTCAACCTGTCTTGTCTAGCGAATGACATTTTCTTTGACCTGTCAGGTAACTTTATGCGCCATCTCGATCGTCCTGCCTCTTCCGGGCTGCAATTTCATGATGTTCTTGCCCGTGAAGACTGGCAAAACCAGACCATTACGCACCTGAACCGTTTAGCGGCCCATCCCACATTTGCCAGCTGGCGTGACCTTGGTGCAGCCCGCGAAAATCAACCCTCAGCACAGCGCCGCCTGCTGGATGGCCAGTGGCAGTTCGCTTATGCCCGCAGCCCGTTTGAGGTGGACGCCAGCTGGCTGGAGAGCGATCTGGCAGAGAGCCGCAGCACAACCGTGCCGTCGAACTGGCAAATGGCAGGCTACGACGCGCCAATCTATACCAACGTCCGTTACCCCATTGAAACGACGCCACCGCGGGTACCGGAAGAGAACCCTACCGGTTGCTACTCAATGACGTTTAGCGTGGAGGAAAACTGGCGGACTGAAGGTCAGACGCAGATTATTTTTGATGGCGTGAACTCAGCTTTTCACCTGTGGTGCAACGGTGAATGGATCGGTTACTCCCAGGACAGCCGCCTGCCCGCAGCCTTTGATCTCAGCGCCGCGCTTGAGCCGGGCGAGAACCGTCTTTGCGTCATGGTGATGCGCTGGAGCGCAGGCACCTGGCTGGAAGATCAGGATATGTGGCGGATGAGCGGCATCTTCCGTTCCGTCTGGTTGCTGAATAAACCGATCCTGCACCTCAGCGATGTTCAGCTCACGCCAGAGCTTGATGCGCTTTACCGCGATGCTGAGCTGGTGGTCAATGTGAGCGTCGCCGGCCTGAAACAGCTGCCTGAAAACCTGACGATTAACGTCGAAGTGTGGGATAACGCCGAGCAGGTCGCGAGCCATCGTCAGCCGCCTGGATCGCCGACAATCGATGAGCGCGGCAATTACGCCGAACGAGCCGTGATGCGCCTTCCCGTCGCGCGCCCGGCGCTGTGGAGTGCAGAAACGCCCCACTGCTATCGCGCGGTGGTCTCGCTGTGGTGCGGCGACATGCTGATCGAGGCTGAAGCCTGGGACATCGGTTTTCGTCGGATTGAAATCAGCAATGGCTTACTGAAACTGAACGGTAAACCCTTGTTGATTCGTGGCGTCAACCGCCATGAACATCACCCTGAGCGCGGGCAGGTCGTCACCGAAGAGGATATGGTGCAGGACATTCTGTTGATGAAGCAGCATAACTTCAACGCCGTTCGCTGCTCCCATTACCCTAACGTGCCGCGCTGGTATGAGCTGTGCAACCGTTATGGCCTCTACGTGGTGGATGAGGCCAACATTGAAACTCACGGCATGGTGCCGATGAACCGCCTTTCCGACGACCCCGCGTGGTTACCGGCCTGGAGCGCCCGCGTTACGCGGATGGTGCAATGCAATCGCAATCATCCGTCGATCATTATCTGGTCGCTGGGCAATGAGTCCGGCGGCGGCGGCAATCACGAAGCGATGTATCACTGGCTCAAACGTAACGATCCGTCACGCCCGGTGCAGTATGAAGGCGGCGGCGCCAACAGCACCACCACCGACATCCTCTGCCCAATGTATGCCCGTGTCGAAAGCGATCTGCTTATTCCGGCGGTGCCGAAATGGGGGATCAAAAAATGGATCAGCCTGCCCGGCGAGCAGCGGCCCTTGATCCTGTGCGAATACGCGCATGCCATGGGCAACAGCCTCGGTAACTATGTCGATTACTGGCAGGCGTTTCGTGATTACCCCCGGTTGCAGGGAGGATTTGTGTGGGACTGGGCCGATCAGGCCATTACCAAAACCTTCGACGATGGCAGCGTTGGCTGGGCCTACGGCGGTGATTTTGGCGATAAGCCCAACGATCGGCAGTTTTGCATGAATGGCCTGGTATTCCCGGATCGCCGTCCTCACCCGTCGCTGATTGAAGCGATGCATGCGCAGCAGTACTTCCAGTTTGCGCTGGTGTCGCAAAACCCACTGCGTATCAGCCTGACCAGCGAATATCTGTTCCGCACCACGGATAATGAAGAGCTGCACTGGCGGGTGCAGGCCTCAGGGGAAACCCTTGCCGCAGGCCATACAACGCTTGCTCTTGCGCCTGAAGCGTACGCTGAGGTCACGCTATCCGAGGAATTGACGCTGCCCGCCGGTGCCACAGAAGTGTGGTTGACGCTGGAAGTTATTCAGCCAGATCGCACGGCCTGGTCCGATGCCGGACACCGCGTCGCCTGGCAACAGTTTGCCCTCGCCGCACCGCTGGTGCTACAAACGCCTGGCCCGGCAGCAGATGCCCCTGAGCTCACCCACAGTGACACCGCCTGGACAGTTCGCAGCGGCGTACAGCAGTGGATTATTGATCGTCAAAGCGGCTTACTGACGCACTGGCAGGTCGACGGCGTAGAGCAACTTCTGACGCCGCTGCGTGACCAGTTTGTGCGCGCGCCGCTGGATAACGATATTGGCGTCAGTGAAGTGGAACGCATCGATCCTAACGCCTGGGTTGAGCGCTGGAAAAGCGCAGGCCTTTACCATCTCACCGCACGGTGCGTGCAGTGTGACGCGCAGCGCCTGCCGCACGAAGTGGTGATCGATAGCCGCTGGCACTATCTGCGCAATGATGACGTGGTGATCGTCAGCCACTGGCGCATGACCTTTGACGCACAGGGCACGCTGCATTTAGCCATCGATGGTGAACGCGCGAGCACGCTGCCGCCGTTGCCGCGCGTTGGGCTGCATTTTCAGGTGCCCGATCAGCATAAACCGGTCTCATGGCTGGGATTCGGGCCGCATGAGAACTACCCGGATCGCCGCACCAGCGCCTGTTTCTCCCGTTGGGAGCGCCCGCTCGATGAGATGAGTACGCCGTACATTTTCCCCACTGAAAATGGGTTGCGTTGCGACAGCAAAGCGCTGGACTGGGGCCGCTGGCATGTCTCAGGTGATTTTCACTTCTCGGTACAGCCTTACAGCACGAAGCAGTTAATGGAGACGGATCACTGGCACTGGATGCAGCCGGAAGATGGCGTCTGGATAACCCTTGATGGCCAGCATATGGGCGTCGGCGGTGATGACTCCTGGACGCCCAGCGTACTGCAGCAATGGTTATTGCTCGACACACGGTGGCAATATCAGTTAACGCTGCATTTCCAATAATAATCAGGGGCGCAAGCCCCTGGCATAACGGCATAACCCGATGGAACAGTCACAATGAAACTCTCACAACTGGCACCAAGAGAACGGCATAACTTTATCTATTTTATGCTGTTCTTTTTCTTCTACTATTTCATTATGTCGGCCTACTTTCCTTTTTTCCCGGTCTGGCTGGCGGAAGTTAACCATCTGACCAAAACAGAAACCGGGATTGTATTTTCTTCTATTTCGCTGTTTTCGATTATCTTCCAGCCGGTATTCGGTCTGGTCTCCGATAAACTTGGGCTGCGTAAACATCTGCTGTGGATTATCACGGTTTTACTGATCCTGTTTGCGCCCTTCTTTATTTTTGTGCTGTCACCTCTGCTGCAAATTAATATCTTTGCTGGCGCGCTGGCAGGCGGCATCTATTTGGGCGTCGTCTTCTCCAGCGGCTCCGGCGCCGTCGAGGCCTACATTGAACGCGTCAGTCGCGCCAACCGCTTTGAATATGGCAAAGTCCGCGTTTCCGGCTGCGTGGGCTGGGCGTTATGTGCGTCCATTACCGGCATTCTGTTTAACATCGATCCCAATATCACCTTCTGGATCGCGTCCGGCTTTGCCCTGGTGCTGGGCGTACTGTTATGGGTATCGCGCCCGGAAGGCAGCAACACCGAACGGGTGATTGATGCCTTGGGTGCCAATCAGCGGGCGTTCTCTTTGCGCACCGCCGCCGAGCTGTTGCGGATGCCACGCTTCTGGGGATTTATGGTTTACGTGGTGGGCGTCGCGAGTGTTTATGACGTCTTCGACCAACAGTTCGCTAATTTCTTTAAAGGCTTTTTCTCCAGCCCGCAACGCGGCACTGAAGTATTTGGCTTCGTCACCACCGGCGGAGAATTATTGAATGCGTTGATCATGTTTTTCGCCCCGGCGATTGTGAACCGCATTGGTGCGAAGAATGCGCTGCTGATCGCCGGCGTTATCATGTCAACACGCATTTTAGGTTCCTCTTTTGCTTCATCCGCCACGGAAGTGGTTATTCTAAAAATGCTGCATATGTTTGAGCTGCCGTTCCTGCTGGTGGGCACCTTTAAATATATCTCTTCAGCCTTTAACCCAACGCTGTCGGCAACGTTGTTCCTGATAGGATTTAATTTATCGAAGCAACTTTCAGGCGTCGTGCTGTCAACATGGGTTGGACGCATGTATGACACCGTGGGTTTCCATCAGGCTTATCTTGTTCTCGGCTGCCTCACGCTGGCCTTTACGGTGATTTCGATGTTTACGTTGAAAGGCACTAAAACCCTGCTACCGGCCACCCGTTATAAGAGCGCGACCTGAGGATGCGTGCCCGTGCAGAGCGGGCACGCATTAGCCTTTCATTAATCCGGTCAACAAGGCCATTCTTAACGGGGCTTTCTGGAGCCTGTTGAACACAGACCGTCCGGGTCGCAGGATGCTGCCTGCACCGGACAGCCTGTTTCTTTATTCAACCTGCCAGGTTACATCGCCATGTGCTGGGCAGACTTCAAATGTTGCTCCACAACCGGTGTGTGGGCGTCAGCCAGCGCCTTCACGTCGGGATCTTTGATCTTCGTTGCGTCACTTTGCAGCGTCGACAGCACCATCTTGTGATCCTTTATGCCCGCGTTTTCCATATACATTTTGTCAAAAGCATCGCCGCTCTTCGCCGCCAGTTTGGCCGCCATCGCCTTGTGTTTGGCGTCTGGCTCAGTTGGCAGTGTTACGCCCTTCTGCTCAGCGACCGTTTTTACCTTGGTCAAGGCATCACCGTGGTCTGCAATCATCTTCTGAGCAAATGCTTTGGTTTCGCTGCTTTGCGCCTTGGTGAGGGCCATCTTAGCGGCGGCGATTTCGTTGATATTGGCCTGCGCCATATCTTTGACCGCTTTTTCGTCACCGGCACTGAGTGTCGTGTTCGCTCCGGCCTGGCCTGCGGGGGCATTCTGCGCGCCGCTGGTGGCCGTCTGCGCCTGCACGCCAGCCGTGCTGAACATGGCGACCACTGCCGATACCGCCAGCAATCCTTTTAGCGTTTTACTGTTTTGCATTTTGTTCTCCTGAAGGTCATGGATGAGACTCGAGCAGGTAATACGCCTTGCGCAGTCTCGTAAGGAAATGACAAGTGCAATGGTCAGTATAGTGGATCGGTGATTTTTGCCAGCAGTTTAGGCTGTGATTATCAAGGGAAGCGGCAGGAAATAGCGGGAGTTAACGACGTGGACAGTGCCCGGCGAGCAGGTTGAGTCATCGTGGGTATGTTCTTCAACATTTTATGAGCGTAGCCATAACGCTACAACAGCAGGTGATTTGTATGTACAAACGCATCAGGTTGGAAATATTCAAAGCAAGTATTAACCCGATCGCTGCCGTCAGACCTCAACAGCGAGAGTTGAAACACGATGCAGTACAGTGGCACCAGAAAGAATGTTGAGGCTTAGGCCTTTTAATCAATGCCCATTAAAGTGCCTGGAAAGCCAGGCAGCGGGTTAAGTGGTTTAAAACAGACAAGGAGAAGCGATGAAGGTCAGACTTGCCGTGCCTGCTGACGCAGAAGCATGCTGGAATATCCGTAACCAGGCTATCCGTTATGGATGTAAAAACAGTTATGACGAGGCCATTATTACCGCCTGGACCCCGGAAAACATGCCGGAAAGTTACAGGAAGGTGATTATTGCGAATCCGTTTTTTGTGGCTGTCGACCCGGATAACCGGCCGGTAGCGACCGGCTTTCTTGATCTCGCTTCAGGCAGTGTTGAGGCGGTTTTTACCTTACCTGACTTTACTGGCAGAGGCCTGGGTGGCCTGATTATGGATGCTATCAAACGGGAAGCGCGTGAGCGTGGCCTTGAGCAATTAACCTTATCCTCAACGCCGAATGCGCAAACCTTCTATGCGCAGCAGGGTTTTGTGCCGGTGCGGGAAAGCGTCTATTCCTCTGCCCTTGCGCAGGCTGAACTGCGCTGTACAGATATGATGATAAAGCTTCGTTGAAGGTGATTCGAACTGGCGGGATGAATGTAAACGGGTCGTCTGGCGAGCCAACGGTTCCGCTCAAGGGGCTGATGTCGATTTTCGTGCACAGTACAGGGTGATCATTCTGATCGCAGCGTTACTGCCTGACTTTACTGCCTGCTATTAAGAACTCACTCCCCGGATCGGGGAGTGTTTAATATTGCGATAACACGCATGCCGCAGTGGTGCACTTGAACAATCAGGCCGTGGTATTGATGTTGCGCCCGATAGCGGGATTCGCAGGCAGCTGAGGAATGGATTCGAGGATCCCCGTTGCCATCGCTTGCTGATTATCCAGAGACTTCTTCAGTACTAAGGTGTTTATTTTATTACCCAGATCCAGGTTATCAAGGCCGATAGCCAGTGATGTAATTTGTGATACATCCATCTTGCTCTCCTGATTAATACAGCTGGTAGTACGTTAAAAAGGCTTTCAGAAAGCCTGAAAGACCTATCGGCCGCTGGCCTTCAAACTTTAGTGCCGTCATAATCCACTGTGACAGGTGTCCATTATTTTACGTTTAACGCGGTCACTGACCCACAGCAGCGGTCTGAAACGGGCATACCGCTCACGCCTGTCTGCTCTCGCATGTCGGCTTTTCGATACTGAATAGCTGAAACCCATTCAGCCCAACAAGCGGCCTTCAGGCAATACGGCACAAAGGTTAACTGCGGCTGAATACCAGCTTCAGTCCGGCCATCGCGAAGCAGCATGCCAGCAAGGCATCCAGCGCGCGGCGGATACGGCGATAAAATGCAGCCATCATGGCGGTAGAAAACAGCACGGCATAACCGCAGAACACCACCACGCAAATCGCCGCACAGCCACTGATGATCATCGGGAGAGTAGAGGCAGCCGCGTCCGGCTTGAGCGCCACCGACATGATGGCGACCCAGGTGAGAATCGCTTTCGGATTGCCAATGTGCATCAGAATCCCCTGACGGAACAGCTTGCCAAAGGCCAGGCTCTCTGTGCTGCTGGCAAATTCAGCGGCATCCGTACGGCGCAGTGCAGATTTGCCTGCTTTAAACGCCAGCCATAACAGATAGAGGCCACCGCCAATTTTCAACACGATCAGCAGTTGTGCAAAGGTCGCCAGCACGGTCAGGACGCCGCATGCCGCCAATAGCGCCCACAACATCGAACCGCCTATTACGCCTGCTGCCAGCGCCAGTGCTGCGCCGCGCCCCTTCTTCATTGCCGTGCCCATAATAGCCATATTGCTGGGTCCGGGGCTGGCAGTGGCGACAAAATAGGTGGTGTAGATCAGAATCAATTCGTGAGAAAGCGCCATGATATTCTCCGCAAGCGAACAGGATTAGCCGGTGCTCTTATTATATCGACTGGCGCGGGAATTTACCCTCTGCGCGTTGGCTTTGTGGTTTCTCTCTCCGATAAGCCTGCCCATCAGGTCGCTAACGGCGTTTACACACCGGTGTTCGTAATAACCGGAAGATTTTTCGCCAGGTCTTCAAGCAACGCAACAATTCGCCTTACCCTGACCGGAATAAATCGCGCGTCCGGAAATACGGCATAAAGATAGCGATCGGGCAGACGGTATTCAGGCAGTACTCGGATCAGCGCGCCTGATTGCAATGCGTTAACGGCAAGCGGTAACTGCATACCACCAATGCCGATGCCCGCCAGCAGCGCTTGCAGCAGGGCTTCACTGGTATTTGCCCGCATCACCGTCTTTACGTTCACTGCTATCGATTCCTGCATCGATATCAGCGTGAGCGGTTGATCCTGCGCAAGGCCGCTGAAGCGGATATGCGGCTGTAAAAGCAGCTCGTTCAGTGAAGTGACGTGAGCAAAATCCGGAGAGGCCACAAGAGCCGTTTCAATCCGCGTCAGCATTTTTGCCGCATGGATTTCCGGGGCTTTACCGCTGAGTCGTAGCGCGACATCCACGCCTTCACTGACCAGATCCGCCATACGATCGTCAAGCGACAGCGTTAAATTCAGGCCCGGCGTCGCTTTCTGTAAGGCCAACAGAGGCGCCAGAAAAAGTTGTCCTACGCCGCTGGGGAGCTGTAGATGCACCTTGCCCTGCCACTGTTGCTCCTCAGGTTTTAACTGATTTTCCACTTCCTCCATCGCCGCCAAAAGTGGCTGCATTTCACGGCGATAGTGTTCTCCCTGGGCCGTCAGCGCCATCGCCCGCGTGGTGCGATGCAGCAGAACAACGCCCAGTTCGTCCTCAAGTGAGGCAATCTGCTGACTCACCGCTGACTGCTTCATGCCCGTCTGGCGTGCGGCCGCAGAGAATGAACCGGTTTCAGTAACCAACAGAAATGTACGAATCGCAGTGAGTTTATTATTCATTTAATGGTTTTACTTATAAGCCCTATCCGGCTGCGGGGATTTTTGACACATGCTCTCTCCCGCACAATGCGGCTTTCACTGAGCCGGAGAATAAATATGTCAAAAGCGCATACTCAACACGTCGCACTGGTAGCCGGGGCAAACGGAATTGTTGGCAGCCAGCTAGTCAGAGTATTACTGAAAAATAGATGGGATGTGATGGCGCTTTCACGCCATGAGCGCGTTTCGGATGAAAACGTTACGACCGTGAAAGTCGATCTCACCGACCGTCAACAGAGCGAAAGCGTTCTGAGCAAGCTGCATGGCGTCACGCATATTTTCTACAGTGCCTGGCTGAATGCAGCCAGCTGGTCAGAGATGGTTGAGCCGAATGTCACGATGCTGCGCAATCTGGTCACCACGATGGAAAACGTCGCTCCGCTGGAAACCATCAGCCTGATGCAGGGTTATAAAGTCTACGGTGCCCATCTTGGCCCGTTCAAAACACCGGCACGGGAAAGCGATCCAGGCGTGCCGGGTGCTGAGTTCAATGGTGCGCAGCTGGCCTGGCTGAGCGACTTTCAGCAGGGTAAGCCGTGGCACTGGAATGCCATCAGGCCTGGCGTGGTGGGCAGCGCCGTTACCGGCAATATGATGAATCTGGCATTAAGCATTGCGTTATATGCGTCGCTTTGTCGGGCGCAAAATCTCCCTCTGCGTTTTCCCGGCTCGGCGCAAACCTGGCATAGCATTGTCGATCACACCGATGCAGGATTACTTGCCGACGCGACGCTCTGGGCCGCCACACATCCGGGCGCAGGCAATGCGGCTTTTAACGTCAACAATGGTGATGTATGGCGATGGAGCGAGCTGTGGCCGCGCATTGCCCAGTGGTTTGAGCTGCCCAGTGCGCCGCCCGTCAGGCTATCGTGCGCGCAATTATTCAGGGATTATCAGGCAGCATGGCGCGATCTGGCCAGGCAACATCAGCTGGTCGAAGCCGATATTCTGAAACTCAGCGACGGACACTTTGCCGATTTCGTCTTTGGCTGGGAGTACGACATGTTTGGCGACGGCAGCAAACTTCGACGGGCAGGCTTTGAAGGCGGTATCGCAACTGATGAGATGTTTTTTAGCCTGTTTTACCAACTGCGGGCACAACAGGTTATTCCCTGAGCCTTTTACAAGCGGTGATCACGCGGCTGAGGAAGGGTTTCGTGACGATATTGCGCCTGCCACGCAGGCGCTCGCTAAAACTTTACCTTAGTTCACCAAAATAGCCTTCACCGGCTTTTTTAAGCAGCGCATCAACGATAATGCGCACCTTTGGAATGAGATGCCGGGTACGCGGCCAGAGAACATTCAGCTCAACCGGAACCGGCATATGATCGACCATGATGGCGACGAGATTGCCTGCATCAATATGGCTGTTGACCATCGACTCCGGAAACTGCGCAATACCCGCCCCCGCCAGGCAGGCCATTAGCATGGCATCGCCGTCACTGATCTGATGCGAGGCCGCGGCGATGAATTTGCTTTCCCGTTCGCCCGCCGCGCGCAGTCGCCAGGCCAGCGGCGCGCCGCGTCGGTAACCCATGATGCCGCAGTGCTTTTTCAACGCCTCGAGGCTGTCAGGCGTGCCGTGTTGAGCAAGATAAACAGGTGAAGCGCACAACATCAAACGCTGACGGCTCAGACAGCGGGCAATCAGCTCATCGGTGCTCTGTAGCTCGCCCAGGCGCAACACTAAATCCACGCCCTCCTCAACTGGATCGATTAACCGATCGTTAAAGGTCAACGCCAGCCGCAGGGCCGGATAGCGGGTCATGATCTCCAGCAGCAGCGGCATCATCAGGTTTCGGCCAAAGGAGGCGGGCATATCGATACGCACCGTGCCGGCAGGGTTCTCCTGACGACGGCTCAGGGTATTTTCAGCAGAATCCAGAATCTCCAGCGCCGACAGACAACTGGTCAGATAGGCTTCGCCGTCACTGGTCAGGCTCAGTTTGCGGGTTGAACGGTGAAACAGCCGCGTTCCCAGCCTCTCTTCCAACCGCGCCACGCTTTTACCAACCGCTGATTTGGTGATCCCCAGCTGCTCCGCGGCTTCCGTAAAGCTGCTCGATTTTGCCGTAACGACAAAGTGGGTGATTCCGCGCAGGGATTCTGCTGCTAACTCGGTAGACATAAAGTTGACTCTGTGGCGACGCATAGCGTGTTTATCGATGTTTAATTCTATAGCAGACTCAATCCAGCACGAAACATCAGGTTGCCGTCCTGGGCGGCAAACTCATTTTTACTCTACAGGGAGCACACCATGTCCACTGACATCATCCGCGGTATGGATCACGTTGGTATCACCGTTTCTGATATCGATGAGGCCACGCGTTTCTTTGCCGACGCCTTTGGCGCAGAAGTAATTTATGACTCTGTTGCGCCGTCAGACGACGACGTTCAGGGCGAGGAGCCGGAAGGCATTCTCAACCTGTTTCCGGGAACCAAAATTACCACGGTCAGAATGATGACCCTGAAGCACGGGCCGGGACTTGAGCTGTTTGAAATGAAGGGACCGCAACAGAGCCAGCCGGTGCGGCCCAGCGATTACGGGCTCCAGCACTTTGCCGTTTACGTTGATGATATCAACGACGCTATCCGCCTGTTTGAGCGCGCCGGGGGCAAAATGTTTACCGCTCCGCAGCCGCTGATGTTTCCAACGGAAGTGGGTGAGAATAATTTCTTCTGTTATGGCCGCACGCCGTGGGGCAGCGTCATTGAGCTGATATCATTGCCTGCAAAACTGCCCTATGAAGATCACACTCCTCTGCGACGCTGGAAGCCATAAGTCTCATCGGATGCGCCTGCAAAGGTGCATCCGTTATGGCTTCAGCGGTGCTGTTCTCTGCTGGCTTCGATCGCGGGCGAATGCTCAGCACACCGCGATAAGCTCGAACTCTTCGAAGATGAGTTCCATGACCTCAGAATAGGTGCCTTCGCGTTCAAAATAGCGTTTGTGCCCTTCCCGCCAGTGCGCCAGGCTCAAATCCCCTTCTCCTTCTTTGCGCGCCAGTGCCTCTGTGACGTCGCAGAAACGGATGCTTTGCGTTCTGACGGTGCGGATCACACAGAGCGGCTGGCCGCTACCGCTAAGGATGATGTTGTCGCTGCCCTCGCAGGGCGCTTCACCTCGCGCAAACTCCTCCTGCCAGACAACCCGGGAACAGCAGGTTGCCGTTTTCAGTCCGCTTAACACCCGTTGAGCGAGCTCATCAGCCAGCTGCGGGCTATCGCCAAACTGCCAGACAAGCGCGCCTGGATAGGCGTTTTTTACTGCTTCAAGGGTGGTCATCATCGTCCCTGGTAAGTCATGGTTTTTATTACGGGCCAAATCACACCATTTTGCCGGGCGGAGCAACAGCTTGAGTGCCGTTTTGCGATCCAAAGCCTGTTAATCCCATGATCTCAGCGCAGCACCGCCGTTCCTGACAAGCCGCCTGTCGTGACGCGATTGCGTATCACCAGCGAGGGCTTTGTTAATCTGCGTTCATTGTGGTAGACAGCTCTCCTGAGCCAGTTTAATATTGTCATAGGTCAAATAAAATATTGTCACAGATCAATGAAACTATCCGGTAAAACAGCAGGCGAAATCGTCGAGCAGGTCAGAGCGTTAATCCAGTCCGGCGAACTCAAATCGGGCGACGTCCTGCCACCGGTACGCGAAATGGCCACCTCACTGGCAGTGAATCGCAATACCGTGGCCGCCGCCTACAAACGTCTGACGGATGCGGGATTTGCCCAGTCACGCGGGCGCAATGGCACGGTGATCCGTGGTTTTGCCGCGCCAGTGGTGGCGATGGAAGGCTCGCCACCAAATTTGGCGCTACGCGATCTGGCGGGTGGCAATCCCTGCGTGGATTTTCTACCGCAGGTGATGCCGGTGCGCATCACGCCAGGGCTGTACGGTGAACGGGCAGTCAGTGAGCAGATGGAAGCCATTGGTCGCGGCTGGATGGATGTTGACGTAACCGGATCTTATGAAATCAATCTCACCAGCGGCGCGGTGGATGCCACCGAGCGACTGCTGAACGGCTATCTCATCGCGGGCGATCGGGTTGCGGTAGAAGATCCGTGTTTTTTAAGCAGCATCAGTACGTTGATGCACAACCGTTTGCAGGCGGCGGCTGTGCCGATGGATGAAGAGGGCATGCTGGAAGCGCCGCTGGCGGATCTGCTGGCTTCGGGTGTGCAGGCGCTGATCGTGACGCCACGGGCGCACAACCCAACCGGATTTGGCCTGAGTGCGCAGCGGGCGCAGCGTATTCGCCATCTGCTTACACACTATCCGCAGGTGCTGGTGATCGTTGATGACCACTTTTCGTTGCTCTCAACCCAGGATTATCACCACATCATTCCGGAAACCACGCGGCACTGGGCGCTTATCCGCTCAACCTCTAAATTTCTCGGGCCAGATATGCGTCTCGCCTTTGTCGCCAGCGATCGCGAAACGTCGCTACGCCTGCAACAGCGCCTGAATGCCGGAACCAACTGGGTCAGCCATATCATTCAGCACGTCGCCGGCGCAGCATTAACCGCGGCGGATTTTGATGCGCACATTGCCGCAGTCAGGGAAACCTATCGCGTTCGCCGACAGACGCTGACCGATCTGTTGCGACACCATGATATCCAGCTCGCCGATCGGCACGATGGGCTTAACGTCTGGCTGCCGCTGAACGTCGACAGCACCGATCTGGTGATGCAGCTGGCCTTGCAGGGTTGGCTGGTACGCGGCGGCGAAGTGTTTGGATTATCTCAACCGGCGCATGGTTTGCGCATTACCGTTTCCGATCTTGACGCGGCAGAAGCCGGGTCATTTGTTCAGTCATTGTCTGCCCTGCTGTCCGCTTTATCGCAGCCGACAGCGGCGTTTTTCAAATAACCGGCACCTTTCTGGCCGACACCACGGAGTTTATTGCATGCGCGTACATTTCATTATTCACGAAAGCTTCGAAGCGCCGGGCGCTTATGAAATCTGGGCCGAAAAACAGGGCCATCAGATAAGTTATTCGCGGCTTTATGCAGGCGATGCGTTGCCTTCGCAGGTGGAAGAGATCGATTTTCTTATCGTTATGGGCGGCCCACAGGATCCCGCCACCACGCGCGACGTCTGCCCGCACTTTGATGCGCAGGCTGAGCAGAAGGTCATTGCCGCGGCGGTCAATGCGGGTAAAGCGGTGCTCGGCATCTGTCTGGGTTCACAGCTGATTGGCGAAGCGCTGGGCGCTGCTTTTGAGCACAGCCCGGAAAGAGAGATTGGCAAGTTTCCGATCTCTCTCACCGAGGCCGGACAGCAGCATGTGCTGTTTAGCCATTTTGGCGCTGAGCTGGAGGTCGGACACTGGCATAACGACATGCCGGGCCTGACGCCGGATGCCACGATCATCGCTTACAGCGAAGGCTGCCCGCGCCAAATCGTCGCTTACAGCGATCGGGTTTACGGTTTTCAGTGTCATATGGAGCTGACGCCAGAAGTCGTGGAATTGCTGATCGCGCATGCTGAAAAAGAGCTTAGCCAGGCGGACAAATACCGCTTTGTACACACGCCTGCTGAACTGCGTGCGCATGATTATCAGCAGATGAATCAGACGCTGTTTACCTTCCTCGACAAGCTGGCCGATCGGTACATAACAGCCAGATCCTGAAAAGCAATGTGACGCTAACGGGCGCAGGGCCGACAACGGTGATTACCTGGAACCCTGCCATCGCACGCACCGTTAATGCACCGCTACTCACCGCCACGGCGATCGATCATCTGGCAATCACTGACGTAAAACGGGTCGGTACGCTTGATCAACGCCCTGACAGTCAGGATCTGCGCACCGATCAGATTGGCCTGTTTTTCAACTGCGCCGGCGACCCGACCGCTGGCGAAAAAACGGGCTGTAACGATATCACGCTTAACAACGTTGAGGTGGAGAACAGCAGCGACGGTATCCATATCAAAGGGGCCAGCCATCTCAGAGCAACGGATTTGAAGCTGCATAACAACGGCAATACCCAAAAGGATTATTTCCATAATATCTATCTCCGCCGCGTGGCGGACGTGCGGCTGCGGGCGGCGGTCGATGAATCCCGGCAGCATCTTTTTGCGGCGGCAGGCTATCAGCACGATATGTTCGCAGAGCGGTTTCTGCCGCTTGAGCGGGAATGTGCCTGACCGGTTTCACTGCCGACCTGAAACAGCAAAGCGGGCATCCGTGCCCGCAATCTCATCAGAATGGCATTTCCCTAATGCAGTCAGGCTTCTGCTTCGGAAGGCTTAGTGAGGCTGATTTCTCGCGATGCCGGTATCACCACGCTTTGCGGTTTACGGTATTTATCCAGCAGATGAATTTGCACTTTGCGCAGCATATCGCCATTCAGCTTGTAGAGCCGGAAATAAAGCAACAGCGTGATCAGGAAGAAGATAGCGGGCAGCGCAATCATAATGAACTGCATGCCCACCAGCGTGCTTTCCGCCTGGGCTACGTTCGGTACGTAACCGATGATGCCGAGTACCAGCGCCATAAAGAACGCGGCGAACGCTGAACCACCTTTGACCACCATCGTCTGCACGGAATACGCGATGCTTTCGCAGCGTACGCTGAGTTTGTACTCGCCGTAATCGACGGTATCGGCCACCATAATCACCTGCAATACCCAGAACAGCGCCGTACCCACGTTCATCAACACACCGGCGAGAGAAACCAGCCAGACGTTGTGAGAACCCACCATCGCGATCCACAGCAGTACGCCACCGCCCAGAATCGGCAGCACTGAGGCCGCGGCCCACAACAAACGACGCGAAAACTTTTTCACCAAACGCGGAAAGAGAATCACCGTCAGCAGATTGGCGGCCCCAGCATAAGACATGTACCAGGGAAAGAGATCGGCATCGCCAACCACATAGGTGAAATAATAGATCGCAAATCCGGAGATAATATTGGATGCGATATTGTAAGTGAGCGCCATGCCGAGCAAGCAGGAGAGCTGATCGTTTTTATAAATAAGCGCGACGATGGCTTTTAAGGTCAGGCGGCTTTCTGTTTCCGCCGCGTTGTTCGATGAGTAGACTTCCTTCACGTTACGCAGCGTAATAATCGTCGAGGCGATGAAAAAGGCGATCAGGATCAGCGTTAGCATCTGAAAGCCAAACCCCCGATCGCTGCCGCCCACATAATTCACAAAGGGCAAGGTGACGCCTGCGGTGATAAAGCCCGCTAAGCTGGCAAAGAAGCGTGGGAACGGCACCAGCTTTTCGCGCTCACGTTTATCGAGCGTAATGGTCGGCACCATCGACCAGAAGGGAATATCCATAATGGTGTAGGTCATGCCCCATAAAATATAGGTCACCCAGACAAACACCATCTGCGTTGTGCCTTCAAACAGATGCGCGCTGAACAGCAAAAACAGCATCAGCGAATTAACAAGGGTGCCGATAAAAATCCACGGCTTAAATTTTCCCCAACGGGAACGCGTACAGTTAACAATCCAGCCCATGATCGGGTCATTAATCGCATCCCAAATCCTGGCCACTAAAAACAGGGTGCCGACAACGCCTACCGATAAGCCAACGACATCGGTGTAGTAATACATCAGGTACATGTAGACGATGCCAATAGCGAAATCCTTACCGAATGCCCCAAATCCGTAACTGAGTTTTGTTGTAATTGATATGCTCATCCAGGGTACAGGGCCGCTGTTGCCAGCGCCCGCCTTCTGTTAGTAGAGGGATCAGTAGCCGGGCAGAACGCCCGGCATGTGCGGTCAGACGCGATGCAGCCACGCCGGTAACCAGTCGCCGTGGGCGGCAATCAGGTCATCGATCAATGCATAAATTTCGTCAATCCCCAGCACGGCAGCGGTGTGCGGGTCGAGCAGCGCGGCGTGGTAAACCCGATCGCGATTTTCGGTGAGGATCGCCTCGGTTAATAAGTGCTGCACGTTGATGTTGGTCTGCATCAGGGCGGCCAGATGTGACGGCAGCGTACCGATATGGGTTGGCTGGATGCCGTTGCTGTCCACCAGACAGGGCACTTCGACGCAGCAGCCCTGCGGCAGGTTATCGATCAGATTATCGTTGCGCACATTGCCGTAAATCACGCTTGGCTCGCCGGTCCATAGCGCATTAATAATGGTGCTGGCGTACTCATGCGAAGGTTTAATATCGATGCGATCGGCGCTTTTATACTCTTCCAGCTCTTTGCGCCAGGTGGCCAGCTGCTCAACGCAGCGTTTCGGGTATTCATCCAACGGCACTTTATAACGCTCAATCAGATCTTCACGACCTGGCTTAATAAACCACGGCGTATATTCGGCAAAATGCTCTGAGGATTCGGTCACGAAATAGCCCAGCTTTTTGAACATTTCATAGCGCACGATATTTTCACAGCGTGCATTGCCATGCGCATTGGGTTTCGGCGCGGTGCCCTGTTCATAAGCCTTCAACAGGTCAGGATAGAGACTGACGTAGTCGCCCTCGCCGGTTTTTTTCTCCAGCGACAGATAAAACGCCATATGGTTGATACCGGCGCAGCGATAGCGTAGCGAGGCGGGATCAAGATCGAGATCGCGCGCCAGCTCTTCTGCCGTGCCCTGCACGGAGTGGCACAACCCGACCTGTTTGATGTGCGGATAGCGCGCGTACATCGCCCAGGTATTCATCGCCATGGGGTTCACGTAGTTAAGCATCGTGGCATCCGGGCAGACCTCGGTCATGTCTTCACAGATCTGCCACAGGTGAGGAATGGTGCGCAGGGCGCGCATGATGCCGCCCGGGCCGAGCGTATCGGCAATGGTTTGTTCCAGTCCGTGGCGTTTGCAGACGTCAAAATCGGTGACGGTACAGGGTTCGTATCCGCCAATCTGGAAGGCAACCACCACGAAGTCTGCCCCTTTGAGGGCGCTTTTGCGGTCGGTGTAGCAGGTGATATCGCCGTGAGCACCGGCGGAGTCCATCAGTTTACGCACCACAATGTGCGACTCTTCCAGACGGGTTTCATCGATATCCATCAGGGCAATGTGGGCAGACTTCAGCGCCGGACGATGAAAAACATCACCCAGGATGTTTTTGACAAAAATCGTGGAGCCCGCGCCGATAAAGGTAATTTTGGGTGCTGACATGTTCTCTCTCCGTGGCGTATTTGAACGCTGTCAGAGTGGCATGCCGGTTTTTGTTTCTCTTCCCTCTTCCCGGATGAACCTTCCTGAAAGCTACGATTTTTTTGATTGCCTGTTTTAATCTGAGGTTTCCGTACTTTTTCATCAGGAAAGAAGAATATTCAAAGGAAACAATAAGGTTAACCTGTTCATTTGCGGAAACCCTTCGTCAGTTCACGGTAAGTTTTCAGATTCTGCGCAACAATTTCTGATAATTCAGGATACGGAGAACATCATGGATTTCACCTCAGCGCCTCTGCCGCCCGATCCGCATATGTGCAACAGTACCGACAGCACCACGCGCAGCCCGCTGTCGCTCTATTCTGAATACCAGCGCATGGATATTGAGCTGCGCATTCCGGAATATATGGATGCCTGCCACTGGCATGGTCAGGTAGAAGTGAACGTGCCGTTCGACGGTGACGTGGAATATTTAATTAACAATGAAGTGGTGCAGATCAAACAGGGACACATCACGCTGTTCTGGGCCTGTACGCCGCATCAACTCACCTGTCCGGGCAGCTGCAGCAATATGGCGATATTTAATCTGCCGATGCATCTGTTTCTCTCATGGCCGCTGGACAAACAGCTGATCAATCACGTGACGCACGGCATGGTGATTAAATCCCTCGCCGCTCAACAGCTGAGTCCGTTTGAGGTTCGCCGCTGGCAGCAGGAGATAAACAGCCCAAACGAGCAAATCCGTCAGCTGGCGATTGATGAAATCGGGCTGATGCTCAAGCGCTTTAGCTTGTCGGGCTGGCAGCCGATTCTGGTGAATAAAACCGCCCGCTCGCGCAGCAGCGGCAATAGCGTCTCGCGTCATGCCCGCTTTTATGTCAGCCAGATGCTGGAATTTATCGGCGCCAATCATGATCGGCCGCTGACCATTGAAAGCGTGGCAGAACACGTCAAGCTCAACCCAAACTATGCGATGGGTATCTTTCAGCGCGTGATGCAGTTGACCATGAAGCAGTACATCACGGCGATGCGGGTTAATCATGTGCGGGCGCTGTTAAGCGATACCGATAAATCCATTCTTGATATTGCGCTGACGGCGGGCTTCCACTCCAGCAGCAGCTTTTACAGCACCTTTAATAAATATGTTGGCATGTCGCCACAGCACTATCGCAAGCTCAGGCAACAGAGAGGCACGATTGGGTAAGTTGTTACCTGAAAGCCGTCATTTCGTGTAAGAACGCTGCCGATCAGCAATGCAGGGCAATACAAACGCTGATTTACGATCTTAAACGCTGGCCGTGCGTTGCCCGCTTTTACGCGGCGCGATCAACGATTTATGTTCACAAATGCTGGCCAAAGCGCTACTATTTAAACATGCATTTTAAATACAACTTTAAACAGAGGTGAACAGCTATGGTGACTTCAGAACAGAAAGATCTTGTGAAAGCGACCGTTCCGGTTCTCAGGGAAAATGGCGTGGCGCTGACCGATTATTTCTACAGGCGCATGCTGAAGAATAATCCGCAGCTAAAAGAGACCTTTAATATGGGCCACCAGCGCAGCGGCGCGCAGGCTAAAGCGCTTGCGGGTGCCGTGCTGGCTTATGCTGAAAATATTGACGACCCTTCAGTGCTCGCGCCGGTGGTTGAGCTGATCTGCCATAAACATGTCAGCCTGAATATTCAGGCGCCCGATTACGACATCGTGGGTGAAAACCTTCTGCACTCCATCAGCGAGGTGCTGAACATTTCAATGGAAGATAAGCTGATTGCCGCCTGGGCTTCGGCCTATCAGCAGCTGGCCGATCTCTTCATCGCCACGGAAAAATCCCTTTATGCGCAGCAGGAGAAAACACCGGGCAGCTGGCTGGGTTGGCGTGACTTTGTTGTCGCGCGGAAAGAGAAAGAGAACAGCGAAATCACCTCTTTCTATCTGGTGCCCAAAGATGGCAACGCCCTGCCGACCTATAAGCCGGGCCAGTATATTACCGTGCGGGTGATGGTGCCGGCGCTCGGCATTAAACAACCGCGTCAGTACAGCCTGTCCGACAGCCCTGGCGGAAAATACCTGCGTATTTCAGTGAAGCGTGAAGATTCGCGGGCGGAAAATCAGGATCCGGGCTACGTCTCTTCAACCTTGCACAACGTGATTGCTGAAGGCGATACTCTGGAAGTCAGCGCGCCAACCGGTAACTTTTTCCTCGTGAATCCCGATCGTGACAATGTGCTTATCAGCGCGGGCATCGGCCTGACGCCGATGATCGCTATGCTCAACCAGCTCATCACGGACAATGCTCAGCCTGATAACGGCGCATTATCGCAGGAGGTCAAAACGCTGCCTTCCGGTGCGATAGCCGAGAGTAAAAAGCAGATCAGTTTCATTCACGCCGCGCGCAGCCCGCAAGTGCATGCCATGCGCCGCGAAATCCAGCAGCTTGCTGAACATCACAGCCATCTTCACCTGTATGTGGCTTATGAATCAGTATCGGAAGGTGACGTACGCGGCAAGGATTATCAGGCGCTGGGCAGGCTTGACCTCAGCGACGTGCCCGCGCACCTGCTGCCTAAACAGGCTGACTATTATCTGTGCGGTCCGGTGCCCTTTATGCAGCATCAGCACGCGGCGCTGCTGGCGCTCGGCATTCCCCAGGAAAATATTCACAGCGAAGCGTTCGGCACCGGCGGCGTGTCGTTGTAAATCTGGAAGGCTCCCGGAAATGGGAGCCTCTTTAGCAGCACCACGACGACGGCAATGCTATCAAGCGGAGGGTGGCAAATAGCTACCCGGCTCATCGTGTGCATGCTTCAGCCAACCACCTTCCCTGTTACCGCAATCAATCAGGCAGAGAACATGAAAGCAACCTTGTGCCAGGCGCTTAATCTGCAATACCCGATCGTTCAGGCACCGATGGCGGGCGTGTCGACACCGGAGCTGGCGGCAGCGGTTAGCAATGCCGGTGCGCTGGGTTCCATCAGTGTCGGCGCCTCAACGCCCGATCAGGCGCGGGCCATGATCGAGAAAACGGCGTCTTTGACCACAGGGCCAATCAACGTCAACGTGTTTTGTCATGCGCCGGTGGTGCGTGACCTGCCGCTGGAAAAGGCGTGGATTGCGCGCTTTCACGAGCTGTTTACCCGTTACGAAGCCGAGCCGCCCGAGGCGTTATCGGAGATTTATCAATCCTTTCACAACAATGCAGAAATGATGTCGGTACTGCTCGCCGCCGCACCGGCAGCAATCAGCTTCCACTTTGGCCTTCCCGCCGCCGATGTCCTGCGGCAGCTAAAAAGCCGGGGTATTGTGACGCTTGCGTCCATCACCAGCGTGAAAGAGGCACTGGCGGCAGAAGCGGCTGGCATCGATTTTTTCGTGGCGCAGGGGATCGAGGCGGGCGGACATCGGGGTCTGTTCTGCCCTGACGAAGCGGATGATCAGCTGAGCACTTTTACGCTTGTGCAGGCCGTGAAAAAAGCTTCGCGCCTGCCGGTGATCGGTGCGGGCGGCATCATGGACGGAGCGGGCATCGACGCCATGTTAAGGCTGGGCGCCGACGCCGTGCAGATGGGTACGGCATTTATACTGTGCCCGGAATCCGCGGCGAACGACGCGTATCGCCAGGCGCTGAAAAGCAAACAGGCTGCCAGTACGGTCATGACCACGGCGATCTCTGGCCGTCCCGCCAGATGCATTAATAATGATTTTTGCCATTTTGCTCAGGTCTTCACGCGCGACAGCATTCCACCTTATCCGTTGACTTACGCGCTGGGTAAAGCCATTGCCGCCGCCGCATCAGCAAAAGGTGCCCACGGCTTTGGTGCGCAGTGGGCCGGACAGGGTGCCACGCTGGCCCGCGAAATGCCTGCCGCCGCGCTTATCCGTACGCTGGTTGCGGAGTGGCAGGCGAGCTGAGAGTGCTTGCCGCAACGGCTTTATGCTATCGATGATGCCGCTGCGGGCTTAGTCAGGTGGCTACATGTATCAACGGATAATTGATGCACGTTGCAGGTAAAGCTCCAGGACATTAGCGGCGAGTGGCACACGCATGAAAAGGTGGCGGTCGGGTGATTACGCCAGTAACTATCCTGCTGATATTGCTGATACTGTACATCAGTTAAAGAATTGTCGCTGTGATTAAGCAACTGCCCGGCTGCGATATGTCCAGACGTAACCACCGCACCAAATGATGCTATGTGTTTCGCCTTTCGCTTACTTTCTTTTCTCTTAACCCTTCAAATACCCTTGTCGAACGTTCAACTATTACGTCAGTCATATCCGCAATAGATTTTGCTGCACTGCTCACACATTCATTGACCTTGTATTATTGGCCACCGTGCTGATTGCGCCCATCGTGCCTTACTGGTATGAAAGCTGTGATTGCCAGATATTTCCGGCGAAACCTGTTTATTGCCTCAATGCGAATCCTGATACGGCGTGGATGTTGCGGCTTCGTGGGGTATCAGCAGGCATTATTAACGGAACATCCATAAAAACAGGGACCTCATGAACAATACGATACCCGGCGATGTCAGCTGGATGCCGACACGGGCGGCGGCGTACCTGGCGCGCCAGACCGCGCGGCTGATAAAAGCGGGCAGCCTGACGCCTGACCACGGCCAGCAGGTTTACCGCTTTTTGGGCGTGCGGCCCAATGCCTCGCAGTGGCGCGCTTTTCTTGTCCCGTTGCTGGCGCTGCTGGGTTTACTCTCGCTGGTTGCCGGCGCCCTGTTTTTCATCGCCTGGAACTGGGCGCAGATGCCGAAAATGGCTAAGTTCGCGCTGGCAGAGTTATTGATTGTTGCGCTGGCGGCGATCGTATGGTGGCGCTGGTATCAGGGCCTGGCACGCAGCGCGCTGCTGGCGGCGGGATTAAGCTTTGGCGCGCTGTTTGCGTTATATGGGCAGATCTATCAGACCGGTGCCAACAGCTGGGAGCTGTTCAGAGCCTGGCTTTATATTCTTGTGCCGCTGGCGCTGATCGCGCGGCAGGACAGCCTGTGGTTTTGCAGCTGGCTGGTGGCCAATCTGGCCTTTCACCTCTACTACGTCACGTTGTCTGCTACGTTCATGGACAGCCTGATGTTTAATCACTTCGGCTGGTTGCCCGAAACCGCGATGTACGCGTATTTGCTGGTGCTGACGCTGTGCCTGGTGTTGCGGGAAACGCTGGCGCAGCGGGCGCTCGCTGCCGATCCTCAAAGCTGGCTGGCAAGCCGTTGGTTCAGCTACATCATGGCCGGCTTTCTGTTGCTGCTGCTCACCATGATCGCCGCCGGGAATATCGCTTCCATTGTGATGGGGAATTTTTCTGAGTGGAACGAGAGATTTTACACTTCACTGATCACCGGCCTCTGGCTTATTACCTTGCTGGTGGGCTATTACCTCTACCGTTATCGCTTCCCGGATCTCGGCATGCTAACGCTGGGAACCGTCAGCCTGGCGGTCACCGGCTGCGTCCTGATCACGGATTTTTTCAGCAACTCATGGGAGTCTGTGGAAGCAGTGATGCTCTGTGGCCTGCTAATGGCCTTTTGGCTGACGGCAAACGGTGCCCTGCTGCTGCACTGGCGCCGCACGCTGTATGAACGCGATCCGGTTGATGTCCCCTCCTCCGAACTCAACGGCTTGATAACCGCATTACGCCAGCATGATTTGCTGAGCTACCCACAGGTGCAGGAACTTCAGCTGCACGATCACACCTCGGAACTGCCCTGGTATCTGCGGCTTGCACTCGGCCTCGGCAGTTGGGTTTCAGCGCTCATCGTTTTGCTGCTGCTGGCGCTGATTCTCTACATGACGGGCTTGCTTGATGAGCCGAATGCCGTGGTCTTTATCGTGCCTTCGCTGATTTTCGCTGCGCTGGCCAGCGTGCTGCTGCGCGCAGCAGGCGCAGGCAAAAATCACGTCGGGCTGGCATGGGCAATTGCCGCCACCGGCGGGCTCTGTGTCGGTCTCTATCTGTTTGTTGACCCCAGCTGGGAATCCTCATTTCTGGTGGTGGCGCTCTGCACGTTACCGGTACTGATGGTGATGGCCATTGTGATGCCCGATCGTACTTACCGGTTTATGGCGATCACCGCGATGACGTTTTTGGCCGTGCTGTTGGCGAACGATCTCACCAGTCGGCACTTATCGCCGGTAACCGGATATGCTCTCTTCTCAGCGCTGGTGGCTGGTCTGGTGGCGTTTTTGTTATGGATGGTCAGAGAGCAACTCAGATTACAGGCAACGCCGATGGCGGATGCTGTGCTGCCGATAATCTACGGCATTGCCGCGGGCCTGGTCATTGTCAGTTTCACTGCCATCAATGCTGGATGGATCGCAGATATCTTCTGGAGCACATCGCCGTTTTTTAGCCTGCAATCGGGCACAGGCATGGGCATCGCGGCCGGTTTAACGTTGAGCGCGCTCTACCTGTTCTTCACACAAAAAACGCCTTTGCCGCTGCTGGCAGCGATATTATGCGGCGGCGCGGCAATCTATGCGCCGGGTATTGGGCTGGGACTGACATTACTGATGATGGCGCGTTTTCAGGGCAGCCGGGGCATTCTCGGGATAGCGTTTTGTCTTCTGCTGCTCTACGTCTCTTGCTGGTATTACTTTCTTGGGGTGAATTTACTGCATAAGTCAGTGCTGCTGTTGATCGGAGGGGGCGTGTTGCTGGCGGTGGCCTTTGCGACCAAAAAGGCGTTACCGACGCGTAGCGGGAGTGTTTATGAAAACCAGTAACCTGAGAAAATGGCTGGCGTTAGGGGTGATTGTCCTGGCGTTGGTGGCGGTGAATATCAGCATCTGGCAAAAGGAGCGGCTGTTGAAACAGGGCGCAGTGGTGATTTTAGACCTTGCTCCGGTCGATCCGCGCTCGCTAATGCAGGGTGATTATATGGCGCTCAATTATGCGATCACTCAACCGTTACAGCTGGCATTTTATCAGCGGCATCAGGAGAGCCGATTCATACCGGCACCCACCAGCGGCACCCTGATTGTGGATATTGATGCGCAGCGTCGGGTCACGCAGGCGCAGTTTGACCAGGGTGCGCCACTGAAATCCAATCAGCTGCGGATGAAATATCACATTAATGCCGGGACGCTGACCGTTGGCACCAATGCCTGGTTCTTTCAGGAAGGTCAAGGCAAACGCTTCGATCGGGCGCGTTACGGATCTTTTCGGGTAGCAGAGGATGGCACCGCGCTGCTCACCGCCTTGCTGGATGAAAATGGCCAGGCAATAGCGCCGTAGCCAACAGCATCTGTGCATGGAACATCAACACTAGCCCTGTCGGGGTTTTACCGGTTCATTACGCAGGAGGCGGATGAGGATTTTTCATCCGCTAACAGGCACGGGAACCGCAGAAAGAGCCGAAATGAGGGTTGGCTCATTGCCTTTTCATTCCACGCGCAGATGCAGCAGGTGCCGACAGCAGCACTCTGCGAGAAGCGTTGTACGCGCCGTTAAAATGCAGGCCGACAACGCTGCCTGCCGTTGCTTACAGCATGAAATCGCTCAGGCTTTTGCCATTCTCAAGCGCAATCCTGATCGCTGAAGGTGTGCGTCCCTGCCCGGTCCACTGCTTTACTTCGCCACTGGCATCGGTGTACTGGTATTTAGCCGGACGCGGCGCACGCTTTTTCTTCATGTCGCTGCCACGCTTTTCCTTGCCGCTCAGCAGATCTGCCGGATTGATACCATCTTCCTGAAGCAGTTCGCGGTACATCGCCAGCTTTTCAGCCTTATCACGCGCTTCAGCCTCCTGGGCTTCAGTTTCTTCACGGCGCTCAGTGACCACCACCTCTAACTTCTGCAGCATCTCTTCCAGCACATCCAGCGCGTAGTCACGAGAATGGGCACGCAGGGTGCGAAGATTGTTCAGGCTGCTCAGAATTTCACTCATACAAAAACCTCAAAACTAAAATCAAAAACGCATTGATATCTAACACAATCAATAAGGATAACATTGATAAAGTCTGATTCCGATCCTGATGACGCGCTAAGTTAGCCTGAGCTGTGTGTTTGCCTGATTAATGCCCACATCGCCGCCTGTGTCGCCATAAGGCCGAAAACCAAAGCGATCTCATTACCCAGATTTCGCAGGGCATGCCTGCTTTTTGCGCATAATGGCTGCTGATTTAGGCACAGCACGGTTTATGATGAGGCGGGTGGATAACCTCTTTTATCTCACCTCATTCACATACATAAAATGCTCCGTACTGAAGCGATGATGCGCCAGAATTACCGGCACTGCGCTTTGATCAAACGACACTTCATCAATCACCATAATGGCGTGCGGCAGGTTCAGTTCGAGCAACGCGGCATCTTCTTCGTTGGCCAGCGTCGCGGTAATTTGCTCGCGTACCGCAGCAATACGGATGTCGTAGCGTTCGAATAAATAGCGATACAGCAGCGGCGGCAACTGCTCCGCCTGTGGGAAATCAGCCAGCCGCGCCGTAGGCAGGATCAAGGTTTCATGCATTGCCGCGATCCCTTTGACCCGGCGTAACCGCTTCAACCGCACCACCGCGTCACCCGCCGCAATATGCAACTGGCGAGCTTCCGTGTCGCTGGCCTCGCCCAGCTGATAATCCAGCACCCGCGTTTCCGACAACAGCAGCCCGCCCGTCTTGTCATGCAGACGGAAATATTGAAAAAAGTGGCTGAGATTATGCAGCGGCGCCCAGCCGGTCACCACGGTGCCGGTTTTACGCCGCCGCATTAACATTCCCTCGGTGGTGAGCGCCGCCAGCGCCTTACGCACCGTGCCCACCGAGACGCCAAATCGCGCTGCCAGACTGTTTTCGCTGGGCAGGATCATGCCTGCGGTCAGCTCGCCCTGCAAAATCGACTCGCTGATATAGCGCTTAACCACTTCATAAAGCGGGGCACCTTCGCTGTCGCGAAGTCTGCCAAATTGAGGAACATCGCCTGCGTCATATTTTTTTTGCATGTTTTCGATTACCGATTGACCACGGTTACTGAATTGCATTATCTATAAACTATATAGAAATACAAGAAGCGAAAGCGCTATGACCACAAATAGAAGATTAAACAAGGCATTAGAGCTGATAGCCTGCGACGGCGAGCAGATCAAAGAAGAATTACAACGCATGCTGGCCGTGGACACCTGCTTTCCACCGGGTGCCGGTTATGGCGATTTCTGCGAGTTGATGGCCGGACTTTTGGCACCTTTGAGCTTCACGCTTCAGCGTGTTTCCGTGCCGGAAACCTTGTGGCGATCGCCCGATAACAGCGCGCAGGGAGAACGCGTTAATCTGCTGGCTTCGCTGAACGTTGGGGCGGCTGAAAACTGTAATCTCTATTTCCATACCGATACCGTGCCAGCGGGTGACGGCTGGCATTTTCCTCCGCTGGCGCTGACGCAGGCAGAAGACAAACTTTTTGGGCGTGGCGCAGCAGATATGAAAGGCACCATTGCCGCGGCGCTGGCGGCGGTGCGTGCGGCACAGGCCTGCGGTTTGCCTCTGCGCTTTAACCCGGTTTTTCTGCTCTGCACTGATGAAGAAGGCGGCCTGTATCCCGGTATTCGCTATCTGGCGGAACAGCACCTGTTCAACGGCCATCTTCTTAGCTTCAACGGCGGCGCGGTGCCACGTATCTGGTCAGGCTGTTTTGGCAGCATCGATTGTAAAGTGATTATCACCGGTCGTTCGGCGCACTCCGGCGATCCCGGACACGGCATCAACGCTATCGAAGTGGCCCTGCCGTTAATGAACGCGCTGGCTGATTTGAAAGCGCAGGTCGAACAGCGCATCTCAGCCATGCCCGCCCCGCCGCACTATAACGGTAAACCGCTGAATTCTCTGCTGACGCTGGCAGCGGCGCATGGCGGTAGCAAAGGCTCAACCATTCCGGAACGTTTTGAACTGTTGATCAACCGCCGTTACGCCCTGGAAGAAGCCTTTGACGATGTGTGGAAGGAGCTGACTGATTGCATCGACCGTGCAATGCGCGACAGCCGCGCGCTGGATGTGACGCAACAGATGATTGGGCATCTGGCTCCGGTCGCCGATCCCGGCGGACCGCACTGGCCACGCTGGCAGGCCGCGCTGACGCAGGGATTTGGCTTCAGGCCCGATGAGTTTACGCCCTGGGGATCGTCCACCAGCTCCGATATGGGCTGGGTTCAGCAGGCCGGCATTCAGGAAATATTACTGGGTGGGCTAACCCGCCCGGATAACCGCACGCACGCCGCCGATGAATACACCACGATGGCGGATCTTGTTGCCCTTTCGCAGTCCATTCTGGCGTATCTCGCCGATGATTTTCAGCCAACCCAGGGTCATTAACTCACCAATGAGGAAGAGAACATGCGCGCAATGAAAGGCCTTAACCGCCGTCAGTTTATCGCCAGTTCTGCCGTACTTACCGGGGCGGCAACGTTGCCCTGGTCGCTGCCAGCATCTGCCGCCCAAGCCGCCAGCGCCACGCCCGGCGGTTCGCCGCGTCGGGGCGGTGTATTACGCGTTAGCGTCGATCAGGCGGTGAGCATGCTCAATCCGCATCAGGCGCGCGTCAATCCGGAATACCTGATGGCGGAACTGCTTTACAGCGGGTTGACCCGCCTGACGCAGGAGATGAAAGCCGAAGCGGATCTGGCCCTCTCCTGGCAGGCCAGCGAAGACCTGACGCAGTGGACCTTCACGCTGCGACCCAACCTGAAATTCAGCGATGGTTCGCCGCTGACCGCTGTCGATGTGGTGGCCAGCCTGCAGGCGCTGCTCGATCCGAAAAATGCCTCACCGGCGCTGCACAATATCGGCCCGATTGCCAGGGTCAGCGCCAAAGATGCGACCATCCTGTTGATTGAAACGGCTTCGCCCTACGCTGATCTGCCAGTGATGCTGGCCTATCCGGCGGCTAAAGTGATCCCCGCCGCCATCGCGCAGGGTCAATATACTTCGCTAACCAAAGCGGCGTTCGGTGCCGGGCCATTTCAGCTGGTCTCCTACGATCCGGAGCGCAAAATCGTGGTGAAACGCAATCCGCATTATTACGATCCGACGCGCCCCTATCTTGATGGCGTGGAAGTGGTGGTCTACCCCGACGGCCTGGCAGAGAGTTCGGCGCTGATTTCAGGGGACAGCGATCTGATGCTCAGCGCGCAGTCGAGCGAATTTGCCCGGCTCTCCGCCTCCTCTGGCGTGCTGCCGCTGCGGGTAGCCTCGGGTCAATTTCTTAACGTCAACATGGGCTGCGATCAGAAGCCCTTTAACGATCCGCGCGTGCGCCAGGCGCTGGCGCTGTGTGTGGATCGTCAGGCATCGGTGGATTTTGTTGCGGATGGCTTTGGCTCGCCGGGCAACGATACGCCGATTAACGCCGCCTACCCCTACTTCGCTGACCTGACTAAAAAAGCGGTGGATTACGGCAAAGCCAAAGGGTTGCTGGCAGCCGCTGGCTATCCAAATGGTCTGGATATTACGCTGATCGCCTCCGATAAACCGGCCACGCGCACCCAGCTTGGCATTGCCCTGCGTGAGATGGCCAAACCGGGTGGCTTTCGTATCAACGTGCAGACCATGGCACACAGCACCTATCTCGATCAGGTGTGGAAAAAAGGCAACTTCTACGTCGGCTTTTACAACATGCAGCCGACCCAGGATGCGGTTTTTTCGCTGCTTTATACCTCAACCGCCGCCTGGAACGAAACGCGCTGGAATAACGCTGAATTTGATCGCGCGGTCAGCGCCGCACGGCAGACAAAAGATGACGCCCAGCGCGCCGCGCTTTACGGCACCGCGCAGCGGCTGATGCATGATGAGGTTCCCTCGCTGATTCCTGTGTTTTTCGACCTGCTCGCGGCCAGCCGTGATTACGTTAGCGGCTACCACCTGCATCCGCGCGGTGCGGTATTCCGCCTCGATCACAGCTGGCTCACCGCTAACGCGCCGGTGCGCACGGCGTAAGGAGCGAACATGACCGCAAGCTATCTGCTCAAACGACTGCTGTTGATGATTTATACGCTGCTGATCGTATCGCTGCTGGTGTTTGGCATTACCCAACTGCTACCCGCAGATGCTGCCGTGACGCTGCTGGGACAGAACGCCACGCCGGAAGCGCTGAACGCAGTGCGGGAGCGGTTGGGTCTGAATGCGCCCGCCTGGCTGCAATACTGGCACTGGCTGACGCAGGCGCTGCAGGGCAATTTTGGTGTCTCGATGCGCAATGGGCTGGCGGTTGGGCCCACGCTGTTTACCGCCCTGTCGCGTTCGCTGCTGCTGGCGGCCTGCGCGCTGCTGCTGATGCTGGTGATTGCGATACCGCTCGGTATCTGGGCCGCGGTTCGTCGCGGCAAGACCGCCGATGTGCTGGTGAGCGTCATCTCCTATATCGGCATCTCTTTTCCCGAGTTTGTTACCGCCACGCTGGTGTTGCTGCTGTTTGCCGATGTCTGGCAGATTTTGCCCGCCACCGGCTACGTGCCGCTAAGTGAAAATGTCGTCAGCGGCGTGCAGCACCTGATTTTGCCCTCGATCACCGTCGCGCTGATTCTGGTCGCGCACGTCTCCCGTATGGTGCGCTCGGAAATGGTTGACGTGCTGCAAACCGATTATGTGCGCGCCGCCTGGCTCAAAGGGTTATCTCGGCGGCGTATTCTCTGGCGCCATGCGCTGCGCAACGGTCTGTTGCCGACCATCACCATCGTCGCGCTGGATGTCGGTTATCTGCTCGGTGGCATTGTGGTGGTGGAGGAGATCTTTGCGATTCCCGGTATTGGCCGTGAACTGATTGTCGCCGTGCAGGCGCGCGATCTGCCCACTATTCAGGCGGGCGTGATGATTCTGGCTGCCACCTATTCGGTGGTCAATTTCCTTGCCGATCTGGCCTACGTTGTTCTCGATAAGCGGATTTCCTATGCCTGACCTGTTCAAACGTTTGCTCACTTCACCGCAGGGTGCCGCTGGCGTGCTGATTTTATCGCTGGCGCTGCTGATGGTGATTGGCGGAGCGCACATTGCCCCTTTTGATCCTGAATCGATCTCTATTCTCAGTCGTTATAAGCCGCCCGGTGAATTGCACTGGTTTGGCACCGACCAAATGGGCCGCGACATCTTTAGTCGGGTCATGGTCGGCGCCCGCTCAACCATTTTACTGTCGCTGCTGGCGACGGCGCTGGCGATGATCATCGGCTCGGTGCTTGGCACGGCCAGCGCCTATCTGGGCGGCAAGCTGGACGAGTTTATGATGCGCACCATGGATGCGGTAATGGCAATTCCCAGCCTGCTGTTTGCGCTGCTGATTGTCAGTACGCTCGGGCAAAGCAGCCTCAATGCGGTGCTGGCGATCACTATCGCGTTTGTGCCGGGCATGGTCCGCATCTCCCGCAGCGTGGCGCTGGCCGCCCGCCAGCAGGATTACATCAGCGCGGCCATCGCGCGGGGCGAAGCGGCCCACTACATCATTCTGCGGGAAATGCTGCCCAACATACTGGCGCCGATTATCGTCGAGGCCACCATTCGCGTCGCCTTTGCCATCATGCTTTTCGCCACGCTGAGCTTTCTCGGTTTAGGCGCACAGCCGCCCGAGCCGGAATGGGGCCTGATGGTCTCGGAGGCGCGAGCCTACTTCTTTAACGCGCCGTGGATGATGATGATTCCAGGCCTGGCGATTGCGCTGGTGGCTATCGGCTTTAACCTGCTCGGCGACGGGCTGCGTGACGTACTTAATCCAGGGAGTCACTGATGACTGATTCTGCGCCGGTATTAGCCGTAGAAAATTACAGCCTTGACTTCGCGTTATCCCGCGATCGGTTTCTGCCGGTGCTACGCGATATCAATATGCAGATTATGCCAGGCGATGTGCTGGGCCTGGTCGGTGAATCGGGGTCCGGTAAAACGACCTTAGGCTGGGCGATCATGCGCTGGCTGGCGGGCAATGCGCACGAACGTCAGGGCGATATCCGCCTCAATGGCCACAGCCTGCGCAGCGCATCGGCCGCGACGTTAATGACGCTACGCGGCGCAAAGTTGGGAATGATTTTTCAGGATCCCAGTGCATCGCTGAATCCGACGTTAACTCTGGGTGAGCAGGTGACAGAAGTGCTGCGACGTCATCGCGGCTTATCGGCGCGGGAAGCCCAGGAGCTGGGCGAATCGCTGCTGCATGATGTCGATCTCAAACAGCCGGCACGCATGATGCGGCGCTATCCACATCAGGTTTCCGGCGGTGAAAAGCAGCGCATCCTGATTGCCACCGCCTTTGCCTGCCAGCCCGACTGCCTGATATTTGATGAGCCGACCACGGCGCTGGACGTGATCAGTGCGGCGCAAATCCTCGATCTCTATGAGCGACTGCGCGAAGAGACCGGCGTGGCGTCGCTCTATATCTCTCACGATCTGGCGCTGGTTTCCCGGGTAGCCAACCGGGTCTGCGTGCTGGAACAGGGCCGTATTGTCGAGCAGGCAGAGACCCGTAGTCTGTTCAGCCAACCGCAACACAGCTACACGCGCCGATTGATTAACGCGGTGCCCGATCCGCAGCATCGGCTGGTGCCGGATGCCGCGGGCAGCCAGCCGCTGTTGTCGCTTAATGACATTACCATCGACTATGGCAAAGCGGGACTGCTTGATCGCCTGTTCAGGCGTGAAGCCAATACCACCCGTGCCGCAAATGGCGTTTCCCTGACGTTACATCAGGGCGAAATTGTCGGCGTGGTGGGGGAATCGGGCTCAGGCAAATCGTCATTAGGCAAAGCGCTTTCCGGGCTGGTGCCGTTCAGCGGCAACATCGATTTTTGCGGCCAGACGCTATACGGACGTGCGCAGATGGATAAAGCGTATCGTCGTCGCGTGCAGATGATTTTTCAGCATCCCGACGCCTCGCTCAATCCGCGCATGACCGTTGGCGAGATCATTGCCCGCCCGCTTCGATTGTATGGCCTGCCAGCAGGTGAAACGCTGGCGCAGGCGGTGGCACGTCTGCTCACCGAAGTCCGTCTGCCGCCAGAGTTTGCCCAGCGTTATCCGCATGCCTTGTCAGGCGGGCAAAAACAGCGTGTGGCGATTGCCCGCGCGTTTGCTCATCCGCCCGACGTGGTGATCTGCGATGAAATTACTGCCGCGCTGGATGTCTCGGTGCAGGCCACCATCATCGAACTGCTGCTGGAACTGCGCCGCCGTTATGGCACCGCCTACCTGTTCATTACCCACGATCTGAACCTGGTTCGGCAGATTGCCCATCGCGTGGCGGTGATGTACCGCGGCGATATGGTCGAAGTGCTGCCCGGCGCAGAGATGTCCACGCTGGCACAACACGCTTACACCCGCGCACTGCTTGCAGCGGTGCATACTCCTGACGTAGCCAGCTCTGCGGCTTAATGAGAAACGCATGAATCCTGAACAGTTAATCCATCATATTGATCGCGAATTTTGCCTCTCGTTTCTGGCAAAAATGGTCCAGCACAAAAGTTACAGCGCGACCGATGGCGAGCGCGAACTGGCGAAATACATGGCGGCGCAGATGACGCAGCTGGGGCTTGAGACCGAGCTACAACAGGTACCCGGCGACAGACTCAACGCCATTGGCCGCCTTGCTGGCAGCGGCGGCGGCAACAGCCTGCTGTTCAATGGGCATCTGGATACTAATCCGGTGACCGAAGGCTGGACGGTGGATCCGTGGCAGGGAAAAATTGACGACCGTTTCATCTATGGCATTGGCGTGTCGAACATGAAAGCCGGTGACGCCGCCTATTTTTGCGCGTTAAAAACGCTGATCGATGCCGGAGTCACACTCAAAGGCGATGTCATTCTGACCTATGTGGTTGGCGAGTTGCAGGGCGGCATTGGCACGCTGGCTGCCATAGAGCAAGGCGTGCGCGCTGACTACTTTATCAATGCCGAACCCACGGATTTGCAGGCGCTCACCATGCATGCCGGTTCGTTGATGTTTACCATTGAGCTGACCGGCGATACGCGCCACCTGTCGAAACGCGAAGAGGCCGTGGATGCTATCGGCGCAGCGGTGGAGCTGATTCCCCAGATCAATACCATGACCTTTAGCGGCGCAAAAACTGAGGCGCATCGTAAAATTAATCGTGGTCACATTGGCACCGTTCACGGTGCGTTAGGACGCGAGCTGGAAGAGTGGCGGCCGCCACAGGTCGCAGATTTTGCCAGGCTAAAAGGCTCAGCGCGCTTTGCGCCAGGGCAAACGGTTGAGGGCGTGCTGGCCGATCTACAAACACTGCTCGACAAACTGTGCCAACGCCATCCCGGACTGAAGGCGGCGCTTTTCGATGACGGCATACGGGATAAGCCCACCATGCTGCCGTTCGAAGTTTCCCCTGATTCGCCCATCGTCAAAGCGGTCAATCGCGCCTGGAAAAGCGTACGCGGCACGGAGCAGCCCACTGGCGTCATCACGCCGCCCGCTTTTTTTGGTACCGATGCGGCACACCTTTATCAACATGCGGGCATGGCGGGCGTGGTTTGCGGCCCAGGCGGTAAGTACAACACCATGCCGGATGAGCGCGTTGAAATCAGCGAGTTTCTCGATATGGTGCGCATCTATCTGCTGGCTATTCTGGAGATTTGTCAGCCGAACTGACTACTGCAGCGCGGCAAAAGAACGGCACAGATAAGATCGGACTGGCGGGCGGAGAGGTTTTCCGCCCGCAGAGATGATGGCGTGATTGTAGAGCCACGTTCATCCAGGAAATCCTGCTAAAATCGCCGATCGAGCAAACAACGTTGGCGAACTGGCAAAATAAACCGCCTGGAACCGTCACGTCCCGCTTGCGGCAAGATAATATTATCCCTGACCGAAGATGTTGATTACCGCATCCAGATGTTCCTTCATCGCCTTTTTGGCAGCACGGCTGTCGCGTGCCTCCAGCGCGGTCAGAATCTCAAGGTGTTCACTCTCTGAACGGTGCGGCATATCCTGCGGGGTGTAATGCTGTTGCAGGCTGCGGAACATGGTGCCGTAACGATGGCCCAGCAGATGAGCGATAATGAACGCGTAAGCGGGATTGCCGCTGGCCTGCGCAATGCGAATGTGGAATAAACGATCGCCCGGATGGGTGGCTGAACCCTGGCGATTATCGCGGCAGTTTTGTTCATAGGCCTGCCTGATCGCCGCCAGTTCTTCATCGCTGGCGTTTCTTGCCGCCAGCGCCGCCGTTTCAGGTTCAATTAACCGGCGGGTTTGTAGCAGGGAAAACGGCGGCAGCTCAGCGGTGAAATCGAGTTCAATATTCAACTCATCATCAACATCGGTCCACTGATTGCGACCCGCCTGCGACATGACCGGCTCCTGAGAAGGCGCGCCCGGCTGCTGACGCACGATCACACCGTTGCCGACGCGCACATCCACCAGCCCAATCACCTCCAGCGCGATCAGTGCCTCACGCACCGAAGCGCGACTCACCTGCAACTGACTGGCCAGCTCACGCTCGGCAGGCAGGCGACTGCCCGGCGGAAATTCGTTGTTATCAATCAGCTGTTTAAGCTGGTCAGCTATCTGCCTGTAAATCCTTGGGTTTTCTAATTTTTTTATCGGCATCGGACACCTGAGTTCAATTCTTTTTAAGTGATTCAGCCAGCATTTTCGCGACAAAAATATTGCTGATTTGTTTTATGCATGTAAAAAGTTGGTTAACCGAAATGCGTTTTAAGCAGCAGCTTGCTGAACATCTTATCAAAAAGCCCCTGTTTAAACGCCTTTTTTTCGCCTTTAATGGCCTGACCATTAGACCTATAACACGGCACGTCATGGGGAATTGCTATGAACCTGGCAGGGAAAAAAGTGTTGATCACCGCCGCCGGACAGGGCATCGGTTTTAACACCGCGACGCTGTTTGCCCGCGAAGGCGCAGAGGTGATTGCGACCGACATTAACATCAGCGCGCTGGAGGGAATTCCCGGCATTACGCCGCGTCTGCTCGACGTCACGGATGCGCAGGCCATTGCCGCCCTCGCCGCAGAAAGCGGCCCGCTCGACGTGCTGTTTAACTGCGCGGGGGTGGTACACAGCGGCGACATTCTGACCTGCAGCGAGCAGGAATGGCAGTTCGCACTGGATCTCAACGTCACGGCAATGTTCCGCATGATCCGCGCGTTTCTGCCCGCCATGCTGGCGCGTAACCGCGGCTCGGTGATCAACATGTCCTCGGTCGCCTCGAGTATCAAAGGCGTGCCAAACCGCTTTGCTTACAGCGCATCCAAGGCGGCGGTGATCGGCCTGACCCGCTCTGTGGCGGCGGACTATGTGACCCGCGGCATTCGCTGCAACGCGATTTGTCCGGGCACCGTGGAATCACCCTCGCTGCGTCAGCGTATCGCCGCACAGGCGCAGGCCGAAGGCCGCAGCGAAGCTGAAGTGTACGACGCCTTTGTGGCCCGGCAGCCGATTGGCCGCATTGGCAAAACCGAAGAGATCGCTCAGCTGGCGCTCTATCTCGCTTCTGATGCCAGCTCATACACTACCGGCACGGTGCAAATTATCGACGGCGGCTGGAGTAATTAATCCTCCGCGGCGTCATCACGCTGACTTTCCTGGAAGGAAAATAACACATGAAATTATTACGTTACGGCAGCGCAGGTGCAGAACGTCCGGGTCTGCTGGACAGCCAGGGCAACATACGTGACCTCAGCGACCATATTACTGATGTGGCAGGCGACGCGTTGCAGCCCGCTGCGCTGGATGCCCTGCGCAAGCTCGATCCCGAAAGCCTGCCGCTGGTCGGCGATGCATCGCGCCTGGGTGCCTGCGTCGGCAACGTGGGGAAATTTATCTGTATCGGCCTGAATTATGCCGATCACGCTGAAGAGACCGGCGCGGAGATCCCGAAAGAACCGATCATCTTCAGTAAATGGACCAGCGCCATCGTCGGGCCAAACGATGATGTCGAAATCCCGCGCGACTCGGTGAAGACCGACTGGGAAGTAGAACTTGGCGTGGTGATCGGCACCGGCGGCCGCTACATCAGCGAAGCCGATGCGATGTCGCACGTGGCGGGCTATTGCGTGATCAACGATGTCTCTGAGCGCGAGTTCCAGATTGAACGCGGCGGCACCTGGGATAAAGGCAAAGGCTGTGACACCTTTGGCCCCACCGGCCCGTGGCTGGTCACCGCAGACGAGATCCCCGATCCCCATCAGCTGGATCTGTGGCTGGAAGTGGACGGCAAGCGTTATCAGAACGGCAATACACGCACCATGATTTTTCGCGTACCGGAAATCATCAGCTACCTCAGCCGTTTTATGAGCCTGCAACCCGGCGACATCATCTCCACCGGCACACCGCCGGGCGTTGGATTAGGACAAAAACCGCCGGTTTACCTCAAAGCGGGTCAGGTGATGCACCTGGGAATTGAAGGTCTGGGCGAGCAGCGTCAGCAGACGGTGCAGGCATAACGCAGCACGCGTTAAAGGAAATTTGCGATGACAACCATTACGGCTTTACGTGTTGAAGATGTGCGCTTCCCGACCTCACTGACCATGGATGGCTCGGATGCGATGAACCCCGATCCCGACTATTCCGCTGCCTATGTGATTTTGGAAACTGACGATCCGGCGCTGAGCGGCCACGGCCTGACTTTCACCATCGGGCGCGGCAATGAAATCTGCTGTGCCGCCATCGGTGCGCTGGAGCATCTGATTGTGGGGCGCGATCTAGCGGGCATCACCGCCAATATGGGAAAATTTTGGCGCGATTTTACGAGTGATAGCCAGCTGCGCTGGATTGGCCCGGACAAAGGTGCCATCCATCTTGCCACCGGGGCGGTGGTCAACGCCGTGTGGGATTTGTGGAGTAAAGCCGCAGGTAAACCGCTGTGGCAGCTGGTGGCGGAGATGACGCCGGAGGAGCTGGTGCGCTGCATCGACTTTCGTTACATCACCGATTGCATCACGCCACAGGAAGCGCTGGCGCTGTTGCAGCAGCGCGCTGACAACAAAGCGCAGCGCACCGAGAAACTGCTGGCAGAAGGCTATCCGTGCTACACCACCTCCGCGGGCTGGCTGGGCTATCCCGATGACAAACTGCGTCGGTTATGTCAGGAAGCGGTCGACGCTGGTTTCGATTATTTGAAGCTGAAAGTGGGCCGGGATCTGGAAGATGATATTCGTCGTGTGCGCATCGCCCGCGAGGTCATCGGGCCGGATCGCAAGCTGATGATCGATGCCAATCAGGTGTGGGAAACCAATGAAGCCATTCCGTGGGTCAATGCCCTCGCCTTTGCCAACCCCTGGTTTATTGAAGAGCCCACCAGCCCGGATGATATCGAAGGCCATCGAAAAATTCGTCAGGGCGTGGCACCGGTGAAGGTGGCCACCGGCGAAATGTGCCAGAACCGCATCATGTTCAAGCAGTTCATCATGCGCGAAGCGATCGACGTGGTGCAGATCGATGCCTGCCGCATGGGTGGTATCAACGAAGTACTGGCGGTAATGCTGATGGCAGCGAAGTACAACCTGCCGGTCTGCCCGCACGCCGGTGGCGTTGGGCTGTGCGAATACGTGCAGCATCTGTCGATGATCGATTATCTCTGCATCGCCGCGACTCACGAAGGCCGCGTCATCGAATACGTCGATCATCTGCACGAACATTTCGTTAATCCCTGCGATATTCGCGGCGCGGCCTACATGCCGCCGCAGGCGCCGGGGTTCTCCATTGAGATGCATCAGGCATCGATTGACCAATACCGGCATCACGCCTGAGCCGCTGAGGAGAATGCCGATAATGCGAATCGACAGCCACCAGCATTTCTGGCGCTATACCGCGGCCGATTATCGCTGGATCAATGATGACATGGCGGTGTTGAAACAGGATTTTCTGCCGGAAACGCTGCGGCCGGTGCTGCAGCGTCAGGGTATTCAGCACAGTATCCTGGTCCAGGCGCGTTGTTCACTGGCAGAGACGCAGTGGCTGCTGGAGGTGGCCGAGAGCACCGATATCGTGCGCGCGGTAACCGGCTGGGTCGATCTCTCTTCTGCCGATTTGCAGCATGATCTCGAGAAGTTAGCCCATCCGCTGCTGCGCGGTTTTCGCCATCTGGTGCAGGACGAGCCCTCCCCCGGCGCGTGGCTGGCCGATGCGGCGATCAACGCGGGCATGCGGCATCTCCAGCAGCAGGAGTACGTGTATGAAATGCTGGTGACGCACCGCCATCTCAGTGACGCCGTGCGGTTTGCGCAGCGCCATGATCGCCATTTTCTGGTGCTCGATCACTTCGGCAAGCCCGATCTGCATCGCGGCGTTGCTCACTGGAAGCAGCAGGTTGCGCCGCTGAAAGCGTTAACGCATGTCAGCTGCAAGATCTCCGGGTTGTTGACCGAGCCGCGCCCGGCAGGCATGTCAGCCACCGATCTGCTGCCCTGGTTTGACGCCGCGTTGGAGATTTTCGGTAGCGAACGACTGCTGTTTGGCTCTGACTGGCCGGTCTGTTTGCTGGCAGAAGATGACGGCAATCCCTGGGATCTCTGCCAACGGGCCACGGCCGCGCTCAGTGCCGATGAGCAGGCGGCTATTTATGGCGGCAATGCCAGCACCCTCTACCGACTACAGGAAACAAACAATGAACCTGCATCTGCAAAATAAAGTGGTGTTAGTCACCGGCGGCGGTTCCGGGATCGGCGAGGCCATTTCGCTGACGCTGGCGGAAGAAGGTGCCATCCCGGTGATCATCAGCAACACGGAACCGGCCAGGGAGCTGATGAACAGGCTGCAACAGCTGTCGCCGCAGGCCAGCTTTGTGCTGACCGAACTGCGCGATGAAGACAGCTGTAAAACCGCCGTAGAGAGCACGCTGGCCCGTTATGGCGCTATCGACGGTCTGGTGAACAACGCCGGAGCCAATGACAACGTAGGGCTGGAGGCGGGTCGGGAAGCCTTTGTGCGATCGCTGGAGCAGAACCTGATTCACTATTATCTGATGGCGCACCTGAGCCTTGACGCCCTGCGTGCCAGCCGCGGCGCCATCGTCAATATCAGTTCAAAAACCGCCTTAACCGGCCAGGGCAATACCAGCGGGTATGCCTCGGCGAAAGGTGGCGTGCTGGCGCTGACCCGCGAGTGGGCGGCAGCGCTACTGAACGACGGCATCCGCGTGAACGCGGTAATTCCGGCAGAAGTGATGACACCGTTGTATGAACGCTGGATCAAAAGCTTCGATCGCCCCGAGGAAAAACTGCAAAAAATCACCGCCCATATTCCGCTCGGGCAGCGCATGACCACGCCGCAGGAGATCGCCAATACCGTGGTGTTCCTGCTCTCGTCGCGCGCCTCGCACACCACCGGTCAGTGGCTGAGCGTTGACGGCGGCTATCTGCATCTCGATCGGGCACTGACATGACGCGGCGCTATTGCCGGGCGCTGGATCTGGTCGATGACCCACAGCTTATCGCCGACTATGAGCGTTATCACCGGGAGATCTGGCCAGAGATTACCGGGCATCTGCGGCTTTACGGCATCGCAGAGATGGAAATTTATCGGCTGGGCACCCGGCTAATGATGGTGATGGAAACCACGGAGGATTTTGACAACGAAGAGTTTGCACGCCGCAGTCTGGCAGACCCAAAAGTGTGCGAATGGGAAGCGCTGATGTGGCGCTATCAGCGCCCCACGCCGTGGACCCCCGCCGGTGAAAAGTGGGTCGCCATGACGCGCATTTTTTCCCTGACAGAGCAGAAGTAGCACGCCTCGCGTGAGCGCGGCCGACCATTTTTCACGTTATCTGACATAAAAAA
This sequence comes from Duffyella sp. Ts4, assembly GCF_051851875.1. NCBI lineage: Bacteria > Pseudomonadati > Pseudomonadota > Gammaproteobacteria > Enterobacterales > Erwiniaceae > Duffyella > Duffyella sp. Ts4. The sequence goes on along the minus strand of NZ_JBLYPN010000003.1, from coordinate 242,546 downwards.
ACCAGCCCTTCGAGCTGACCCTACCCTACAGGCACGACCAGATACTGAGGAATACACTATGTTTGCCAACAAAGCTGCTGCTTCCGCTCATGCGGAACGCAATACGACGTCCAGTTTCCGACTGGCGTTTATTTTGGTCACCACGCTGTTTTTCCTGTGGGGCTTATCCTACGGGCTGCTGGATGTGTTGAATAAGCATTTTCAGGATGTGTTGCACGTCAACAAAGCGCAGTCAGGGCTGCTGCAGGCGGCCTACTTTGGTGCCTATTTCATCGTTGCGTTGCCCGCCGGTTTTTTTATGGATCGCTTCGGCTATAAAGCTGGCATTCTGGTGGGTTTATGCCTGTATGCGCTGGGCGCGCTGCTTTTCGTTCCCGCCGCGTCGGCAGGCAGTTTTGCCCTGTTTCTGTTCGCGCTGTTTGTGATTGCGCTCGGTCTGGGCTGTCTCGAAACCGCCGCGAACCCGTTTGCTACCGTGCTGGGCGATCCGGCGGGTGCTGAACGTCGTCTGAATCTCTCGCAGTCGTTTAACGGCTTAGGCCAGTTTATTGGTCCGGTGATTGGCGGCTCGCTGTTTTTCTCCGCCACGCAAAGCAGCGCGGCTGACGGCCTGTCATCGGTGAAAACCACCTACGTTGCGATTGCGGTGTTAGTGCTGCTGATCGCCTTTCTGTTTAGCCGTACTCGCCTGCCGGATATCCGTGAGCAAAGCACCGACGCAGAGCGCGGCATCGAGAAAGGTTTATGGCAGCATGGTCACTTTACCGGTGGCGTGATCGCCCAGTTCTTTTACGTGGCGGCGCAGGTTGGCGTCGGTGCCTTTTTTATTAACTACACCACCGAGCACTGGCACACGCTGTCGAACCAGAATGCGTCGTACCTGCTTTCCGTGGGCATGATCAGCTTTATGGTGGGCCGCTTCTTCAGCACCTGGCTGATGGGCTTTGTGCGCCCGGCGACGCTGCTGGTGGCCTATGCGCTGATCAATATTGTACTGTGTGGCGTGGTGGTGGCTGGGATTGATAACGTCTCGGTGATTGCACTGGTAGCGATCTTCTTTTTCATGTCGATCATGTTCCCGACCATTTTTGCCATGGGCGTGAAGAACATGGGCAAGCAGACTAAACGTGCCAGTTCGGTGATGATCATGGCGATTGTGGGCGGCGCAATCATGCCCTATTTGATGGGTGCAATTGCCGATCATTACAACACCGCTATCTCTTACGCGCTGCCGATGATCTGTTTTGTGGTGGTGCTGTTTTATGCCATGAAGCAGAGGGCCAATGCCGTGCAGTGAGTCGGCAATCATCCGCACTCATCAGGGCAAACAGGCCAGTCGTCTGTTTGCCTTTTTTTATTGCCTTAGGCAGAGGCTGTATCGGAACAGCGCTTCATGACACCACCAGCCGAATAAAGGCCCGGATATCACTGGCCGCCTCGCGATATTTCTCCGCCGAAGGATTGATAATAAGGGTATCGGCGTAGCCATAGAGCATGGCGCTGACCTGCCGCGCCATCAGCCGCTAGAGGGTTCGATAACGCTGAACAGCGGCGTGGCGGTGCAGCAGCCGCTTTTCCGCCAGCTGCCCGGTGGCTGGCTGAAGTAGTTACGAAAGCTGCGGGTAAACGCGTGCTGGCTTTCATAGCCGTACTGTAACGCCACGCTGAGCACGCTGGCGTTGCTGGTCAGCAGCGCGGTGGCTGCGTTGATCAGCCTGCGCTCGCGGATATATTCGCCCACGCCTTTGTGCGTTACCTGGCGAAACAGCCGCTGAACGTGCCAGATCGAATAGCCCGATTTTTCCGCCACATCGCTCACGCTCAACGTGTGATGCAGGTTGGCCTCGATCCATGTCTGCAACGCCTTAACGATTTGCGTTTGTCGATTCATCTTTATTCTCCTTCTTTGGCTGCGGCAGCACGGCGTTTTTCCCAGCGTTCCGCCGCCTGCATCACCAGGCTCAATGCCGCAGGCAGCACCGTTAAGGTCACCAGCGTGGCCACCAGCAGTCCGCCAATAATCACAAAGGCCATCGGTCCCCAAAATACCTGATGCGAAATCGGGATCATGCCGAGGATAGCGGCGCAGGCGGTCAGCACAATAGGCCGGGCGCGATGGTGCGTAGCCAGCGTAATCGCCTCTTCCCGCGCCATACCCGCCGCGGTATTGCTGTCCACTTCACTGATCAGAATCACCGCGTTACGAATGATCATGCCCGCCAGTGCAATGACGCCGAGCAGCGCGACAAAACCCATCGGTGTGGCGGTCGGCAGCATCGCCAGCACGATGCCGATCAGCCCAAACGGGGCCATCAGTAGCGCCAGCAGCATGCGCGAGAAGCGTCGTAGCTGGATCATCAGCAGCACCAGCATGATCAGCAGGGTCACCGGCAACACGGCAAACACCGAACCGTTGCCCTTGTCAGATTCCGCCACCGCACCGCCTTCGGTGATCTGGTATCCTGGCGGCAGCTGCGCGCGCAGCGCGTCAATCGCCGGTGCCAGCCCCTCTGACACCGCTTCTGCCTTCAGGCCAGGCGCCAGATCGGTTTGCACAGTAATAAATGGCAGCCGCTGATGGCGCCAGATCACCGGATCGTCCAGCGTCCACTCTGGTGTTGCCACCTGGCTGAGGGGAATTTTGCTGCCACTGGCGGTGGTGAGCATCATCGCGGAGAGCGTATTCAGGTTCTGCCTTTCGCTATCGTTGGCGCGCAGCATCACATCCACCAGCCGGTTGTTGTCGCGCAGCGTGGTGACCAGACTGCCTGACCAAAGGGTATTCAACGCATCCGCCAGGCTTTGTGAGGAGACGCCCGCCGCCCGCGCTGCCGTCTGGTTCACCTTCAGCACGATGACGCGCTCAGGTTCACCGGCGGTGAGATTGACCTCGCGGGTCAGCGGATTGCTGCCGAGGGTATCCGCCACGCGACGTGCCAGCTGCTCAACGGTTTTATAATCAGGCCCGCTGACGCGATACCTTACCGGCCAGCCCACCGGCGGCCCCAGTTCCAGCGGCGACACACGCGTGGTGATATCGCTGAAGTGGGCATCAAGCGCCTGAGAAAGCTGTTGCCGCAGGCGATCGCGCGCGGCCAGATCTTTTGCCACCACCACGATCTGCGCGGTGTTTTCGTTATCCAGCAGCACATCCATCGGCAAATAAAAGCGAATGGCGCCGGAGCCGATATAGCTGGAGAAGCGATCGACGTCGTGATTGCCTTTCAGCAACGCCTCAAAACGCTGAGTTTGCTGCGCCGTTGCCGCCTGCGAGGCGTTGGCCGGTAACGTCAGGCTGACCAGCAGTTCCGGGCGATCCGACGAGGGGAAAAATTCCCCCTGCAAAAACCGGGTGCTGAACATCGCCAGCGCCAGCAGGATCAACGCCGTGATAATGGTCAGCAACCGGTGCGCCAGCGCCAGCCGCAGCAGCCGCTGATAGCCACGCGCTAGTCTGCCAGGGCCGCTGTGACTGGCGGTAATTTTGGCGGACAGCAGCCAGGTGCCGGTCAGTGGCGAAAACAGTATCGCCACTACCCACGAGCAGAGCAGCGAAATCAGTACCACGGCAAACAGTGAATAGCAGTATTCCCCGGCGCTCGACTGGGCAAATCCCACCGGAATAAAACCGGCGATCATCACCAGCGTGCCGGTCAGCATTGGAAATGCCGTGGTTTCAAACGCCCGCGTGGCCGCACGCCAGCGGGTATCGCCCGCCTCCAGCCGCGCCACCATCGCCTCCACGGTAATCATCGCATCGTCTACCAGCAGCCCGAGCGCGATAATCAGCGCGCCCAGCGAAATACGCTGTAAACCAATCCCCGCCAGCATCATGCAGGCGAAGGTCATCGCCAGCACCAGCGGGATCGCCGCTGCCACCACCAGGCCAGCGCGCATACCCAGCGACACAAAAGACACCGCCAGCACGATGATCACCGCTTCGCCCAGCACGCGGGTAAAACCGCTGACCGCCTCCTTCACTACCGCGGATTGATCGGCGACACGCGTCATCTCGATGCCGTGCGGCAGACGGTTCTGAATCGTTTGCAGGCGGGCGGTGATCGCCTCACCAAAGTTCAGCATATTGCCGGTGGGCGCCATCGATACCGCAAGGCCAATGGCGGGCTGTCCGTTAACGCGAAAGGTGGCGGCTGGCGGCTCGGCGGTTTCACGGCTGATGGTCGCCAGTTCGCTGAGTGGAATAAAGCGATCGCCAATGTGCAGCGTCACCGCGCGCAGGCTGTCGACGGTGGTGAGCGCGCCGCTAACGCGCAGCGACAGTTTTTCACGGTCGGTGCGGAGCGTGCCCGCAGGCACCACCGCGTTTTGCGCCTTGATGGCCGCTTTTACCTGCTCCAGATCGAGCCCCATGCCCGCCAGCCGACTCGGCGAAAAGGCGATGACAATTTGCTCTTCCTGCACGCCTGTCAGCGTGATTTTGCCGATGTCGGGCACCGTCATCAGATCGCGCCGCACGGCTTCTACCCGATCGCGCAGCTCGCGCGGCGTAAAGCCTTCGGCGGTGAAGCCATAAATCGTGCCGTAGGTGTCGTCAAACTCGTCGTCAACCTGCGGTCCCTGTACGCCTTCCGGCAGCGACGGGGCGATATCCTGCATTTTTTTCCGCACCTGATACCAGATGCCCTGCACCTGCGCGGGCGGCGTGTCATCGCGCAGATAGACAAAAATTACCACTTTGCCGGCGTGCGTCTGACTTTCGACATAATCGAGATAGGGCACTTCCTGCAGTTTTTTCTCCAGCGTATCGGTCACCAGCTGGGTGGTGTCATGCACATTGGCGCCCGGCCAGCTGGCGCTGACCACGGCGGTTTTGATGGTAAACGGCGGATCTTCGTTGCGCGGCAGCTGCTCATAGCTCAACACCCCGGCGGCCATGATCAACAGCATAAAAAACACCACCAGCTGCTGATGCGCCAGCGCCCATGCTGACAGGTTAAATGACGATTTCAGTGGCTGGCTCATTCTTCGCCCTCCGCGAGCGTCACGCGCTCCTGATCACGCAGCTTGCTGACCCCGGCGATAACAATGGTGTCGCCAGGCTGGATGCCGGAGGCGATCGCCACATCGGTGGCGCTGTAGCTGGCGAGAGTAACGGGCCGGATCTGCAAACGCAGACGCTGACGATCGACGACAAACACCGCCGGTTTGCCCTCGATGCGCGTCAGCGCAGCGGCGGGCAGCGTCATCACGCCCGGCCCGCTTTGCGCCTGAGCGATCTGTACGTTAGCGCCCAGCGCCAGTGCCGCGGGTGGATCGATCAGCGTCAGGCGGACGTGCCAGGTACGGGTTTGCGGATCGGCCTGCGGGCTGATATCGCGCAGGCGGGCGGTGGCGTGCACCTCAGGATCGCTTAATAAGGAAACGGTAAACGGCGTGGCGGCATTTTGCGCGATGAGATGCGGATCGGCGACGTCAAACACCGCATCGCGGCTGTCGCTGGCCGCCAGCGTGACCACGGTCGATCCGGCCCCCAGCACCTGACCGGGTGAGGCGCTGACGGCGGTAATCACGCCATCCTGCGGCGCCTGCAGCTGCGTCCAGTTCAGGTTATCGCGCGCGTTTCGCCAGGCGGATTCACTGCTCTGCCGACGCGCTACCGCCGACTGCCAGTCACCGCGCGCGCTGTCGAGCTGACTGCGCGAAATGGCACCCGCTGGCATCAGTTGCTGCATACGGTGCAGCGTCAGCGCGGCAACGTGCTCGGCGGCACGGGCGCTGTTGAGATCGGCCAGCGCACTGCTGAGCTGATTCTGTCCGGTATCACGTTCCAGTGACGCCAACAGCTCGCCTGCCTTTACCCGATCGCCAACGTCCACTTGCCGACTCAGCAACCGGCCATCCAGCCGAAACGCCAGCGGCAGTTCTTCATGGGCACGAACCTCACCGGTGCGGGTAAGCAGCGTGCCGGCGGCGAGCACCGGCGCCTGCATGACGCGCACCGGCCGCGGCGGTGCCGCCTTCTTGTTTTCGTCGTTGTGGCAGCCCGCCAGTACCAACGCCATCAGCACCAGTAAAATAGCAAAGCAGGCGGGTTTGAGTCGGCCGTGCTGGCTGAGATGGTCAAATGCCTGCCTGCCGTAATGATTAAGATTCTCTGTCATGGCCATGTTCCTGAGTTGAGTACGGCCATTCAATCCAGGTTGTGTCCAGATTCCCTGTATGTTTCATCAAGGAACGGTCAAGTCAGGCAAATTTATTCTCACCCCGCGCCACGCCTGCCGGTGCCAAAAATGCGCGTTATGTCGGCCACCGATTTTTTTTACAGAAAATCATCTCACCTTGACCGTTTCTCCATCATTCCCTGGTCGTTTATTGACATCACCTCTGCATACTCGCCGCTAATTTCAGGCAACGCATTGCGCATTTATCAGGGGAAATAATGAAAACCTACTCACTTACACGCCACGCTCTGGCACTGGGTCTGCTGTCGGCCACCGGCGCCGCCTGTGCTGACGACGCGCCACCGGCGAATAACGTGACGGTCGGCATTGCCGGGGTTAACTCGCCGCGCTACAGCGGTGCTGATAAGCAGCACTGGTCAATGGCGCCGGTGTTTCAGGCACGTGACGGCGCGTTTTTTGTCGATTCACAAAAAGGCATCGGCTATGACCTGCAGGCGGATAACGGGCTCTATCTTGAGCACACGCTGGGTTACGGCCTCGGACGTGATGAGAAAGATTCGCAGTGGCGGGACGGCTCCGACAAATTAAAGGGCATGGGCAAGATTAAATCGGTGGCCAATACCGCGATTGCGGTTGGCTGGTCGGTGACGCCGTGGCTGGTGCTGGAAGGCAAAGCCACGCTGCCGCTCACCGACGGTCAGGGTGTGCAGTATCGCCCTTCCGTTACCCTGATTCCGTGGCAAACCGCAACCGATACCGTGGCGCTTCAGATGGCCGGCCTGTTTGGCGATGCGCGTTACATGAACACCTTTTATGGCGTCAGCGCTGAGCAGAGTCAGCGCAGCGGCTACGCACGTTATGACGCACCGGGCGGCTTTTACAGTACCGACACCAGCCTGACCTGGAGCCATCAGTTTCCTTCAGGCTGGGGCACCAGCGTGACCGCCGATTACGCCTGGCTGGGGGATCACGCCAAAAACAGCCCAATCGTTTCCCGTCGTGGCGGTCTGACCAGCATGCTGGCGCTGACCTATAGCTTTTAAGGCCGCGAGACCACAGGAAGATCGCTGATGAAAAAACATCACCTTATCTTACTGGCGGTTGTCGCACTCCATCTCGGCTGCTGGCTGGCGGCGTATCAGTTCATGATTGCTGACGCCGCCGATTTATTGCCCTGCCTGCGGTAGCGAGCGTTCTCTGACGAATGATAAGACCAGAGGCAACCATGCATATGCTCAAAAACAGTCTTAAAGCCCTTGAGTACCGGTTTAAAATTGCCCGCTCATGGTTTATCAGCGACCGACGCTATCGGCTGAATAAATTCCAGGCCAAATTCAAACGCAGCCTGAATATTATTTCGCCCTGCTCGCTGAACGATAAAATCAATTACCGCATGATCTACGATAAAAACCCGTTATATACCCGCCTGGCCGACAAGTGGGCGGTACGGGAATATGTCAGTAAGAAAATAGGCGCCGCTTATCTGGTGCCGGTTTTTGGTATCTATCAGCAGCCCGAGGAGATTAATCTGGCTAACCTGCCCGATAAGTTTGTGCTGAAATGCAATCACGACTGCGGCAGCGCGATCGTCTGCGAAGATAAAACGACGTTCGACTGGCAGCAGGCCAGGGCCAAAATGAAATTCTCGCTGGCCAAAAACATGTATTACGCCAGCCGGGAGACGCACTATCGCGATATTTCGCCGTTGATTATCTGTGAAACCTTTATTGAGACCTTAAGCCGCTCAGCAACCGTGCTTGCGCCCGAGCTTTATCGTATTCATTGCTTTTCATCGCGGGCAAAAATTATCGAAGCGGACTTTACCGATGCCAACGGCAAAGAGTATGTGAATGTTTATGATGAGAACTGGCAGCTGCTACCGCTGACGATGGGCTACAGCAACACGCCAGGCGCTATCGCCAGGCCGACGCAGATAAGAACCATGCTGAACATCGCTGAGCGGTTAGCGGAGAACATCGACTATTGCCGCATCGACCTGTTCCTCGACTTTAATAATGATCTCTGGTTTAGCGAGATGACCTTTGCACCCTGCAACGGGCTGATGAAAATCGCGCCGGTGTCCTGGGATTTTATTCTGGGCGAAATGTGGGAGATGAACCCGCCGGTAAAAACCCGGCGCGGCTAATTTGTCAGCTGAAGGTGGTTGAGCGGACTATAATTTTTGCTCGGTCAGTAAACCGTAATGACAATGGCGGGTGTGAAAACATCGGCCAGGTGCCTTCAGCAACGGCTACAGGAAGCAATGCAATGACCCCCATTCAGGATATTGACCTCTCGGCCTGGCAGACGCTGGCAGAGGCCGTGAGCCAGCCTGACAATCCGTTTCGCTATTTAAGCCTCAGTTCGGTTGACGCCGATGGCCAGGCGCAGGCCCGAACGCTGGTGCTGCGCCGGGCCACACAGGCGACGCGGCAACTGGAGTTTCATACCGATATTCGCAGCGCAAAATGGCAGGAACTCGCTGTCAATCCGCGCGTCACGGTATTGGGATACGGCCAGCAATCGCGGCTACAGCTGCGCCTGCAGGGCAACGCGCAGCGCTATGATGCCGACAGCGAGCTGGCCAGCCGCGTCTGGCATTCGCTGCCTGCACATACGCAATCCACCTATACCGGCGGCCCGCCGGACGAGGCGCGTGATATCAGCACCGATCAACCGGCAGAGTCTGCTGATAACCGCGCGGGTAAAGCGCGTTTCGGCGTCATTATCGTGCAGGTTAATCTGCTCGACTGGTATCAACTGCAGCGCGGCAACAATCAGCGCGCCCTGCTGCCTTATAACGATGCGGGCGAACTGGCCGCCGCACGCTGGGTGAATCCGTAGTTAATCACTGTATTAATGTAAACAGCGTAAGAAACGACAGTGCCATCGTATGCACTTATCCCTTTAAGCAATTTGCCAGCATCATTTCTACGACCTGAATCCTGTTTCAGGTCGCCATTAGCATTAGCACCTTGATATAGATGTTTTTTATCAATTAACAGGTGCTGACATGTTCAAAAAAATGTTCATTTTCATTCTGCTTTGGGCCGCATTTTCTTCGTCTCAGGCTGCTACGGGGTTTCGCCAGACATTGCTCATCACAGCTGATGAGCGACCTCTTCACCTTACCTTTTGGTATCCAACCTTAGCCAAAGCGCCTGTTACGCCCGCAGGAGAAAACCGCGTTTTTTATGGAATCAATGTCATCATGAATGCAACGCCTACAGGTAAGCATCACCCGTTGATCGTCCTTTCTCACGGTTATGGCGGGAGCTGGAAAAACCTGAGTTGGTTGGCTGCTGCTTTAGCCGCTAAAGGCTATATCGTGGCTGCACCGGATCATCCAGGAACGACTACAGCGGACAGATCGCCAACAGAAGCCGCCAAATTATGGTTAAGGCCTAAAGATGTGACGCGTACAATAGATTATGCTTTGGGGCATTCAGCACTGATCGGCAGCGTTAACGATAAGCGTATTGCTGCTATTGGCCATTCATTAGGTGGCTGGACCGTGATGGCGCTGGCCGGAGCAAAACTATCACCTGTCCAATTACGCCATGATTGTGAAGAGCCGTTCTCCCAAACGATATGCGGATTAATTCCGACATTGGGCTTGAATCTGCCTGAAGCCGATCGTCAATTTTCATCTTCACTGCAGGATAAACGCATCAGGGCGGTAATCACTCTGGATGCAGGCTTAACGCGTGGATTCACAGAAACAAGCCTGGCGCATCTTTCCATACCGGTGTTAGTAATCGCCGCAGGCACAAATATTGCCGACCTGCCAGCAGAGGCGGAATCAGTGAGACTGGCAAATCTTTTACCAGGAAACGAATCTACTCTACACATTCTGCCCAATGCGACCCACTTTAGCTTTATGCAACGGTGTAAACCTGATGCCAGGCGTATTATTGACGACGCCTCTCCGGGTGATGGCATTATTTGTGACGATGGAAAACCTTATATCAGAAGTAAACTTCACGGCGCTATTCAATATCACATTATTCATTTTTTAAATCGAGAGCTGAATGAGTAGAAATATTTCCAACGCTGGTGAAATCTCCTCTTTTACGGAATTCGCCAGGATTCATTTTACTCACTCGAAGAAATTCACGATTAAAATTCGATTTAGTGCGAAAACCTGACTCCAGCATAATTTCAGTTACCGTGAGCGATGAGTTTAATAATAGATGTTTCGCCTTCGCGATGCGGTAGCTATTGATCATTTGTGAGAAGTTTTTTCCTTCAATGCGATTGATAGCACGTGATATTTTTCTGCCTGGAATCAATAATTTTCGGGCGAGAGATGACAGCGTTAAATCAGGATCGGTATACAGCGGTTTTTCTGCAAGCAGCTGGGCGATTTGCTGGCAAATCGTTTTGTCCTCCAGCTGCTCAGCCTCACTATATACAGATTCAACATATTCAGGTTCAACCTCAGTCAGGAGCCTGTCGCTTTTCGTCTGCTCTTTTTGCGTGACATCTGTTATTGCGAATGCCAGTGCAATTAGCAAAACAGTATGACCTGCTGCGACGATTGCCGCAGCATGATGACCAGCGAAGTAAGCAAAATCAATGGCAATGAACAGGTCTGTTACAGAAGAAAAGCATAACCCTGCGCCAACAATGGCAGCAGCCTTGATGTTGCTTTCCACCTGTTTTTGGCAACTAGTTAAGGCGATGCCGGATGATTTAATAACAGGCCACAAGAGTGCCATTCCGTGGCCCGCAAATAGCAGCGTGATGAAACCATCAACGCTAAACCAGACCAGCGGATATGCCATTAGCACAGCCGTCACAAGCGGAGCAGCAAAGAGTAGTGGAATAAATAGCCGGTGTGAGGGTTTATGATGAACAGTAAAACAGCACCAGGCAACGGCAGGAATCATACTGGCCAAAACAGGCTGAAGGTAAGCGATCAGATTAAACTGGCTGCTCCACCGCAAACCGGCCAACAACATCATGATGATGCAGGCGCACATAAACGTGCTCGTTCCTACAGAAAAGCGGCTTTTTTTAACCCCCTTGACCACAATAATCAGCAGAAGTAGTGCGGTGATAAAGGGAAGAGGAATAGCGGGCATAAGTTACATCCTGTCGTGAATGAAGAGAGCGAAAATATAAATTGATTTTTAATTGCCCAATATAAGCCAAACCGTCAAAACCCATCTCATTGTAACCCGTTATCGCGCATAGCTATCCCCTGTGTTGATACGTCGTTGCTGACCGCACTGTGACGTATTGAGGCTTCGGGCAGAAAGCAGGTGGTACGGAAGAACCTGTACGACTTTCTCAAAAAACCTACTCTTGTGATGCGCAGGCTGCAAAAATGTCCCTGCCTTTAGCTTTACCTGACTTTACGCTCGCCTCCCAATTTACAATTAGCAACATGTTAGAATAAACGCTATCTAATTCATTGTATTAATCAGCGCAGTTTGTGCGAGTTTAAGCCGTCATATTTTAACCCGTGGATCGATCATATTCACAGACTGTCGCCTGTTTTCCAGGAAATAATATGTCAGAAAACAACTCTCAAACCCCAAACGGTGCAGGCAGCATATTTTGCGCCTTTATCAGCTCACCAGCCGCAGGCGGCATCGTGCTGATTCTGGCATCGGCGGCAGCAATCATCATTGCCAACACCGCGCTGCGTGAAAGTTATGAAGGCTTTCTGCACGCCTATATCGGTGGTTTATCGGTTGAGCACTGGATCAATGACGGCCTGATGGCGGTGTTTTTCCTGCTGGTCGGGCTGGAGATCAAGCGTGAGCTGATCGCCGGTGCCCTGTCGAGCTGGAGTCAACGCGCTCTGCCCGGCTTTGCGGCCATGGGCGGTATGGCGGTGCCGGCGCTGATCTATGTCTGGTTCAACGCCGATAACAGCGCCACCTTGCAAGGGTGGGCGATTCCGGCGGCCACCGATATCGCCTTTGCGCTCGGCGTGCTGGCGCTGTTAGGCAGTCGCGTGCCCGCTTCGCTGAAGATTTTTCTTTCCGCGCTGGCGATTCTCGACGATATGGGTGCAGTAGCGATTATTGCCCTGTTCTATACCAACGATATCTCACTGTGGATGCTGGCTGGCGTAACCGCGATGCTGGCGCTGCTGCTGGGGCTGAACCGCGCAGGCGTAACCCGGTTGTTGCCTTATCTGCTGGTGGGCGGCCTGCTGTGGTTCTTCATGTTGAAGTCGGGCGTGCACGCCACCGTGGCGGGCATTTTGCTGGCGCTGTTTATTCCGCTGCAGGGCAATACTGCTGATTCCGTTGCGCCGCTGGAGCGGCTGGAACACAGCATCGCGCCGTGGATCACCTTCCTGATCCTGCCGCTGTTTGGCTTTGCCAACGCTGGTGTGGCGCTGACCGGTATGACCTTTGATGTTTTGGCCGCGCCGGTGCCGATGGGGGTGGCGCTGGGACTATTTTTCGGTAAGCAGATTGGCGTGTTTGGCCTTGCTGCGCTGGCGATTGGCCTGGGTCTGGCGAAGCGCCCGGAAAACAGCTCATGGATGCAGGTCTACGGCGTATCGGTGCTGTGCGGGATTGGCTTTACCATGAGCCTGTTTATCGGCAACCTCGCCTTTGCCGGTAGCCCGGAACGGGTCGATGAGGTCAAAATAGGCGTACTTGCCGGTTCGGTGGTGGCTGCGCTGGTTGGCATGCTAATTCTGCGCTTCTGCGGTTCCCCTGCCCGATCGGGAAATTAATGGCGTCCTACAACAAGCACCGGTTTAGCCGGTGCTTTTTTTTCGCTGATGCTGCGCTGCCGATCAAACCGGCGTGTAGGTAAGATGCCCGACGATACCGCTGCTGTTGCCATCTTTCGGATGGTTAACGCCATCCGTTACCTCCACCGACGTAAAATCAAATGGCGACACGCCCGCAATGCAGGCGACGTTGACGCCATACTGATCGGGGTTTGAGCGACGCTGGTGGAAGGTATAAATGCCGCACACCGAACAGAAATAATGGGCAGCGACACCGGTATTGAAACGGTATTCACTCAGCTTATCTTCGCCTTTAATGACCTCAATGCCTGACAGCGCGGCGGACACCACCACCGCACCACGCATACGGCAATAAGAACAGTTGCAGCGGCGAATAGTATTAAATCCGTCGATCAGCGCAACCTTAAATACCACCGCGCCGCAATGGCACTGGGCAGACAATTTTTCTGACATAGCGATCTCCACAGCCAACAGGATTAATAACATTTTCACGAAAAGCATAGCAGCCACAACCGGCGAGGGATGCGAACGCACTAACGTAACGCAGATGTCAGCCGGGATAAAACCGCAGGGGCGGTAAAATGGGCGGCCCGGTCATGCGCTACATTAGCTGCCTGGCCGGATTATGCATTCATTATGACAACGGAGAGAACATGGCTAAGGTATTCATTATTGGCGCAGCCGGGAAAGTGGGCATTCATCTGACGCGACAGCTTGCCGACAACGGACATCAGGTCTCTGCTCTGCATCGCAAGCCTGAACAGGCCGACACGCTGCAACAAACAGGCGCCACGCCGGTAGCGGGCGATATACAGGCGTTGAGCCGCGATGCGCTGGCTGCGCTGTTAACCGGCCATGACGCGGTAATCTTTACCGCCGGTGCCGGTGGCGCGGGCATCGAGCTGACCAATGCGATCGATGGCGCGGGCCTGGCACTGGCGGTCGACGCCGCCGAATCGGCTCACGTTCGCCGATTCCTGTTGGTTTCCGCCTTCCCCGATGCAGGTCGTGGCAAAACCCCCTCTGAAGGCTTTGAAAACTATATGCGCGTTAAACGCCAGGCAGATGTGTATCTGGCGGCCAGCGCGCTGGACTGGACCATCGTGCGTCCTGGTACGCTGACCGATGAGCCGGCACATGGCTTGATTCACGCCGGGCTGGCGATTGCTTATGGCACTATTCCGCGCGCTGATGTTGCGGCGACGCTGGCGGCACTGATCGATCGGCCTGAGGTGCATCACACCATTATTGAGCTCACCGAAGGCGCGATGCCGGTGGCCGATGCGCTGCAATCGTTGCCGCGCTAAGGCATGATGCCGTGTCTTATGGCACGGCATAAGCCAAATCTTTGCCTGCCCGCCACGCCTTATCACACAAGGCCTCACACCCTTTTTTGCTGAAAATCCTCCACCATCATCATCCACGTGCAAATTTAGCAACGAGATTGTGCGGTTAACCGCTAAAGCCGCCACTTTCGGGGCCGATAAATAACATCACCCTTATAATTGCATTTAGCGACTATGTTGACGATTAATCATAATGACGCTGCGGCAGTGGCAAACAAAAATAGTTTGAACACGACCTCAGTGCTCAGCAAGACCATTGAACGGTTGTCGTCAGGGATGCGAATTAACAATGCAAAGGATGATGCAGCGGGACAGGCGATTGCCAACCGCATGACCGCAAGTATCAACGCGGACAGCGCGGTGGCGCGCGGCCTTAATGATGCCATCAGCTATGCGCAAACTGCCGAAAGCAGCCTTGGCTCAGTGAGTGATCTGCTTATCCGGGCAAAAAGCCTGTCAATCCAGGCGGCCAACGGCACGCTATCCAGCGCCGACCGCATCAGCATAAACGGCGAATATCAGCAAATTCTTGCCGGTATCAACCAGATTGCCAACCAGACTGAAATTTTTGGGCAGTATCCGCTGACCACCAGTAAGCCCGATTTGCCGCCGGTGCTGCTGGGCAACGTTCAGCCGATCAACACCCGGTTTCCTGAAGCCGGTAAGAATTACTCATTCACCTCAGGCGTAGTGCCGCTGGCTTACATTCCTGCCGGGGCGACAAATATCGTGATCAACCTCGATTCGTTGGCGCAGGATGATGATGTGCAGCTTTTCACCCGTGACGGCAGGCATCTGGCCGGTACGCCGATCAATGGCAGCGAGCCCGATTTCACATGGGTGAGTAAAGGCATCACGGATAACGCTACGGCAACCACAAAACTGCTGGTGCCCGCTAACGGCTTCGCAGCTGGCGCGAGCTATAACGACACAGATCTGATTGACGGCGGCCCGGTGTGGGCCAGCGCTGGCAGCGCGTTGAACTATAACGGCATGAACATTACCTATAGCGGTGATGGCGATCGTTATGAAGACAGCACCAACGGCGACGTTAACAACGGCAAAATTGCCAGTAATTCGCTGGAACGCCTTGCCATCGATAACGTACAGGAAGATTTGATTGTGGTGGTGGTTGGCAACGGATCGTTTAACAGCAACCTGACCTGGGGAGTGCTGCCGGAACCTACGATGGTGCCCGCCATTCCACCGAAGCAGAGCCGCCCGATGGAGGTGATCACCAGCGCCGACTTTGGTCAGCCGGTGCAATCGGACAGCATTCCGGCCACGCCAAGCGATACCAAAACGCTGGGCCTGAATAACACTACGCTGCTTTCTGAAGGCGATATTGCCATCAGCATGAATGCGCTGGATAAAGCGCTGGAAAAGGTCAGCCAATATCGCGGCATCTACGGCGCAAAAATCAACCGCTATGAATCGAACAAGGCGGTGCTAAACCAGCACGGTATGGACATGCAATCGGCTCGCAGTCGTATTCAGGACGCAGATTATGCGCAGGAAGCCAGTCAGCTGGCACGCACGCAAATCCTGCAGCAGGGGCAAACCGCGGTGGCTAAACTGGCGAATCAATCGCCGGAACGGGTACTGGCGCTGCTGCGCGACTAACGGTAACGGGCATAAAAAAACCGGCCTGTAAGGGCCGGTAATCTTTTCAGTTCGCTCAGGAAAAGCGGAAATGGGCGAAACGTGTTCGGGTATCAGCGCCCTAAATGGCGATCGAATGCCTGCCAGCTGGCAGTAAGATCGATGACCGATTTTGTCTTGCGCGCCTCATCAATTTTAATCGCCGTCAAACCTGCTTCCAGCGCGTCAATCACCGAGACTTTCAGCGGCACACCCTGCTTCATGTGCTTAACAATCTCTTCCGCCATCAGTGCATCGGCGCCATAATGGCCATCGTAAGCGTTGCCGCTGTAGGTGGTATCGACTTCGCGTTCGCTGGTGCGCGCATTGTGGACGCGAAAATAGTTGCGCACGAAATCCCCTTCCGCCATGCCGTCGGTGCCAATCACGCAAAACCGGCGGAATTCATCGGGCACGTTAAGGTTGGCGTGAAACGACAGCGTGGCGCCGTTTTGATATTCGATCAGTGCGGTCTGGTAATCCACAATGTCGGCATCACTGTCGAATACCGCGTCGGTGCTTGACCAACCGCTGGGCTTGAGATGATAAACCTCAGCGCTGGCGGTGATATCGCCCTGCGGCGCATGCGCGGGCGTAAACGATTTGCGGCCACCAAAGCTGGCCACGCGCAGCGGGCGCTCCTGCAGTAGCCCCTGATAGAGATCGATATCATGACAGCATTTTTCCAGAATGTACGGACCGGCATATTTCTCCAGACGCCGCCAGTCGCGCTGGAAAAACGCGCCGTGATAAGGCTTGATATGCTCGGTGGCTTCAATCGAGGTGATTTCACCGAGCTGACCGGCATCACGCGCCGCCAGCAGATCGTGATAAAGCGGCGAATAGCGCAATACCAGCCCAACCAGAATGCGCTGCTCGCCATACTGTTTGACCAGATCTGCCATCGCCAGCGTCTGTGCTTCGTTGATCACCACCGGCTTTTCGGTAAACACGGTATAGCCCGCCGCCAGCCCCTGACCAATGTGTTCAAGGTGCATAAAGTTGGGTGAGCCCACCAGCAGCAGATCGTAGCCGCCTGCATTCAGCAGTGCCTCGACGCTGTCGAATGCCTGCCCCGCCGAAATACCAAAGCGTTGCAGATTCGGCAGCCCCGCCGGCGCAGGATCGTAATAACCGGTGATGGAAAAGTCCGGATCGGCGTTGCGTAACTCGTTTACCACGTTAGAAAGGCGAAAACCCAGCCCGATGATGCCCACTTTCATGTTTGAACCTCTGGAGTAGATGCGTACATAGACGGTCGGCACAGACCATCGGTGATAATCTATACACCAACTTAGTACGGCAGAAAAAGTAATGTCAATAAGCACCATGACCTGTAATGATGGTTAAATATTCAACATTATAATAAATAAGCATTTTTATTATTTAAAATGGCCCGCTATTTATTTGTTATTGCGATTTAAGTTTTTATGTCCTATCTTTCGCACATCTGTCACTGCCTGGTCACAGGGATTCGCTGGAGGAATTGCGTGCATCAACACTATCTGCTGGGAATTGATGGCGGTGGAACCCACTGTCGTGCGCGCCTGACCACTTTTCACGGCGAGTTGCTGGCGGAATGTCAACGCGGCTCAGCCAACGTATTCAGCGATTTCTCCGGCGCCACCGCCGCGCTCACGGAGCTCATCGATCAGACCTTTAGCCTTGCCGGATTAGGCGCACAGGCGCGCGAACAGACCACCACCGTTGCCGGTCTTGCCGGTGCTAACGTCGCTTCAGTGGCGCGTGCGCTGGCGGCATGGCGTTCGCCAGAGACCGGTTTTCATTGCTGCACCGATGTGGAAATTGCCTGCATGGGCGCGCATCAGGGCGCACCCGGTGCGGTGCTGATCGTCGGCACCGGCAGCCAGGGCGCCGCGTGGAACGGCGAAACCTTTACGCTGTTGGGCGGTTGGGGCTTTGCCCTTTCCGATCATGGTTCCGGTGCCGAGCTTGGCCGTCGCGCGCTGCGCTATGCGCTGCTGGCGCATGAGGCTATCGTTCCCCCTACGCCGCTGACCCGCCAGCTAATGGCCGAATTCAACCACTGCCCGGAAACGTTGTTGCTGTGGACACGTCAGGCCACGCCCGCTGACTGGGCGCGCTTTGCGCCCTGGGTGTTTGCAGCGGCCACAGATAACGATGCTGCTGGCGTCACGCTGATCGGCGACACCGCGCACGACATCACCTTGCTCACCGACAAACTCAGGCAGCTCAGCCACGGCAATATTGCGCTGATGGGCGGCATCGCTGCGCCGATCCTCTCCTGGCTCCCCGTAGCGCGACGGGCTGAAATCGTGCCGCCTCAGGGCGATGCCCTCAGCGGTGCCCTGCTGCTGGCGCGTCAGTACGCTGGCGTCACCGCCGGTTAACCTTTTTTCAGTCGCGGAAGAGAATTATGACGGCGCCGAACATGACCGCACGCATCTTACGACTGATCGTTGAGAACTCACCGGTCAGCCAGTCCGACCTCAAGGTGAGAAGCGGGCTCAGCATGTCCACTGTTTCTCAGGCGGCCAATCGGCTGCTGGCCCAGGGCGTCATTCACGAACTGGGGCTGCGCCGCGTGTCAATGGGGCGACCTAAAACCCTGCTCGGTCTCAATCCCGATTACGCCAGCGTGATTGGCATTCAGCTCAACGCCGAACGCAACCTGATCGTCATGACTGACTTAACCGGCAAGCTGCTGGGCGAACAGCAGATGCCCTCTGGCGCAATGACGCCACGCCAGCTCGGCGATGCGCTGGCAAAATTTCTGCGCACGGTTGAGGACAAACGCGTCGGCGCCATTGGCCTGGCGATCTCCGGGCTGGTCGATGCGGCCAACGGGTCCTGTATTCGCTCACGTGTGCTGGAGTGGGAAAACGTGCCGATTGCACGCCTGCTCGAAGCACGCTTTTCCCTGCCGGTATTTATTGAAAACGACGCCAACGCCATGGCGATGGCGGCGCTGGTGTTTGGTCAGCTCGGCACCGCGCACTCTGCGATTATCGCCACCTACGGCAAGGGCATTGGCGCCGGTATCGTGCTGGAACGTCAGCTCTATCGCGGGCGGTTCGGCAAGGCGGGCGAAATTGGTCACGGCTTATTAGGCGACGGCTCTAAACGGCTGCTGGAGGATGTGGCGGCGTCGCAGGCGATTCTCGATCGGGTCAACGCCGCACGCGGCGGGCATGCCACCAGCTTACAAGCGCTGGACAATCAGCCCGACAGCGACACGCTAGCCATCCTCAACGACGCCGGGGAACACCTTGGCATCTCGCTGGCGAACCTGTCAGTGGCCTTTGATCCCGACGTGGTTTATCTGGCGATGGAACCGCAAATGGCGTCGCGTATTTTGCTCGATGCCATTACCCAAAGTTTTCAGCAGTACCGCCTCAGGCTCTCTCCGCACGTAACGCCGCTGCAGTTCCTCACCGACTCCAACCGCATGTGGGCGCTGGGTGCGGCCGGTTTTGCGGTCAATCAACTGCTGGATGTGCTGTCAGCCGAAGCGGATGGCGATCCCGACGCCTGACGCCGACTCACCACCGCCCCGCTTCTGTTATGCGTTTAACGCAACCGCTGACCCTGCTGATCAAACAGCAGGCAACTGGCGGGATCGATCGCCCAACTCACGCTATCGCCCAGTTCGGCGGCGCTCTCTTCACGGCACTCAATAGTCAGTAACGCCTCGCGGCCAATATCCAGATAGAGATAGTTGGTATGGCCCAGCTTTTCCATAAACGACAGGGTGGCGCTGAATTGCAGCGACGAATTCGCCTGCGTGGCGGGCAGGAAATGCTCTGGACGAATGCCTAGCTGAACCTGTTGCCCTTCCTGGCACGGCGCCGCAATCGGCAGCACCACATCGGCAATGTTGAGTTCCGGCAGCCGCAGCTGAACTTCGCCTGGCCGCACCGCGGCGATCTCTGCCTGTAAAAAGTTAATGCGCGGCGAACCGATAAAACCGGCCACGAACAGATTATCGGGATCGCGGTAGAGATCGAGCGGCGCGCCCACCTGCTCAATGCGTCCCTGACGTAGCACCACGATGCGGTCCGCCAGCGTCATCGCCTCCAGCTGATCGTGCGTGACATAAATCATGGTGTTACCCAGCGAGGCGTGCAGACGGGCAATCTCAATGCGCATCTGCAAACGCAGCTCGGCATCGAGATTCGAAAGCGGTTCATCGAACAGAAAGATACGTGGATGGCGGATAATGGCGCGCCCGATGGCCACGCGCTGACGCTGACCGCCGGAAAGCGCGCGCGGCAGGCGATCGAGCAGTTCGGTGAGATGCAGCTTATCTGCGGTCGCCTGAATGGCCGCCGTCACTTCTGCCTTGGGCCGTTTTGCCACCTCCAGCGGATAGGCAAGATTGGCGCGCACCGTCATATTGGGATAGAGCGCGTAAGACTGGAACACCATGGCAATGCCGCGTTCGGTGGCGGGCTTGTGCGTCATGTCCTGCTCATCAATCAGCAGCTTGCCGCCGCTGATCTCCTCCAGACCGGCAATCATGCGCAGCAGCGTCGATTTCCCGCAGCCTGACGGCCCGACAAATACCACAAACTCACCGCTGTTGATCGTCAGATCGATGCCATCAATCACCTGAATGTGTTCATAGGACTTCTTAACCTTTTGGAGTCGCAGGCTGGTCATGACTTACCTCATCAGAGTTGCTGGGCCATATAAATGGCGTTGCTGCGGACGACGTGCTCGAAGCCAAGCCGTTGATAAAAGGCGCAAACCTGCTCGTTTTGCAGGCTAACGCCAAGATAAACCCCGGAAACGCCCGCCCGGCGCAGCGCGGCAAGTTCCGTTTCAATCAACCGCCTGCCCCAGCCGCCTTTTTGCGCTACCGGCAGCAGGTTGATATGCAGGTGCGCTGGCCAGCGTGAGGTCAGGCTGGTCGCTGCCCTTTCCGGCTGGTGAACATAAGCGAGGATTTTGTCATCCAGCGGCGCTTTGGCCGTGCGGTCGTGCCAGGCGGCCTGCCACTGGGGCCACCACTGTTGTTCGAGCTGCGTTTCAAAGGCTTCGGTATCAGGCGTTGCCACCACATAGCCGACAACCTCGCCCTGGCTTTCCAGCACAAAAGCGAAGGCTGGTGCAAAACGCAGGTAGGGAATGACAAAGCGTTGACCGGGATAGTGCGCATCGGAATAGAGCGCCGTGGCATCGCTACCGGCATTGGCGGTTTGCAGACAAATTTGATACAGCGCGGCCTCATCCTGCGGCTGCGCCTGGCGAATTACTGCATCATCCAGGGTCATGGCGGGTTCTCTTGAGCAGAATATGAACATCCTCACGGTAGTGAAAGCTGACTTAGTTTTCAAGAAAGAATAATTAATCGATAGCGCAAAGTGTGACCTGCCATAGCAAGTTGCTATTACCCATGGCTTCCGCCGCTGATCAACACCGTCCCGCACGGCGTCTGCTGCCGTAGCCCGTGCATGCCGTACCACCGTACCCCGCGCGATAATAACTTTTTCATATGGTTAAGCCGCGTTTACTGCGGCTTAACCGCTATTAAGCGGAGGGATTGCGTTCCCATTAGCGCTGCAAATTCATCCAGTTAAGCCGCTTTTTCCCCGCAGAGCAAAATCAGACGGCACGCTTTTTGAGCAGGATCGCAAAGCCAGAAAATGCCCGCCGCCCTGTTTGACTTTCTTTTTCACATAAAGTAAGTATTGATGATGCAGCACAGAACAGGGCAACCGGCGGGATGCGGGGTTGTAATGAGGAAAGGATGCGCCTTCTCGTTGGGAGAATCAGGGCACTATGATCAACGTACTCAGCACGTCTGCAATGACCCGCACCACGGCTCGCCGTCTCACTCAGCTGGTTAGCGCCGCCTTGTTGGCTGGCGCCTGCGCCACATCCGCCAGCGCGGTGACCCTGTCAGAATGGGATATTTACAACTATCCTGGCCAGACCGAAGCCGTCGATGACGGCATCAAGGAATTTTCCAGCCAGAATCCTGGCATCACCATCCAGCGTTCAGTTCACTCGTTCGACGATACGCGTATTCCGCTCAAGCTGGCGCTCTCTGGCGGCGACGGCCCGCAGATTGCTCAGGTTAATCAGGGCGGCGGCGATATGGGATCGCTGGTGAAAGACAAGCTGTTGCAGCCGCTGGACAGCTATGCGCAACAGTACGGCTGGACCACCCGCTTTCCCGATTCGATCCTGAAGCGTAACCGCTGGTCAGACAAGCTCGATTTCGGCAGCGGCAAACTGTATGGCGTCGCCAGCCTCGGCGAAATGGTCGGGCTTTATTACAACAAAGCGCTGCTGGATAAGGCGGGCATCGCCGTGCCGAAAACCTTGTCAGAGCTGGAAAGCGCCATGGCGAAGCTCAAGGATCAGGGCGTGGCGCCGCTGATGATGGGCCTGCTCGATGGCAGTATGGGTCAGCAGGTGCTGGGCAGCGTCTGGCAGGCGCAGATCGACAGCGGCGATCGCAAGAAGCTTGATGACCTGATTTATGACATCGGCGGCAGCTTCAAAGATGAGAAGCTGATCAAGGCGGCGGGCATGATGCAGGCGTGGAACAAAAAAGGGTATCTGTTCCCCGGCTACCAGGGCATTGGCAAAGACGATGCGGCCACGTTGTTCCAGAATGGTCAGGCGGCCTTTCTGATCAGCGGCACCTGGTATCTCAGCCAGTTTAAGCAGAATAAAGATATCCACTTTGCTGCCATGCCTGCGGCGGACGGCGTCGCGCATCCGCTGGGCGTCGGCGGCACCGATCTGGCCTTTTCCGTCACCAGCACGGCAAAAACCCAGGAACAGCGCGATGCTGGCGCAAAATTCATTAACTATATGGTCTCCGACAGCATGGCCAACCGCTGGCTGCAGGTCGGCTTCCTGCCGGCTACCGCCAGTAAAAACGTGACAATCCCGGCGGATAATCCGCTGCTGGGTGAAGCTTATCAGGTGTGGCTGGCGCTCAATCAATACGACGGCCTTGGGCATTACACCGACTGGGCGACGCCAACCATGCTGGCGGAACTTAATCAGGGCGTTCAGTTGCTGATGGCCGACCGGCTGACGCCCCAGCAGCTGGCTACTAATCTGGACGATAACTATCAGCGTTACCTGAAAACCCTGAAACATTAATGTTGACCCGCCACGCTGAGGTGGCGGGTGATTTTGCAGGTGAACCCCATGTTGAATCTGAGCAGCTGGCGCAACTTTCTTTATGTTCTGCCCGCGATGGCGATTTACGCCCTGTTTCTGCTTTTCCCGCTGCTGGCGTCGCTGGGCATCAGTTTTACCGACTGGGACGGCACCTCTCTGCCGGTCTACAACGGCGTAGCGAACTTTATGCGCATGTTCAGCGATCCGGTGTTCTGGATAGCGCTCGGCAACAACGTCATGTTGATGCTGTTCTATACGCTGTTCCCGATTCTGGTTGGCCTGACGCTGTGCAGCTTTCTGTATGAAACGCGCAATCAAACCGAACGCAGTACGCTGCGGGTGCTGTTTTTCCTGCCTTATATTATGCCGATGGCGGTGCTGGGCGTGGTCTGGCGCTGGCTCTACAATCCGGCGTTTGGGCCGATCGATCAGCTGCTGCGCGCGATCGGTTTACCGCATCTGGCGCTCTCCTGGCTGGGCGATTTTACCTGGGCGCTGCCGGCGGTGGGCTTTGTCGCCACCTGGTATTTCTTCGGTTTCTGTCTGGTGCTGTTTATGGCCGGGTTACAGCGCATGGACCCGTCGCTGCTGGAAGCGGCCGAGCTGGATGGCTCATCGCGTCGACAGAAGTTTTTGCGCATTACTCTGCCTTCACTGCGCCCGGAGATCCGCATTGCGCTGCTGATGACGGTGATTGCCAGCCTCAAAGCGTTTGACCTGGTCTATGTGATGACCCAGGGCGGACCGGGTACCAGCACAATGGTGACCAACATCTTTATGTATAAGCAGGGCTTTGATCTGCACAACTTTGGTTACGCTTCCGCCGTGGCGGTATTCAGCATGATCATTGTGTTAGTGATAAATGGCCTGATTCACTTTGCCATTCGGGAGCGTAACTGATGCGAGGCACGCCACTTTTTCCGCGGGCGATGATTTGGCTGATCGCCCTGATGACCATCCTGCCCTTTTTGATGGCGCTGATGACCTCGTTCAAAACGCAGATGGAGCTGTTTCAGGGCGTATTTACCCTGCCCTCCTCGCTGAACTTCAGTAACTACGTCACCGCGTGGCATCAGGGGCACTTCAACACCTACTTTATGAACTCGGTGATCGTGGTGTTTCCGGTGGTGATATGCAGCATTCTGCTCGGCATTCTCGCCGGGTTTGGCTTCGGCATGCTGAAGATTCCGGGCAAAAAGCTGCTGGCCGCGCTGCTGGCACTCGGTATGGTTTTGCCCAGCGAAGCCTTTATTATTCCGCTCTATCACGAGCTGCGCTGGATGGGGCTGACGAATACCTATCTGGCGCTGATTCTGCCGCAGATCGCGCTGTCACTGCCTTTTACCACCTTGATGATTGCCACCGCGTTTCAGCAGATCCCCAAAGAGCTGATTGAAGCCTCGGTGATGGACGGCGCATCGCGGGCGAAGATTTTGTGGGGCATTCTGGTGCCTGCCATCTGGCCAACGCTGTCGACGCTGGCGCTGCTGCTGTTTATCTGGACGTGGAATGAGTTCCTGATCCCGCTGATTCTGGTTAATAAAGATGAACTGCGCACCCTGCCGATCGGCATGATGTTTTTCCAGAATAAAAACACCATCGATATTCCGGTGCTGATGGCGGGTGCGATGATCGTGATTTTGCCGCTGTTGGCTATCTTCCTGGTGTTCCAGCGCAAATTTATCAGCGGCGTTACCGAGGGCGCGGTGAAGTAAGCCTTATTGCCTCGCGTTCAGCGGCCTGAAACGCGTGGCAATGATCAGCAGTACGATCACGCCCGCGCTCATGATTAGCCAGGCGACGTTAAGCGAGTCAGCACGATCGCGCACCACACCCGCGATAACCGGCATGGTGGCGGCAATCAGGTAGCCGCCGCCCTGCACCCTGGCGAGCAGCTTGCCCGCTTCCGCTGCCGTCGCGGCATGATCCAGGGTAACGGTCAGTGAAAGCGGAAACAGCGCGCCAATTCCCAGCCCCAACAGCAGCGTGGAGATCTCCGGCATCTCGCCCGGCCAGCCAATCAGGCAGATCAACCCAGCCAGCAGTAACAGCAGCACCAGCATTAACAGCGGTCGCCGATCGCTGAAGCGGTGCACCACCAGCGAGACCATAAATCCAGCGGCCACTTCGGTCAGTGTCAATCCCGCCAGCAGATATCCGCTGCTGCGTGCGCTCCAGCCTGCGGCAATATAGAGCGCCGGAAGCCAGGCCAGTACCAGCGTATAGGCTGCCGTGCCGATACCGAAAAAGATCAGCAGCAGCCAGGCGCGTTGGGTGGTGCGTGGGACAACGGCTGCGGCAGTCGGCGCGGCGGTCTGTTGTGCGATGCCCGTCAGCCAGATGACCAATGCGATGATCGCTGGCAGCGCCGCCGCTGCGAGAGTGAAATGAATGCCCACTGTCTCCGCAGCCGGGGCAGCACTGGCCGCGGCCAGCGCCGCGCCCGCCATAATGCCGGTAGAAAACAGCGACATCAGCGTGCCCGCTGAACGGGCGTAATCTCGTTTAATCATGGTCGGGATCAGCGCCTGTATCATGCCAATACCGGCGCCCGCCAGCAGCGCAGTGGCGATCAGCCAGAGGGCATTGAGGCTGAAGACCCTTAGCGCCGCTGCCAGCGCCAGAATAAACAGCCCGATAGCGATGCCGCGCCACGCGCCGGTGTGCCTGAGCAGCGTTGGTCCAGCCAGCGCTGCCAGCCCCATCATCGCCACCGGTAACGTGGTGAGCAGGCTGAACTGGGTGGCCGACAGCCCGGCGGTGCTCTGCAGCAAAGGAAAAAGCGGGCCTACCGCCGCCAACACCGGGCGCAGATTCAGCCCGACAAGAAAGGTAATTAATGCGAACATTACGCCAGCGGGCAACAGAGCTTTCATCATCGGTTCCTTAACAGGGATAGGTTCAGCGCAGCCGTCACCACTGCGCCATCTATCTTAACGTTAAGATATAAAGGTTATAATGAAAAGCCGCAGCGCACCGGCGGACACAAACCCACAGAATAAACAGGGAATAACATGCAGGATCATATCGATTTCGTTGTCGATCAGTGGCGATCGGCCATGCCGGAACTGGATGCCTCATCCATGGCGATTTTTGGCCGCATGCTGCGGCTGATGAAACATCTGGCCAAAGCGCGCGCCGTCGCGCTGGAACCCTTTGGCTTTCATGAAGGTGAATTTGACGTGCTGGCGACGCTGCGGCGCGCCGGAAAACCTTATCGCCTCTCGCCGACGCAGCTCTATACCTCGCTGCTGGTGACGTCCGGTGCCATGACCAACCGGCTGAATCGTCTGACTAATGAAGGCATGATTGAACGGCTGGCCGATCCACAGGATGGCCGAAGTATGCTGGTGGGGTTAACCCGACGTGGCGTGGAGACGATTGAGCAGGCGGTGCACGTGCATACCGAGACGCAAAATGCGCTGTTGCAGGGGCTGGATAGCGAGCAGCAAAAACAGCTCAGCGAGCTGCTTAAGGCATTACTGGTGACGCATCCGGGTGAAGCGACGGGCTGAACGAATCAGCGTTTTTTGTAGCGGTTAACCGAGGCGGTCCAGCTGAAGTCGCTGACTTCACTGGCGGCAAGCGAAGCGGGTTTCTTTTTACGCACGGGCTTTTTAGCCGCCAGCGCCTTCTCTTTCTCTTTTTCCAGCTTGATAGCCATGACGGTGTGTCGCGCTTCGGTGGTCAGCTCTTTCTCTTTTTTAGCATCCGGTTGTTTGCCGGTGCGCTGCACGAACTTCTGCATCAGCGCGTTGAACGCTTCGTCCACAGCCACGCGCTCATCAGCGGTAAACTGGTCGATTGAAATCATTTTCTTGTCGTTCATAGCATCTGCCTGATAGTGAATACACGCCATCAGCTTAGAGTAAGCGCGACCGACAGAACACAAGAACTTGCATCCCGGCCAACATATCGCGCCTGACCCAGAAACGGCAATGCTCTCAGGCCAGGCGCGACAGGCTATTCGGTAGCCAGACGGAAGGTGGAAACGGAATGGGTCAGATGCTGCACCTGCTCTTCCAGCGACGCCGACGCTGCGGCAGACTGCTGAACCAGCGCGGAGTTTTGCTGAGTGACGCTGTCCATCTCGGTCACCGCCTGTTCGATTTGACCGATGCCACGGCTCTGCTCATCAGATGCGGTAGAGATATGCGACATCAGCACATCAACCTGACTGACCGAGGCGATGATCGCGCCAATCGCCTCTTCGGTGCGGGAAACCTGATCGGACCCGGCGCGAATGTTATTCACCGATTCTGCAATCAGACTTTCAATCTCTTTCGCCGCCACTGCGCTGCGCTGCGCCAGGTTGCGCACTTCACCGGCTACCACAGCAAATCCGCGGCCCTGCTCGCCTGCACGCGCCGCTTCCACCGCGGCGTTGAGCGCCAGAATATTAGTCTGGAACGCAATGCTGTTAATCACGCCGGTAATGTCTTCGATTTTCTTCGAGCTGCTGTTGATCAGCCCCATGGTGACGATCACTTCCTGCGACACCTGCTCGCCGGTTTTCGCGTTCTTCACCGCTTCGCTGGTCAGGCGGCTCGCTTCAAAGACGTTTTCCGTGTTCTGTTTCACCGTTGCGCCCAACTGCTCCATACTGGCTGCCGTTTCGGTTAGCGCTGCCGCCTGCTGCTCGGTGCGGGAGGCGAGATCGACGTTGCCGAGGGCAATTTCCTGCGATGCG
Source organism: Duffyella sp. Ts4 (assembly GCF_051851875.1). NCBI lineage: Bacteria > Pseudomonadati > Pseudomonadota > Gammaproteobacteria > Enterobacterales > Erwiniaceae > Duffyella > Duffyella sp. Ts4. Next base: position 214,871 of record NZ_JBLYPN010000003.1, on the reverse strand, counting down.
CCAGCAACGGTATGCGTGGCGTTACGTACCTGAGAAATGATATTGGTCAGCGAACAGCGCATCTCTTCCAGTGTGCGCATCAGTGCCTGAATCTCGCTGCGTGACGACGCATTGACCGGCACCGGCGTTGCCAGCATGCCCTGCGCGATCTGCGCGCAGTGCTCACGGGCGCTGTCCAGCGGCACCAGCACAAAGCGGCGCAGGAAGATCAGCACCGCGCCAATCATCAATAAAAACACCACGCCGAAGGCGACGATCAGCCCGATACCCAAACGAAAGTGGCTTTGCGCATCCTGATTTAATGCTTTGGCATAGGCTTCATGTTGCGCCAGTACCTGATCCAGCACCTGCTCATACTGATGATCCAGTTTGATCACCGTCGGCAACTGCGCGTTAAAGCGCGCCGCATCGTTGGCCGTGGCCGCGTCAATCAGCGGCTGAATCCCCTGATCGCGGTACGTTTGGTAGGTGTCGCGATAGCGCTCGGCCATTGGGGCTTCATCTGCCAGCCGCGGCGCCGATTGATAGGCGTTAAACGCCGCATCTGCCTTGCCGAGAATCACCTTGATATTACTGAGATCCTGCGCGGACGGCAGCGCGCCTGGTGCTTGCTGCGCAGTCATGTATTCCATCAAACGCACGCGCAGGGTGCGGCTGTGGTTGATGGGATCGATGATCGACAACACCACACGGATCTCTTTATTCACCGCATCCAGTGAATGATTACTGCGGGTCAGCAGCCAGACGTTTGTTACCATGCTGGCAAAAAACAGAATAAACAGAAACAGCAGAACCAACAGCGAGGACTTTTTCAGGGACATGTTTTTACTCTCAAATGAGATGGCTATCCTGAGAATATCGGCATGGCCGGAGAAAGGTTTATGGTGGCAAGGCGGTTATCTGTTCAGCAGGCAAAAGCGCCGGACTAAAACAGATCGAGCTGACCGGAGGCGTTCACCGCGCGCTTTTTTGGCTTCTTCACGCCGTTTCGTGCTGGTGCTTTAGCGCTGGTGCGTTCACGAACTGGCCTGTCTGGCTGAATACCGTGCGCCAGCCGCAGCGCCGCCACCTCTGCTTTGGCCTGTCGGTGAGCCTGCGTAAAGTCCACCAGCGGCAGCGGATAACCACCTTCATCGGTCCAGCCCGCCTGTTTGCGCAGGTTAGCGGACATCAGCCAGGGTTCAAAAATCCACGCATCGCTGACGTTACGCAGTTCAGGCACCCATTCACGCACAAACCGGGCATCGGGATCGAGATTACGCGCCTGGGTCACCGGATTGTAGATACGCAGCACGGTATGCGCTGAGGTGCCGCTCTGCATATGGATCTGCGGATAGTGAATGCCAGGCTCAAAGTCAACAAACTGCCGCGCCAGCCATTCCGCCACCGGCCTGCCCGGCAGGGAGAGCGACCAGGTCGCAGCGGAAACTAACATGGCGCGCATACGAAAATTTATCCAGCCGTAATGGTGCAGGTAGCGCATGCAGGCATCGACCAGTGGCCAGCCGGTTCGGCCCTGTTGCCAGGCCTCAAAACGCACCCGATCATAAGGTCGGTTCAATGCGCCCATCTGCGGCACCACCGCGTTATGCTCAATGTCAGGGCGATCTTCCAGCTTTTGCATAAAGTAGCAGTGCCATTCGAGCCGCGTGGCGAAAGCCGCCAGGCTCCGGCTCCATTTTGCCGAGGCCGCATGCTCGCGCGCCTGCTGAGTCCGCTGCACAATCTCCCGCAGGCTTAACGTGCCGTAAGCGATGTGCGGGCTAAGCCGTGAGCAGCTCGCTTCGGCGGTGATCGGCGAGCTGATCGAGCCGCTGTAGCTTTCGCCGCGACGATGCAGAAAATCGTGCAGAATAGCCAGACCCGCATGGCGTCCGCCGGGCTGCCGGCCATCGCAGCGATCGTCTTCGTCGCAGACGTTTTCCGGCCACTGCGTCGGCGTCAGCCCGCTATAGTCATCCACAAAATGGGCATGTTCGTAAACCGGAAACAGCGGCCGCGCCGCCCAGCGCTGCCAGTGCGCCTTGAAACGCTCGCGGCGACGTGAAACCGGACGGCACACGCCGTTCTGCGCATATTCCTGCCAGTTGCAGCCTTCGCGACGGCACCAGGCGGCTACCGCCAGATCGCGTTGATAAGTCCAGAGATTGCCGGTCTCTTCATGGCTGTGCAGGGTAAATACGCCGTGACGTTGTTTCAGGCCAATCAGCGCATCGGTGACATCGCCGGACACGACCTGTAATTTGCCGCCCATGTTCACCAGCTGCTGCGCCAAATCCGCCAACGATTCACGCACAAAGCGCCACTGTCGATTGCTGGTGTCGGTCAGCGCCCAGTATTCCGGTTCAATGACATAGAGGCAGAGCACCGGCCCGCCGCGACAGGCACGAAACAGCCCTTCATGATCGTACGTGCGCAGATCGCGCTTGAACCACACCACCTGCAAACTCATCAGGGCTCCTGTTTTTCTCTGCGTCATTATCCGATTTATGATAATAACTGCGGCTGCCTCAGTTGATATTAGTGCAGAAAGAAAACCGCTGTGAAATTAATAAATAAGCGGCCAGCCGCGGCGGCGATAGCGCCGTACGCAGATAGGTTTTCACTTTACATTCAGCGAGTTGAAAATAATGCATTTTCATCGGCAAAGATTGGTAGTTTGTTATTTTTGCTATATATTTTCTGCTGGAATGCCGCAGGAAAGGTGAACGTGCTTATTGCTCACAACCTTTTCATTAATACAATAAATTTAATGCGCATTTCAGAATGTTTTTATTATTTCAGCGAATAACCCCAGGGTGAATAATGAAAAGCTTTACGCGCGATCTTATCGTCTGGATTGAGCAGAATCTGGATAAAAAAATTATGCTGGATGAGGTGGCCAGCAAAGCGGGCTACAGCAAATGGTATTTGCAGCGGCTGTTCCTGCAGGAAACCGGCATTAATCTCGCCACCTACATTCGTCAGCGCCGCCTGTCAGAATCGGCCATCCTGTTGAAAATGACCGATATGCCGGTGATCGATGCAGCTGAACGTTTCGGATTTAGCAATCAGCAAACCCATACCCGCACCTTTGGCCGCCATTTCAGCATGCCGCCGGGACAGTATCGCGTCTCCCGCGACTGGCATTTCGGCGGCTTGCAGCCGAGCCTTAACGACAACTGTGACAGCCTGCCGCAGCCGGAAGTGGTTTCCCTGACGCTGCCTCCGCTGCAGGGCATAACCTTCAGCTATATTTGCCCCAGTGAAACGCTGGGCAACCCGGCATTTCATGCTCAGCATCTGCAGCGCGCTCTGCAAAGCGCCGAGGGTCAGCTGATGGGGAAAAAGCCACGTTACATCGCCGAGCGCTATGAACCGGCCGGGATGACCGACAGCATCCGGTTTGTGCTGACGTTTTACTGCGACATCGACGGCGAAGCGCAACGGCAGGAAACGCCGGTGGATGGCCGATTCCTGCGTTTTCGCTTCGACGGTAATATCAACGAAATGGTGGCAATGCAGGCTGATATCTATCGGCATATTCTGCCCGGCCGTGCCGAAGCGCGCCGCGACGGCCCCGACATTTTTAGTCTTGATGCGCAGCAGGGAGAGAGCCTTGATGCGGCCACCTTCAGCGGCTTTTACCACTTGCCGGTTACCCACGAACAGACGGTAGCCGCCGACTAATGACTTCAGGCTTTAATGACGCTCAGGCCTGCTGCGGCGAAGGGTTTCAGCACCTGTTCAGAGGTTTCGGCTGCGACCACCAGCGTATTCACCATGCTGATGTCGCCGATGACCCACGCTGAGGCACTGTTGAGCTTCTCCGCTGACGCCAGCACTACGGTTTCAGCTGCCCGGGCAGACAGCGCTCGCTTGATACACGATTCCGCATAGTCGCCGGTGCTTAATCCCGCTTCCACATGAATGCCGGTTACGCCCATAAAGAAAATATCGGCACGAATATGCGCGATGCTTTCCATCGCCGCGGCACCTACCGCCACCAGCGAATGTTTATAGAGCTGGCCGCCAATAATGATCACCTCGATTAACGGATAATCTGCCAGCCCAAGCGCCACACTGGGGCTGTGCGTGACCACGGTAAAACGCAGATTCCGGGGAAAAAAGGTGATCAGCTCGGCGGTAGTGGTGCCGCCATCAATGATCACCACCTGCCCTTCGGCGATCAGTTCGGCCCCTTTTTTAGCGATGATGCGCTTGGCATCCAGCTGCACGTTTTTGCGTTCCGAAAAGGTCACCACGGCCGCTGAGGCAGGCAAGGCGCCGCCGTGCACCCGCTGCAGTAATCCTTCCGCCGACAGCTCGCGCAAATCCCGCCGTACGGTATCTTCTGAAACGTCAAACTCTTCGCTGAGCTGTCGTGATAGCACCTGGCCCGCTGCGGCCAGCTTGTCGAGGATGAGCTTCTTACGTTGCGACGTTAGCATGGTCATTTCCTTTGCACGATATTGCTTGTGTTTGCACGTTTATGCGCACTATGATGCAAATTCTACGGATTAAGGGGGTTTTATGCAATCTGAACGTGCAAAAGTACGCATGATAAAAAGTGAAGTGTTATCCGACGACTGGTATTCGTTAAAGAAATATACCTTCGATTATCCGCGCCGGGACGGTGAATGGCAGCGTCAAAGCCGTGAAGTCTACGATCGTGGTAACGGTGCGGCCATCCTGCTCTACAACCTTGCCCGACAAACGCTGATTCTCACCCGCCAGTTTCGCTGTCCACTGTGGGTCAATGGCCATTCTGGCTTGCTGCTGGAGGTGCCCGCCGGCCTGCTGGATAACGAAGCGCCGGAAGTGCGCATCAAAGCTGAAGCGGAGGAAGAGACCGGTTATCGCATCGAACAGGTACAAAAGGTGTTTGAGGCGTTTATGAGTCCCGGCTCGGTAACGGAAAAGCTGCATTTCTTTATCGCGGAATATGACGCCAGCCATCGCGCCGGAAGCGGCGGCGGCATCCGTGACGAAGGAGAAGATATCGAAGTGGTGGAAATGGCCTGGGCTGACGCGCTCAACGCCATTGAGAACGGTGAAATCACCGATGCAAAAACCATCATGCTCATTCAATACGTTGCCCTGAAAGGCATCATGCGAGGTTCATCATGCACGCACAGCTAATTCTGATTGCCGGTCCTTATCGCAGTGGCACGCAGGGCGATCCTGTATTAATCCAGCAAAATTTAGCCCGCCTGGAAGCGGCCGCCCTGCAGGTTTATCAGGCGGGCCATGTGCCGGTGATTGGCGAATGGCTGGCGCTGCCGCTGGCTCACGCTGCCGGTTCTCAGCGCCTGGATGATGAGATTGCCGAGTCGATGCTTTATCCGGTTGCCCATCGCCTGATTAGCCGATGCGATGCGATTTTTCGTATCGCGGGCGCATCGAAAGGTGCCGATATGGATATCGAAGTGGCAAAAAAACGGGGCCTTAAGATTTATACCGCTATCGAACAGATTGATATCGTCAGCTAACTGCCGCTGGCCGCTGGCGGGCAGTCAACGCGGATAACCTTATGCAAAAGTGTGCTTTCACATTGTAGATTGATCGATCTACAATGATTGCACATTTGTTCAGGTGATAATCGATGATGAAGAAAACAGCCGGACGGCCGCGACAATTTGATCCCCAGGCGTTTCTTGATACTGCGCTGCACGCTTTTTGGCGAAACGGCTATCACGCCACCTCGCTGGCTGAACTGAAGAAGGCTTCGGGCCTTGCCAGCGCCAGCATCTACAAACTTTATCCTGATAAGCGCAGCCTGTTTCTCGCGGCGCTTCAGCACTATATGGAAGCCGGGCTGACACGCCTTCACCAGCGCGAGGCCTCGCTTTCTCCTGAAGCCGCCCTGCGCGAAACGCTGGATTTTGGGGCGCTGCTATCAACCGGCCCCGATGGCGAAAAAGGCTGTTTTTCCATTGCCGCCGCAAACGAAATGCTGCCCGGCGATGATGATGTGCGCCGTAAAATTGAGATGATGTTTCACGGCATCGTTAGCCGCCTGACCGCTATTTTGCGTCAGGGACAGCAGCAGCAGGTTTTTAGATCGGATGAAGATGCGCAGGCGATGGCGGAAGCGATCTTTATGATGCTTGAAGGCATGCGCGTGTATGGCAAGATTCAGCCCGATATTGCAACATTGCGCGCTGCTAACGCCTTTATCGTCCGCTCGGTGTTGAAGACCCATCCGCCCGGGCCGCTCGCCGGGGAGGAGTGACGATGTTTATGCCTGGCATGGTGGTAAAGCAGAAAGGGCGCTGGCGGCTGATGGTAGTAATGACGGTTGAGGAAGAACGGATTACCTGCGGCTGGAGCGCAGCCGGGCGATTTCATCAGCAGTGCTTTCCGCCGCAGGTGCTGCGCATCTGCTCGCCGGCTGCAGACGTCTGGCCAGTCAGCTGATGCTGAGCGCAGCCGTTGATGGTATGTGCAGCGAATTGATTTGCCAGAGGCGACAATGATGCGCAGTGCGACTTCAGGTCGATCGCCCTCTCGCCTTGCCACCGTGCTCGGGAAATTAGCCAGGCGCCGCAGAGTTAGCCGGTTTTAGGGGGCTGTACCGGCTTGCCAGCGTTATTTAAAAGCTCTGATCTGCAAATAGTCCTCAACCACGCCCCATTCAAACAGCGTTTCATCGCTGAGCAGACAGCGCTGTACGTCATCTCGGGCACGCATGTAGTGCTCATCAAGGTGCTCGCTGTCCGCATTTAACCAGGTTTCACGCGAAGGCCACTGCGCATAAGCGATGTAATCGCCATTGGCCTGACGATGCAAGCGGGAACCGAGACTGCCGAGGCGCAAGTAGATTCCTGGGTTCGCTTCAGCCATGCTGCTTCAAAGGTCGCTTCTTTACCGGGAATAACAGTGAAGCGGTATACCGCAATAAACATTTCCTTTCCTTCTGGTTCAGCATTCCGCAGCGGGCGTGCCCTGATGAAAAAAGAGCTGCCAGCGTGAGGCGTCATTCATGACCCAGTATGAAGTGCGTAACGTGCTGCGCGTTCCGTCCTGATTATCGGAGTGGTAATGCAGCAGCGCGTGACCCGACGCCACTGTCACCAGCTGATAATCAGTGCCAGCGATCGGTTGATGTACCGGTTCATTAATCAGCGCACTTAGCGTCTCGGCGCGGCTTACCGAGGTGCCGGAACGGGTAATTTCGTGAAAATCAGCATGCAGAATCGCGTCAAGCCAGCCAGCATCTTTGCGCTTTTCAGCATGCAGCGAGCGTTCCAGTGCAATCAGGGTTTCTAACAGCATGATGTTACCTCGGAGGCATTTTGCTGATGGGGTCAGTGCGATGATATTGTGCACAGAGACTTTTTTGCGTGGAGCTGAGTGCGGTAATGATATCGATAGAAAAATCCGATCCGACATCGGCGGAATCGCAGCGGCTTATCGCACAGCTCTCTGCGGTGTTAGCCGACATTACCGGCGATGAGGGCAAAGGCCATTTCTCTTCCGATACGCTGAGTGCGCCGCGCGCGTTATGGGCACTGGCTCGCAATCATCACGGTGTGGTGCGATCAGGCCGCTTTCGGCATCCACCGCTGAAGTAAAAAGGGTCTTTTCCACAGGAGAAATCCCCGGCACCGGCGCAGCGCTGATGCGCTTCCTCGAAAATAATGCCCTGCTGCTGGGCTATTGCGATATCTGGCTGGCGACCCGCCTTATTAACAGCGGCGCCGTGGCGTTTTACCGCCGTCAGGGCTATAACATCATCGATAATTATGGCGATTATGTTGGCCGTGAGGAGACGATCTGTCTGGCAAAGCGGCTCGATCCTCGCTAACAAGAGTTGTTCCTCACAGATCCATTGCCATAATGCAGACGACACTTTGCTGTGACGCGGTGCTGAACGTCACTTCGCGGATCGTTTTCATGCCCCGGGCGGCATAAAACTGCTGCGCTCGCCGGTTCTGCTGCAAGACTTCCAGCCATAACATGGGCCGCTGTTGCTCGCGTGCCAGCGTGACAACCTGGTCAAACATCTGTTTACCGCTGCCGCTTCCCGTTTCAGCTGGATGCAGATAAAGTTTATTCAACATCACACCCGAGAGCTCGCTGTTCGGTATTTCGGCGGACCAGGTGACTTTTGCAAAGCCCACCGGATGGGCATTTTCCGCTATCCACCAGCTGACATTATCGTCAGAAAGGCTGGATTCCAGCTGCGCAAGACCATAATCCGCTGCCAAAAAGGCATCCAGCTCGCTGGCTGACTGCCAAAGATGGGCGAAATGAGCGCGATAAATCTCAGCACCCAGCCGATGTAATACGCTTTTGTCTTGCTGGTCAGCCTTGCGAATCGTGAGTGTCATGATATTCCCTGAAATTTTCCGTTCATTACCTTAGCGCACGCATGGAAAAATGCTGGCTAAAAAGGGTTTTATCATAGCGTTTTGGCTACAGGTTAACGCTCATGCATGCTCAATCCGCGCTTCAACGTTTTTGCGACACTTTTTCTTTTACGCCAGACATGTCTGCCGACCTTCCTGCATTGCAGGCGTTCAGCAGTTCTATGTTCAACATCTGCCGTTTGAGAATATCGACGTCTTACTCGGCAAGCCGATCAGCATCGAGCCTGCGGATGTTATTGAAAAGTTGCTGATTAACCGGCGTGGCGGCTACTGTTTTGAGCACAATACGCTGTTCAGGCTGATGCTCGAAGCGATGGGCTTTAATGTTTCCACCCATCTGGCAAGAGTGGTGTGGGGCGCAGCGGAGAACACGGCATCACCTGAAACGCATATGGTGTTGCTGGTGGAACTGCAAGGCAGGCAATATCTTGCTGATGTCGGTTTTGGTGGCGTCAGCCTTACCCGGCCGCTGTTGCTTGAACCGGGAGAACAGCACGGTTTTATCCTGAAACAAGACGATAGTGGCGACTGGTTGCTGGCGGCTAACCTGAACGATAAGGCGCGTCCGATGTATCGCTTCCATCAGCGCGCGTGCGAAGCCGTGGATATTGTGGTTGCCAATCATTTTGTATCGACCTGGCCACAATCACATTTTCGTCATCATCTGCTGATGGCGAGAATCATAGATGGCGTTCAGGTAAATATGTCTGATTTGCGCCAGACCACGCATGGCGAAACGCGCAGAGAAACGCACGTGCAGAACTTTGCCGAATTTTGTTCACAGGTTAAGGCTCTTTTCACCGATGAACAGGCCATCTCTGAGGCTGAACTTGAGGTGATTTATCGAAAGGTCGGTCAGTAAGGGTCAGGCGGATAGCGAGCGGCGGGCAAAATCAGAAGGTTAAGATCATCATGCGGCGGTAAACAGCCGTTCGAAAAAAACAAAAAACCCGCACGAGGCGGGTTTTGTCGCTTATATCGTTGCTTATCTGCTCAGGCTAAGCCGTTATCACAGATACAGCGGTCGATATATTAGATAGCTTTAACGTTTGCAGCTGATGGGCCTTTAGCGCCCTTCTCGATGGTGAAGGTCACGGTCTGGCCTTCGTCGAGAGTTTTGTAATCATCGCTCTGGATTGCAGAGAAATGTACGAATACATCTTTGCTGCCGTCCTGAGGAGTGATAAAGCCAAAACCTTTACCAGCATCAAACCATTTTACTGTACCAGTCATTGTATCAGACATGTGATATTTCCTTTATTTATGAGCCACTTAAAGCGGCGAAAGATGGCCTGTATCGCAGAGAGAAACTTACTTGGCACTTAGGAGGAGGCTCACGAAGAAGGATATCAAAGGATAACACTTGAGCTGAGGACTGCTTTACTAAAACTGCGTTCATAAGGTCTGTGTTCCAAACCGATGACGCTATTAAGCCATGGTCGGACTTACTACGCAATGTTTATTTCAACTTAATAATAATACGGACGGTTTTGTTCTGCCGTGCACGACGACAATGCTGACAGGTCTATAGAGGGAACTGCATAAAACAGATGGCAGCTCAGACCACAGCGGATTGGGTTGACCGAAAAGAGACAACCTGAAAATTTTCGGCCAACATCTCTTACTCTGCTCTACCGTTTTTTACCGCCTGCCAGAGCTGAGCGCGAATGCGCTTCTGCTCAACGGGATCGGCTTCTGATTCCAACGTTTGCATCAGTGCAAGGATTTCAATTTCCAGCTCTCGCTGCCTGGTCGGCTGCTCTGCCACCTCGTTCATGGCGGGTCTTGCGGGAAACGTCAGGACATTGCTGCCCGATGCTGACTCTTTCTTCTGCGCTGCCATAATGCCTCCTTCTTTATGTGTTTGATCTCCGCTCAGCCTGTAATGCCGGGCAATCGAGCTGTAATAAAGATGAAACCTGGTAGATGTAAGAGAAGAAGTCTGGTTGAAACAGCTCAATAAGCAAGCGATGAGATGAGGATGTTTTTTACACTCCAGTCACAGCTGGACCTGAGAAGCGATAAGGCGCTAATTAGCATAGTATTTAACATTAATTTAATGTTTCATCTTCATTTCTCTTTTGACGTCTATTGGCTTGTTCAAAGCAAAATAGCGTCACTCTTAATCAGATGATACTGCGTAATATATTCACTCCGCGATTGTTACGGCCAAAACGATATAAATTCTGTTCAAGAGCAGTGCCAGATCGTGGTCATAAATTTGACTTATCAAGCTTAAAATTGAATCAAACTTGTTAACATTATAAATAACAGGGTTTTTATTAATTAAAATAATAACAATCACTTACTTCTTATTTTTCATCTGTAAACGCAAGGTCACTGAAATGTGAGTAAATATGATTTTAAATTGTTAACAATTGCGATAAAATAAATTTTCATTATTCAATAATTGTTTATCAAAGCTGCCTACATGTCACAAACTCCTAAGAAATTTGTTCCCGTTATTTCCCTTTTGGCCCTGCTCTGCTCTACCGCTCATGCTGAAAACGCAACGGAGAAAACCGATGTGTTACTGATCGGCGGCGGTATTATGAGTGCATCTTTAGGCACCTTACTGCAGGAACTTCAGCCCGACTGGAAACAGTTAATGGTTGAAAAACTTGATGGCGTGGCGCTGGAATCCTCTAACGGCTGGAACAACGCCGGTACTGGCCACTCAGCCAACATGGAACTGAACTACACGCCACAGCGCGCCGATGGTTCGATTGACGTCAGCAAAGCGCTGGAGATCAACGAAGCCTTTATGATCTCTCGCCAGTTCTGGTCATCTCAGGTTAAGCGCGGCGTGCTGGATAATCCGCACTCGTTCATTAACTCCACACCGCACATGAGCTTTGTCTGGGGCGACACCAACGTCGATTACCTGACCAAGCGTTATGAAGCGCTGCAACACACGACCCTGTTCCAGGGTATGCAATTTTCTACCGATCAGAATCAGATCAAAAAATGGGCGCCGCTGATCATTGAAGGTCGCGATCCTAATCAGAAAGTGGCAGCAACCTGGACGCCGGTTGGTACTGACGTTAACTACGGTGAGATCACGCGCCAGCTGGTTGGCAGCCTGAAGAAGAAAGATAACTTCACGCTGGAAACCTCAACGGAAGCCACGGCATTTAAACGCAATGCCGATAATTCATGGCATGTCACCGTGACCGACGTGAAAAGCGGTAAAGAGCACAATATTGATGCGAAATACGTCTTTATTGGTGCTGGCGGCGGCGCACTAAAACTGCTGCAGAAAACTGGCATTCCTGAAGCAGATAACTATGCAGGTTTTCCGGTAGGCGGATCTTTCCTGGTAAGCGAAAATCCAGAGATTGCCAAAATGCACGGCGAGAAAGTGTATGGTCAGGCATCGGTAGGTGCACCGCCAATGTCTGTACCGCATCTTGATGCGCGTTTCCTTGATGGAAAACGCGTGGTGCTGTTTGGACCTTTCGCCACTTTCTCTACCAAGTTCCTGAAGCACGGTTCTTTCATGGATCTGCTTGGCACCACCACCACTAAAAACGTCATTCCTATGACCGATGTGGGTCTGGATAACTTTGATCTGGTGAAATACCTGATCGGCCAGGTGATGTTAAGTGATGACGATCGTTTTGCTGCGCTGAAAGAGTACTACCCTTCTGCACGTAAAGAAGACTGGAAATTGATCCAGGCGGGTCAGCGTGTACAGATCATCAAGAAAGACGCTGAGAAAGGTGGCGTGCTGAAACTGGGAACTGAAATTGTGACCGATCAGCAGAAAACGCTGGCTGCACTGTTAGGCGCATCGCCTGGTGCATCTACTGCGGCACCCATCTCTATCAATGTGATGAAGAAGCTGTTCCCTGAACAGTTCAACTCGCCTGAATGGCAGAGCAAAATCCGTACGATTGTGCCGAGCTATGGTGAAACGCTGAACGGTAATACTGCGCTGACGCAGAAAGTATGGGACGAGACGGCAGCTACGCTGCAGCTCACCAAACCACCGGTCATTAATATGAAAGAGGGTGCGCCTGCTCCGGCAGCTGAGCCTAAGAAAAAAGAAGCCACTAACAGCCCACAGCACGATATGGCGCTGTAATAAGCCCGATGTATCAAACTGCCCTCGCCTTGTGCGGGGGCTTTTTTATGGCCCCGGCAAAAATAAGTGAATTTACTTATTGTTATGCTGAGCTGCTTGCAGCAGGGATCCACAGCGAAAACAGCAGAAAGTTATCCACAGAAAATGGGGATAGGCTGTGTATGAAAAAGTATAAAACTGAATTTTCTCTGGTTAAGCGAACAGGGCTGAGAAAAATGAGCACGCTAAGTGTTTAAAAGTCATGCCGTTGACCGCTCGGTATTTGGCTGGCTGACTATTTTTTACGCTTTTGGTGGCAAACTGATGACAATCTGCTGCTGTTTGTGCTGAAACAAAGTGTATGGCTGAAAAATCCATCCTTACCCTCCAGAAAAGCCATGATCCGTACATATTTTGTTTTATTGCTAAAAGCGCGCGCTTGCTGCCTTTTGAGCAATGTTGAGCAAAACGTTACTCCTGACATCAAAACGCGCTTTGCAACTCCGTGGGTTCCTTACAGAGCCTCTCTTTACCCTCATCTGGCCCATAACGATCTTGATCGGAGGCATTCATTAATGCGTCGTACGATTTGGCCCGATCCTTTTCCAAGATCGTAATGCGATCGCCACTATGATCCTGTGTTGCATCTCTGCAATCGTTCGTAGAAGGATCTGCTTATTACTGTCAATGTTGGGTGCTTTTTTAAACAGATTGCTACATCAGCTTATGCCGCAGTAGGTATCCGTAGCGCTCGCCGCAAGCGACTGAGTCAGTTTTATGACGAAGGCGTGAGGAAGCGCCATATCGCGGTTGCTCAATAGCGATGCTTTCACGTTAATGTCGAGCGGAAACGGGTAAAACTTATCCACTTATACAGTGAATAGATCCTAATATAAGATCCTTATAGTTCCTGAATAGATCCAAAGAGATCCCTGATCGTCTCAGGCCAGACATACCAAGGGCTGAGAGGGTGATCGCATTCACTGTAATGAGTAAACTGTTCACTGTAATCAGCACAGTGTTCACTATAAAGAGTGGTATGTTCACTGTAAACAGTGCTAATGTTCACTATAATCAGGACATTGCTTTTTCCATCCACAAAAAGAAGATCCGAAGCCATGGCAGATAATATCAATGAAAACAAAGGATTGATTGATCCTTTTCTGTCAGTGACCAAACATAATGGTGAAGTTATTCAGCTTCATCCCAATAAAAATAATACCGTTCAGCCTGTCGCGTTGATGCGTCTTGGGCTGTTTGTGCCGACACTAAAGTCCACGGCCCGCGGCAAATCAGGTGCGATGGCTTCTACCGATGCCACTAAAGAACTCAAGAACTTAACGCTGGTGAAAGCGGAAGGTTATGAGAAGATCACCATAACCGGCGCCCGGCTGGATATGGATAACGATTTTAAGACCTGGGCCGGGATTATTCAGTCGTTTTCCCGCTATCCCTGCAAAGGCGATACGGTGACGCTGCCTTTTGTTGATTTCGTGAAGATGTGCGGTATCCCCTCTTCCAGTTCATCAGCGGCGCTGCGTAAAAGGCTCGATGCTTCATTACGTCGCATCGCCACCAATACGCTCTCCTTTGAAGGCAACGGCAAAGCCTATCACACGCACCTTGTGCAATCCGCCTATTACGATCGTGAAAAAGACATCGTGCGTATTCAGGCCGATCCCAAGCTGTTTGAGCTCTACAACTTCGACCACAAGGTTTTGCTGCAGCTCCGGGCTATCTCCCGATTGAAGCGCAAAGAGTCCGCACAGGCGCTCTATACCTATCTGGAGAGCCTTCCAGCCAATCCGGCACCCGTTTCCCTTGCTCGTCTGCGTATGCGCCTCAATCTGGCCTCCAAGACCACCACGCAAAACCATGTGGTGCGTCGTGCAATGGAGCAGTTGCAGGAGATTGGCTACCTCGATTACACCGAAGTGAAGCGTGGCCGTGCCGTCTATTTCATTATCCATAATCGCATGCCTAAGCTGGATGGTATTCAGTCGATTGAAGATATCGCTGAGTTTACTGACTTCCCAGTTGAAGAGTAAAATTTCCTTTATTATCAATAAGTTGCAAAGCCATCAAGTTAGAGCATTCACTATAATGAGCGTGAGCTGATGTCGATAGCATTCACTGTAATCGGCAAACGTTCACTGTAATGAGTGCTTAATCCCTTCTGCTAAACGTTCACTGTAATGAGCAGCGCTGCTTGCAGCATGACCTCATTCCAAACGTTCACTGTAATGAGCACTGCTGGGCGGCTGATCATTCACTGTAATCAGTAACGTTCACTGTAATCAGTAAAATGTGCGCTTTCACTAACGTTCACTGTAATGAGCAGCATTTCAAAACCCTCAGGCACAGTGGTTTTTTGATGGTTCGCATGTTCACTGCAATGAGTAACATTCACTGTGATGAGTGTTTTTAACCGGCTCGGCAGCGCTAACGACGCTGGCGTACACTTTATTCGCCTCCCCTGCCCGCGCTTTTCCTGCTTTTGCTGATCACAGTGAATGTTATTGAGAAAGCAAATCTGCTCCTTACAGTGAACGTTATGCTCACGGCGATATTTACTCATTACAGTGAATGTATGACACCTTGAGTACCCCCTTCTTTCACTGCTCTGCTCATTACAGTGAATGTTTTGGTAATCGGTCAGTAATGTGCATTCAGGATAATTTCTGACGTAGCTTCTTCTAAGTCTAATGTTGTCATACATGCAGGAATTATGTATAAAGGTGAAAAAGCTACATATATGAGGCATGTATGGGAATTGATGAAAAGCAGGTGCTGAAAGTTGCCCAGCGCTCTGAGAAAATGTTGCATTCATTGACGGATCAAATTCAGGCACAAAAAGCAGAATTACGTGAAAACACCTTTTACCAAGTTTACGCTAAAGCGGCGCTGGCTAAACTGCCTAAGCTGACGCGCGCCAGTGTTGATTATGCCGTTAATGAAATGGAAGAAAATGGTTACGTATTTGATAAACGTGCCGCTGGCAGCTCAACCAAATATGCTATCTCCATTCAAAATATTATCGATATCTATCATCATCGCGGCGTTCCCAAGTATCGCGATCGTCACGATGGTGCCTATACGCTGTTCATCGGCAATCTAAAAGGTGGCGTATCAAAAACGGTTTCAACAGTCTCGCTGGCGCATGCGTTGCGCGCCCATCCTCACCTGCTCTGCGAAGATTTGCGAATTCTGGTTATCGATCTTGATCCGCAATCCTCAGCCACCATGTTTTTGA
Source organism: Duffyella sp. Ts4 (assembly GCF_051851875.1). Taxonomy (NCBI): domain Bacteria; kingdom Pseudomonadati; phylum Pseudomonadota; class Gammaproteobacteria; order Enterobacterales; family Erwiniaceae; genus Duffyella; species Duffyella sp. Ts4. The sequence continues at coordinate 199,198 of NZ_JBLYPN010000003.1, read as the reverse complement.
ATCACGAACGTTCGGTAGGTTTAGTGGAAGCCACTGCCGCACAGGCGATGCTGCAAAACGTCAGCGGTGAAGAACTCAAAGCGGAGTTTATTGCGCCTTCTATCGTGCCTGGTGTCGATGTCCTGCCAGCTTCCATTGACGATGCCTTTATTGCTTCACGCTGGGATGAGCTGTGTGCAGAACATTTGCCGGGCCAAAACGTGCATACCGTTCTGTATGAAAATGTCATTGCTAAACTGAAAGACGATTACGATTTCATTTTTGTTGATAGCGGCCCGCATCTGGATGCCTTTCTTAAAAACGCCATCGCTGCATCTGATTTACTGCTAACGCCAGTGCCCCCGGCTCAGGTTGATTTTCATTCCACCTTAAAATACCTGACGCGCCTGCCTGAACTGATTTCGATCATCGAGGACTCCGGCGCGGCCTGTCGCCTGCAAGGCAACATTGGCTTTATGTCCAAGCTCTCCAACAAGGCCGACCACAAGCTGTGCCACAGTCTGGCAAAAGAAATTTTTGGCGGAGATATGCTGGATGCTGCGCTGCCGCGCCTGGATGGTTTTGAGCGATGCGGAGAATCGTTTGATACGGTTATATCCGCTAATCCCGCGACCTATGTTGGCAGCAGTGAAGCACTGAAAAATGCTCGCTCCGCTGCTGAAGATTTCGCTAAAGCGGTTTTTGATCGTATTGAATTTATCCGACTGAACTGAGGTCATCATGAGTGCGAAAAGAATTACTATTGGCCGGACGTTTAGTCAAACGCCGGTGGAAACGGAAGACAGCAGTAATCCTGTACAGACCTTCGTGCTGTACACCGGCAAGCGAGCAGACTTTCGCTTCGAGCGCGTGGCGGCTAAAGAGATTGAAGAAAAGACCTTTGTCGATACTGACACTAACGGCCGCGATCAGGCCGGCTTAACCCCAGAGTCGCTGAAGGATATTATCCGCACTATCCGTTTGCAGCAGTTCTTCCCGGCGATCGGTATTCGTCGCGGCGAGCAGGTTGAAATTCTTGATGGTTCACGTCGCCGTGCCGCCGCACTTCATTGCAAAACCGGGCTGAATATCCTGGTGACAGATGCTGATATCTCGGCTGAAGAAGCGAGAAAACTGGCGCAGGATATTCAAACCGCCCGTGAGCACAGTCTGCGTGAGATCGGCATGCGTTTACTGGCGCTCAAGGCGGGTGGTCTGAGCCAAAAAGAGATCGCACAGAGCCAGGGACTGTCACCCGCCAAAGTGACGCGCGCATTACAGGCGGCCAGCGTACCCGGCGAATTGTTAGCGCTGTTTCCGAACCATGCTGAATTGACGCATCCTGACTATAAGGCGTTGCTAATTGCCTGTGAACAGCTACAGGAGTCTGGCCAGACGCTGGATACGCTGATTGATGGTTTAGCAGGAAAAGTCGATGACGTTCGGGCGAGCGAAAACCTGGCCGATGATGAAATCAAAAATGCCATCTTACGTTATGTGCGTGCTGAGAGCGCTGCGCTGCTTAAGCGGTCGGTAAAAGAGAAAGCGGTGACAACATCGCTGTGGTCATTTGCCGATAAAGATCGTTACGCACGTAAGAAGAGCCGCGGACGCAGCTTTAGCTATGAGTTCAATCGTCAGTCTAAAGAGCTGCAGGATGAGCTCGATCGCGTTATTGCCGCCACCCTGAAAAAGCATCTCGCCGACTAGTCTTCTCTCTCCCCTCATGCCGTCAGCGCTTATGAGGGGAGATTTTCTCCCTTCTTGCCCTCTCTGTGCTCGCCAGTTTAATTTCACTGCTAAGTTAATGTAAGCAATGGCAATTCTGATACAATTTCAGCCTGAAATCGCCAACATTTCATTTAGCACGTGTGAACCAGGAGTCTTTATGACCTGCTCGTCCGATTGTTTTATAAGGCGGCCTTCCTCAGATCCATTTCAACCAGAATTTATTCCATTGCTTAGCGCAGTGCCAGAAACCTTACGTCAAATCCTGAACAATAATCTGCACAGCGTTTACGTTTACGGCAGCGTGGCAGAAACCTGTGCCCTCCCAGAACATTCCGATCTGGACATCTGCGTGATTCTCTTTCAGCCGCTGAGTGCCGTTGAACAGGCGCAGTTGAAAGCAATGGTTTCACGTCTTACTCAAAAGCATGATGTTGTCCGCAAAATAGATGTTGATATGGGAACGCTCAATGAAGTGCTGGCGCCACAAAATTTGTACAGCTGGGGATACTGGTTGAGGCATCATTGCCGTCCGCTTTATGGCGCCGATCTCAGCGCTGGCTTTGCCGACTTTGCGCCTTCAAAGGAGATAGCGTTAGCGGTGAACGGAGATTACGAAAGCGTGCTTGTGGATTACCTGAAACGTATAGAAGCTGCGAAATGCGCTGTGGAGTTATACGCTCTTAAGAAATCTGCTGCTAAAAAATTGATTCGCAGCACCAACATTCTTCGAGAGTGCGACGATCGCGACTGGCCTTATTCGCTTCAGGATCATGTGGATAAAATCGTTGCTGTTTATCCGCAACATCGTGAGTTGATGGATTACTTTTTAAAGCAGAGCCATTCACCTTGTGTTAAGAAGACGGTTTTTGTTGCACGTTTGGCGTGGTTTATCACGTGGCTGAAAGAGGCTGCTGTTGAGTGTGAATCATCATCTTAAGTTTCAAGTTCGTCGACCATGATAACAGGGGAAATGAGCACCTGAAATTGCGAAGGTTCGCCACGCTAATTTCATCGCTAATATAATGAATTATATGGTTTTTTATAAAGTATTTCAGGCTGAAATCGCCACTGTTTCAGCCTGATTTTCACTATTTAACTACGATACTCCTCATCACTAACCTGCTCCAGCCAGGTTACCGGTGAGCCATCCAGCGATTCCGCGATCGCAATGTGTGACATAGCATTTTTATCGGTGGCACCATGCCAGTGGCGAATACCTTCCGGTATCCAGACAATATCGCCCTGGTTCATAATCTTTTTCTCTTCCCCTTCGCACTGAATCCAGCCCTGTCCGTGAATGATTATCAGCGTTTGGCCGAGAGGATGCGTATGCCAGGCGGTACGCGCGCCTGGTTCGAAAGTAACGGTCGCCCCGCCGGTTCTGGCTGGTGCGTCAGTTTGAAAGGGGGCATCGATACGGACGCGGCCAGTGAAATAATTGTCCGGGCCGGATGCTGATGGAACGGAACCACTACGAATAATTTTCATCATTACTCCTGCTATAAAAAACGCCTGAATGCCCAGCGTTTCGTCAGCCGCTAACATGAGGGTGAATAGCCAAATGGCATTGGCTAATTCGCTATAAGTGATAAACAGCATAACGGCATTAACTGGCTTTGATTAGAGGGGTAACATCGCTAGAGGTTATTACCCTGGCTCATAAGTCTTTAGCTATGGCACTGTCTGTTGTGAAAATACGCGCGGGGAATACAATTGTCGAAAAGGGAGAATCAATAGCAGGCAAAAAAAAAGCCCCCGAAGGGGCCTGGCAATGTACGGTTATTACGGAACTTCTGAGACCGCTTTTACATCGCTTTTGTTGATTTGTTGCTTCACGCCATTTGCATCAACGTAGCCCAGCAGGCCTGTCTCAGCTTCGCTTGGCTTGCCATCACTGATGATAGTGCGGCCGTCGTTAGTGTGGATAGCATAGCTGGTACGCGTACAGCCAGAGAGAGCTGCTACACAAATTAACGCTGCCGCTGGCAGTAAAATAATCTTCTTCATGGTCATCTCCTGATTGATTGTTAGTTATCCAGTTCACTCATGTTTTTAACCTGATCACGGTTAATTTGTTCAATCTTGCCGGTCTGTGCATTCTTGTAAGAAACCAGACCTGTATCGCTATCAACCTGAGGCTTGCCATCAGTTACAATGGTTTTGCCGTCGGTCGTTTGCAGAGACTGGTTAGATGAGCAGCCAGCAAGAAACAGTGAGGCAACCACTACGGCGAAAATTGTTTTTTTCATTTCCTTGATATCCCTTATTTGAAAATTTTACCATCCGGTAAGGGGGGACAGTACGTTAATCATGATGCTGATTATTATTAATAATAGACGCTTTTTCAGTTTTTGCTTTTGCCAAAAAATGTACTGGCGGTGAGTTCGTAGCGGCCAGCTGGATTCTCATCATTGTAATGGCTTATGCACTGCGTAACGCCTCTACCAGATAATCAAGGAAAACCCGATTAATTTCGCTGCGCTGACGATGCTGAGGATAGACAGCATGCAGATTGAGTGAGGCGGGATAACTGTTTTCAAGCACGGCAACCAGTTCGCCACTTTTGAGCGCGGGTCCGACGATAAACTCCGGAAGCAACACCATTCCCAGACCGGCGATAGCCGCATCGCGCAGCATCTCACCATTATTACTCACCATCGGTCCGCGCACGTCGACGAGTTTGCGTTTGCCATCCTGAATCAGTTCCCAGCCTTGCTGACCTTCTCTGCCATAGCGCAGACACGCATGATGGATTAATGCATCCGCGGTCTCTGGTTCTCCTTCACGTACCAGATAATCGGGACTGCAACAGATCACACGCTTGAGTTCGCCAAGCCAGCGTGAAATCAGGGTGGAATCAGCCAGCGTGCCGATGCGGATCGCCATGTCAAAACCTTCCCCAATGACATCAACATAACGATCGGCCAGCTCAACCTGAAACTGCACGGCGGGGTGCTGACACAGAAAGTGGGCAATCAACGGCGAAAGGTGGCTCATGCCAAAAGACATCGGCATGCTGATCCTGAACGCACCATGCAAATCGTGACGGCGTTCGGTGACCGCCTGTTCAGCCTCCTGAATATCATCCAGAATACGCTGTGCATGGCGGGCAAAAACCAGACCTGAATCGGTTATCGACAGCTTGCGCGTATTACGGCTGACCAACCGCGCACCGAGTGAAGCCTCAAGCGCCGCCATACGGCGACTGACATATTGTTTAGATAACAGCAGCTGTTCCGCCGCAGCGGTAAAGCTTCCAGCATTCACTACCGCGAGAAAAATGCGAAGATCTTCAATCTGCATATTGTCCACCAAATTGTGACACTGATTGCCGCGTCAGGGCATTGTTGAGGGAATGAGTTTACGGGTAATCTTTATGCATCGGAAGCGTAAACGCACTTCCTCACACCATTAAGGAAAGCATCATGATCGAGCAAAGATTATCTGCACAACGTGGTACCGGCGATCACGGCTGGTTGCATTCACGTCATACTTTCTCTTTTGCTGGCTATCGCGATCCGGCTCAGGTTGGCTTCTCCGATCTGCTGGTGATCAATGACGATCGTGTCGCCGCCGGTCGCGGTTTCGGTGCGCACCCACACAGCAACATGGAAATTATCTCCTACGTGTTGCAGGGCGAGCTGGCACATAAGGATTCGATGGGCACGGGTTCAGTGATTGTCCCCGGTGATGTTCAGTTAATGAGCGCCGGGTCGGGCGTGACGCACAGTGAATATAATCATTCCACCACCGATGGCGTGCATTTTCTGCAAATCTGGGTGGTGCCGGCTGAGAAAAATGGCGAACCGGGATATCAGCAAATCTCAGTCCCGGATGCTGAAAAACGCGGCAAGCTGCGGTTGATCATCTCGCCGGACGGCGCTGAACACGCCCTGCATATCCGTCAGGATGTGAAAATTTATGCCGGTCTGTTTGATGGCGATGAGCAGGATACGATTGAGATCGGTGAAGGCCGCTATGGTTATATTCACGTTGCCCGTGGCAGCGTGGTGATTAACGGTTTGCCGTTCGCCGCTGGTGATGGTGCGCGCGTTCGTGAAGAACATGCGCTGACATTTAGTCAGGGCGATAATGCGGAAGTGCTGTTTTTCGATTTGCGGCCTGTGGAAGTTAATCATCCCACCCGCTAAGCGTGGCTGATTACAGTGAACGATCGTGGCTGGCTAAATTAAAAGAGGATGCTCCAGGGCATCCTCTTTTTTTTGTGTTATGTCTCAGGCGATTTCGGTCGGCTGTAACCGTTCTGCGGCGCGCACCAGATCGGCCAGCGAACGCACCTGCATTTTTTCCATTACCCGACGACGATGCACTTTAACGGTAATCTCACTGACGCCCAATTCCGCCGCCATCTGTTTGTTCAATAATCCGCGAATAGTCAGCCATAGCACTTCCTGCTCGCGGCGGGTCAAACTAAGAAAACGCTGCTGGAGTTGGTGGCTCTCCAGGCAATGACTGGAATTGCGCGTGGCAAGCTGAAGCGCACCCTCAACGGCTTGCAAAAGCACATTAGACGCGACCGGCTTAGTTAAAAATTCGTGCGCGCCCGCTTTCATCGCCCGAACGGAGAGGGGAATGGTGCCGTAACCGGTGAGAAAAATGATCGGCAGTACACGGCCACTTTGCTTGAGGGCGCCAACGACGTCGAAACCATCGGCAACCGGCATATTCATATCGAGAATGAGACAGCCTGGCGCGTCGCAAAACGTATGCGACATAAATGCCGTGGCCGATGCAAAATCCATTGCGCTATAACCTTCCGACTGAAGCAACCTGACGATCGATTTTCTGACCGCGTTATCATCATCAACCACATATACGATTCGTTCCATAATCAGCCTCTGTGACTGCTGCCAGCGATCGTGTTTGCGCTGCGGAATGGCGACCATAAGATCTGCAGGTTCGTCATTGTTTACATCATTTTAAAACGGGGTTTTGATATTAACACAATACAAATCATTATCATCTGTCGTATCGACTGCAAAGCAGGATAGATCGGGATTTCAGATTATCGCCCGCGACGGGAGAAAGGAAGCATGGAGCGCTAAAGCAGAAGAGACGGGAAGCAGGGGAGGCAGGTAATAAAAAAACAGCGTGCCTGAGGCTACGCTGTTTTTTTAAAGAGGATGTTATTTAGTCAGCGTGGCAGTCATGTAAACGCCATTCTGAAAATAGGCGCTGGTCACTTTGTAGCTGGCGCCCATTTCCTGTGCCTGCGCAGCAATTTTCGCTTCTGCATCGTCAAGCGTAGGGGCAGTAACACTCAGTGAAGCAGCAAAGGTGCTGGCTGATACGAAAGAAAGTACGATAACTGCTGCAATTTTTTTGATGTTTTTCATGATGAATTCCCAAGGTTATTTTTTAATTTTGAGGCCGTTTTGCCTCGATGGAAACTATCATAGGCGCGATGTCTGACGCTTAAAAGGCCATTATCTTGCTCAAGTCTTTCAAATAAATTGATGTTTATTTCCGTAGCAGAATATGAAGCGTTGTCGGTAGCACTGCCGCCAGAAATGCAGTTAATCAAAGGTTATCCTGGGTCTCACGTGTTCTCGCTTTGAGCAGAGGGAGAGTAATCATGTAGCGGTGAACAAATGGAGCCTGGCACCGGGATAGCGAGTCTCTTCTCTCAGTTTAGGTTGGACCCGGTAATCAGTCCCCAGAGAAAAGTGCGGTAAACGAGGAAGAATATTCAACTCGACTGGCCATACGCAACGGCGTTGTATTTGGCTGAAATTTGATTTTGAGGGCGCGTGATTATACAGCAGCGTACGTGTAGAAATGGGATTTTGATCACGTTATGAATGCAACGCGCTGCAACAAAAAGCAGAAAGCGATCTGGCTCAGGAAGTTGCATTGTTGACGCATCCTTATTAGGGACAACGTTGTTTTTGATATATATTCATCAACCCAAAATTCTCTTACCAGGGCGAATAACTCAGGTCAATTGCCGACCTTTGCGGTTCATCACATGCTCAATACTTACAGGTGGCATATGTTTAAAAGAATTAACCCGGTGCTGATTATATGCTTTCTCTGCTATGGCTTTACCGGGGCAACCGTCATCGTGACGGGCGTTGTGCTCGGTGACCTGGCAAAATACTTTGGCCTGCCTGCGGCTGAAATGGGAATGATATTCACCTGGCTGAACAGCGGTATCCTGCTGGCCACCACGGCCAATATTTTCCTGCTCAAAAAGACCGGCGCGAAGAAACAGTTCATTTTTATGGGCGTGCTGCTGCTGCTGGCACTCTGGTTGCTGTTTGCCGATCACGATTTGACGCGTTTCTCTTTTGGCATGTTGTTGCTGGGCGTCAGCAGCGGCATCACCATGTCGGTGGGCACCTCGCTGATTGCCAATATGTACGAAGGGCGTATGCGTGCGTCGCGACTGTTGTTGACCGACTCGTTCTTCAGCATGGCCGGTACGTTGTTTCCGATGCTGGCGGGCTATATTCTGGTACGCAACCAGCCGTGGCAGTGGATTTATGCGGCCATTATCGCCATGGGCGTGGTCATTATTCTGCTGTCGCTGGTGGCTAATTTTGCGGCCGCGGTGAAAAAACCTGCGGTGGCAGCAGCAGCGACTACCGGCGTGACCCGCGGCGAAAAATGGGGGCCGGGCGTTTACCTGATCTCTACCGCGGCATTTGCCTATATTCTCGGCCAGCTTGGCCTGATGGCATGGATTCCGCAGTCGGTGATGGAGCGCTTTAATGTGACGATTGCCGATGCCGGTGCCACCGTAGGACATTTCTGGACTGCCTATATGGTCGGTATGTGGTGCTTTAGCGTGATCCTGAAATACCTGCGCCCGATTGTGGTGCTGATCCCGCAGACTGCGCTGAGCAGCCTGCTTATCTATCTTTCCATCACCTCGGACAATTTTGAAGTCGCCAACTATGCGCTGATCGCCGCTGGCTTTATCTCCAGTGGTATCTACACCACGCTGATCACGCTAGGTACCTTGCAGGTGCGTTCCGCTTCACCGAGCCTGGTAAACTTCATCCTGACCTGCGGCACGGTAGGCACCATGCTGACCTTCGTGGTGACCGGTCCGATGGTCGGTTCCATCGGCGTAGAAAAAACGCTGTGGTTCCTGAATGGTCTGTATGCCTATGTTTTTGTTATCAGCGCGCTGACCACGCTGTTGAAAAGCAAAACACCTGCGGTACAGGGCAGCAGCATCGGGCACTGATTTCTGCCTGAACACGTTGCGCATTGGAAGCCCTCGCTGAGCGAGGGCTTTTTTATTGCAGCAGAATTTTCCTACAGGGCTTGACGTCAACCCGCCGCGTAACCTACAAATAGAGCCGTCAGGGGAGTCTCGCCAAAGAGACTGAGAGGCTACTAGCGAGCGATTCGCGGCGTAGCGACCCTTAGAACCTGACCCAGTTGATACTGGCGTAGGAAGACGGGCCGCTGATGCTTTTCAGCGGCTTGCCGCAAGGGCTGTATTCATCCGTCCGCGCATTTTCCCCTTCTTGTATCACGGGTCTCAGTTACGCTGAGAGGCCAAAGTGACGCTGTTTTTTACTTCCCTATTTTTCTTGTTGGACAAGCCGCAATGAGCCGGTGGTCAGTGCTGGGCAGCGGCGTTGCCGGACTGTGTGTGGCCACATTGCTGGCAGAGCAGGGCGAATCGGTTGAGATTATTACCGATGAGACACGGCTTGCGGCATCGCACTGGGCGGGCGGCATGCTGGCGCCCTGGTGTGAAGGCGAAAGCGCGCCTGCGCAGGTGACCGAAGGGGGCCAGCGCGCGGCGGGCTGGTGGGCTCAGCGGGTCAGCGGCGTTACGCATCATGGCACGTTGGTGCTCGCTGCTCCGCGCGATCGCCAGGAGCTTATCCGTTTCGCCGATATGACGCAGGCTCATCAGTGGGTGGAACCGGCCACGCTGGAACCGCAGCTGGAAAATCGTTTTGCCCGCGGCTTGTTTTTTGCTGATGAAGCGCACCTCGATCCGCGGCAGGCGATGCAACAGCTGCGTGAAACCCTGACGCAGCGCGGCGTAGATTTTCACCGCGGGCAGCCGGTTGGCAAGGTCATCGACTGCCGGGGCATTCACGCCGCGCAAGCCTTGCCCTCGCTGCGTGCCGTACGCGGTGAAATGGTGATCCTGCAGAGCTGCGACGTGCAGTTTTCCCGGCCAATCCGCCTGTTACATCCCCGTTTTCCCTGTTATCTGGTGCCGCGTGACGAGGGCCGTTTCATGCTCGGCGCAACCATGGTCGAAAGCCACGACAGCAGCCCGATCAGCGCTCGCGCCATGATGGAATTGCTCAGCGCCGCCTGGACGATTCACCCGGCGCTGGCCGAAGCGCGCGTGCTGGAAAGCGGCACCGGTTTGCGTCCCGCCTTCAGCAATAACGTGCCTGAAATTCATTATCAGGACGGCAGGTTCTATCTCAACGGCATGTATCGTCACGGCTTTTTGCTGGCGCCAGTCATGGCCGAAAAACTGATGCAGCAACTGAAACAGGAGTCGCATTCATGATCACCCTTATCCTCAATGGGCGCACCATCACTACCCGCAGCAGCACGCTGGCGGCACTGTTGCACGAACAGCAGCTCGATCCCGCCTGCGTGGCCAGCGCGATTGACGGCGAGTTTGTGCCGCGCACGCATTATGAAACGCAGCTACTTGGCGACGGCATGCGGCTGGAAGTGCTGTCGCCGATGCAGGGAGGCTGAACCATGTTCTATGACTTTACGCCGCAGTCACGCTTCCTGATCGGCACCGCCGGTTATCCTTCACCCGACGTGCTCCAGCAGGCCATTACCGCCGCAGAAAGCGACATCATCACCGTCAGCCTGCGCCGTGAAGGCAGCGAAGGCGCAGCATTCCGCGATCTGCTGACGCAGCTCAATAAGCGCGTGCTGCCCAATACCGCAGGCTGCCATACGGTGAAAGAAGCGGTAACCACCGCACACATGGCGCGCGAGCTGTTTAACACGCGCTGGATCAAGCTGGAGGTAATCGGCCATGCCGACACGCTGCAGCCCGATCCTTTTGCGCTGGTTGAGGCCGCTCGCATTCTCTGTGCCGAGGGTTTTCAGGTGTTTCCCTATACCACTGAAGATCTGATCGTCGGCGACAAGCTGATTGAGGCGGGATGTGAACTGCTGATGCCCTGGGGGGCACCGATCGGCTCAGGGCAGGGATTGCGCAATCCGCACGGACTGCGCGCCATGCGCGCGTGGTTCAAAGGCATTCCACTGATCGTGGATGCGGGCATCGGCGCGCCAAGCCAGGCCGCGCAGGCGATGGAGATGGGCTTTGATGGCATTCTGCTTAACACCGCGGTAGCGAAAGCACGAGATCCGGTAAGGATGGCCGCGGCGTTTGCCGCCGCTATTCGCGCCGGAGAACAGGCTTACGCCGCAGGATTAATGGAGCAGCGCGACATGGCCGCAGCCTCCACGCCGATCTTTGGCCTGGCCGAGTTCAGTTAACAAGCGAGGAAAAATGGATCGTTATCAACGTCAAACCATGCTGCCGGAAGTCGGCGACGTGGGGCAGCAACGTCTGGCGCAGGCGCGTGTCGCGGTGATCGGCGCCGGTGGACTGAGCGCCACGCTGCTGCCGCTGCTGGCAGGCGCGGGCGTCGGCACACTGCATATTTACGATGGCGATCGGGTGGCGCTGCACAATCTGCATCGTCAAACGCTGTTCGGCATGCAGGATATCGGCGCGCTAAAGGTTCACTGTGCACAGCAGGCGCTGGCGCGGCTTAATCCCGATTGCCGGGTTGAGGCGCATACTGCGATGCTCACCGCCAGCGACGTAGATCGCGCGCTTGAGCAGGTTGATTTGGTGATCGACGCCGCCGACAACTTTGCCACAACCTGGCTACTGTCGGATGCCTGCCAGCGCCTTGCGCTGCCGCTGATCAGCGCCTCAGTGCTGGGCCGTCAGGGTTATGTTGGCGGCTTTTGCGGCGGCGCGCCTGGCTATCGCGCGCTGTTTCCTCAGCTGCCGCGCACGGCGGCAAACTGTAATACCGCAGGTGTGATGGGACCCGCAGTCGCCGCGCTGGGCGCGATTCAGGCGCAGATGGCGTTGAGCGTGCTGCTGGCGCATCAGCCTTCGCCGCTGGGTAGCGTGACACAATGCGACTTTAGCCGCTGGCACTTCAATAGCTTCCGCTTTGATGGCGCAGAAGAGCCCGTCAATCTTCTTCCTTTCATCGATCGTCAGCTGCTGTGCGACGATGATTGTGTGGTCGATCTGCGCAGCAGCAGCGAAGCACCGCACAGCGTTAGCGCGCATGCCCAGCGCATCCTGCCAGCGGATATAGCTGGCTGGCAACCGCCAGCCGATCGGCGCATCGTGCTGGTCTGCGCCAGCGGTTTGCGTGCAGGACAGGCGGCGCAACAGCTACAGCAGCGCGGTTTCTTCCGACTCGCGCTGCTGGCGGCGAATTACTGAGATGCGCAATCCAGTCGTTTCCGCACCGGCCATTACGGTGAATGCGCTGTCGTTTAGCTGGGGCAACCAGCCGGTCTGTCAGCAGCTCTCGTTATCGTTGCGAGGTGGCAAAACCACCGCGCTGCTGGGCCGCAGCGGCAGTGGCAAAAGCACGCTGCTGAGATTGATCGCCGGCCTGCTACTGCCCGCGGCCGGTAACGTGACGAGCAGCGATGGCTTGCCGCTGCCCGGCAGGATCAGCTGGATGGGACAACAGGATTTACTCTATCCCTGGCTTACCGCACGAGAAAACGTGATGCTTGCGGCCCGTCTCAACGGAGAAAAAGCAGACGGTGGCCGGGCCGATGAGCTGTTGGAACAGGTTGGTCTGGGCGGACTGGCCGAGGCAAAACCCGCTGCGCTGTCGGGCGGCATGCGGCAACGGGTAGCACTGGCGCGCACTCTCTATCCACAGTGTCCGGTGGTGTTAATGGACGAGCCTTTTGCCACGCTCGATGTGTTAACCAAGCTCAGCCTGCAAACGCTTACCGCCAACCTGCTCAGGGATAAAACCGTACTGCTGGTCACCCACGATCCGCTGGAGGCGTGCCGTATGGCGGATGATATTGGCGTGCTCACCGGCAATCCGCTGCGCTACGAACCTTTTGGTGCGCCAGAGGCCGCGCCGCCGCGCGAGGTCAGTGATGCGGGCGTGCTGCATCAGCAGGGCAGGCTGTTCAGCCGGTTGAGCCGCGATGAGAGATAAATTTTACAGCCTGCTCTGGCTGCTGGTGGTGATTGGCTGCGCCTGGCAGGCTGCCCGCGCGGCTGGCGTTCCGGCGTTTCTGCTGCCTGCGCCGCAGGCGGTGCTGGTCGCGCTGGTGCAGCATCGGGCGCTGCTGGCACATCATCTGTTTTATACGCTGACTGAAATTCTGCTGGCCCTGTTGGTGGGCATCGGCAGCGGCACGCTGGCGGCCATTGCGATGGCCAGCAGTCAGCGTCTGCGGCGGCTGCTTTTTCCGCTCATTACCGTCAGCCAGGCGATTCCGATCTTTGCCCTCGCGCCGCTGCTGGTGCTGTGGCTTGGCTACGGCATCGCTTCTAAGGTCGCGGTGGCGGCGCTGATCCTGTTTTTTCCACTTTGCCTGTCGCTGTTCGAAGGATTGTGTCGTACGCCGCCGGGCTGGCTGGAGCTGGCGCAAACCCTGTCGCCATCACGGTTTTACCGTTTCCGCCATCTCTACTGGCCCGCCGCACTGCCCGGTTTTTTTACCGGGCTGCACATGGCGATGATACTCGCGCCGATTGGTGTAGTGATGGGGGAATGGGTCGGCGCCAGCGAAGGATTGGGCTATTTAATGATGCAGTCCAATGCGCGGCTGGAAACGGCGTTGAGCTTTGCTGCGCTAACCCTGCTGTTAATGATCACACTGTTGCTCTCAGCTATTGTGACGCTGTTGCGGCGTAAATATCTCTGGCAATCCTGAGGATGTCACCTTGAAAACTGTGCGCTTTTTTGCCGTTGTTCTGCTGTTGGGTTGTTCGCTGTCGGTGAGTGCCGCAGAACGCGTGCGCCTCTTGCTCGACTGGTTTGTTAATCCCAACCACGCCGCCATTTTTGCCGCCAGGCAAAGCGGGGCTTTTGCGCGCGAAGGGCTGGATGTTGAGATGATTGCGCCAGCGGATTCCGCCGCCGTGCCGCTGTTGTTGGCGGCGGGCCAGGCAGATCTGGCGCTGAGCTATCAGCCGCAGCTCTATACGCTGGTGGAGAAAGCGGTGCCGGTCATCAGGGTTGGCACGCTGATTAATCAGCCGTTAAACACCCTGACCACGCTGGACAGCCATATTCATTCGCTGAGCGACTTCGCCGGTAAAACGCTGGGCTACGCCATTCCGGGTTTTGAGGATGTAACCGTTCGCACCATGCTCACCTCGGCAGGCGTCAACCCCGATTCCGTGAAGCTGGTTAACCTGAATATGTCTGCCGTGAGCGCATTGCTGAGCAAGCGCATCGATGGCGCAATGACCATTTATCGCAACTATGAGCAGCTGGAATTGCAGGATAAAGGTGTCACGCCGATAACGTTCAAGCCCGAGGAACACGGCGTACCCGCGTGGGATGAGCTGATTATTTTAGCGAATCAAAAAACCGCGGCCAGTGACAAACGCATTCCTGCATTTTTGCGAGGATTAAATGCCGGTGTCGCCTGGTTACGCGCGCATCCGCAGCAGGTATGGCTCGCCTTTATCAAGGCCTATCCTGAGCTAAACACGCCGTTAAACCATCAGGCGTGGCTGGCGACATTGCCTTATTTTGCCAGTGATGCGGGCGCGTTTGATGCCACACGTTATCAACGCTTTGCCGATTACATGCTGGCCAACAAGCTGATCACGCAGGTGGCGCCGCTTTCCCGCTATTCACTCGCGGCGCCGTAACATCGGGCTAGCTGCCGATCTGACGACTGGCGCCCACCAGCGGCGCCAGCATCATTTGCAGCAGGCTCATGCCCAACAGCGCCAGCAGCGGCAGTGACCAACTGTGCAATTGCTGATGCAGCAGACCGAAAAACAGCGGTCCCAGCGCGGCGAGGCTGTAGCCGACGCACTGCGCCATGCCAGAAAGATGTGAGGCCTGATGGGGATGAGCGGTGCGCAGCGAAAACAGCGAAAGCGACAGCACCATTGACGCGCCCGCGCCAAGACCGGCGACGATCAGCCACAGCGCGGCCAGTGCGGGGAACAGCAACAGGCCAGCAACACCGCTAAAAATTGCCAGCGAGGCGATAAATCCCAGCAGACGCTGATCGCGCAAGCGCCTGATGGCGCTCATGCAGGCAAGGTTAGCGGCCACCGCCACAATCTGATAGAGGAACAGCAGCCATCCGGCGCTGACCTGGCTAAAACCATTGGACTGCGCATACGGCGTGAACCAGGCGATCAGGGTGTAAAACACCAGCGATTGCAATCCCATGAACAGCGAAACCTGCCAGCCAAGCCATGAACGCCACGGCGACAGCCCCGCAGGGGTGGGCGCCGCTGCCTGCGTGCGCGGAACGGCGGCCCGCGCCAGCAGCGGGCGCCAGGCGAACAGCGCCACGATCACCGGCAGCAGCCAGACCGCCAGCGACACTGTCCAGCCGCCTTCGCTGAACGCCGCCAGCGGCGCTGCCACCCCTGAGGCGATGCTGGCGGTGATTGCCATGGTCGACGCATACAGGCCAATATATTTTGCCGTATGCTGCTGCGCATCGCGCTTGATTAACGGTGGCAGCAGCACGTTAGCGGCGGCAATTCCGCCACTGAGCAGCAGCGTGCCGCACCATAAGCCGCTCTCATTGCCACTGATGCGCAATCCCGATCCGATGCCAATCAACCACAGCGCCGCCCACAAGGTTTTCTCCAGCCCAAAGCGGTTGCCAGCCCATGCCGAGATCGGCGCCAGCGCGGCAAACATCATCAGCGGAATAAAGTTGAGTAGCCCTGCCTGCGCAGCGCTGAGTCCAAAGGTCTGGCAGATATTATCGAGAATCGGGCCGGTGGCGGTGATCGGCGTACGCAAATTGGCTGCGGTGAGCAGCACCACAAACAGTAAGGAACGGGAGCCAGCGGTAGTGTTAACAGAAGAAAGAGACATAATCGCGATCGCACAATGAGCAGAAAATCTGCTGATTAATGCGTTGGTTGACGTTAACGCTTACGCAAAAGGGCAGGCGCCCTGATGTCTGTGCGCAATCATAGCCAGGGAAGGCCATCGGGTAAAGTGGTAGCGTATGCCGGTGAGCCGCTTGCGCGGACAACCGACTCTTTTTTTGCGCGGCTGTCGGCTTGTACGCATCCGCGAGTCCCGACGTAGGTAAATCAGCCGAAGCGCCGCGCTCAACGGCCTGCGGCGCGGCGGGCAGCGCATCACTCTGCCTGTGGTGAATTACAGCAATCTGTTGCTTCGCTGCGCGCACGGCCTATCTTTTTTCATCCCAGACATCGCCCAGCTGCGAAATGGCCTGCCGATCGTAGCCACGCGCCTCCAGCGGTGCGATAACCTCACGCTGCAGATCCGGCAGATAGCCGACCAGCAGTTCGCCCTCACCGCTAAAGGTGACTTCACCCAGCGAGGCGGGCAGTATGCAGGTAGCGGCGCGATCCAGCGGCCAGCGCTCATCACCCATTTCGATATGCAGCGGCGCGCCGAGGTTGGAAATAATGCGCACGCTGTTGAAGGCGTAATGGTAGCGTTCGGCGAAGGTCGTGCGCTCCAGCGCAAAATAGGGGCCAGCACAAAGCAGTCGGCGCGTCAGCGCCTCGCTCTCTTCCAGCAACAGTCCCGGCTGCGGCTCCACCTGTAACTCAGGCCGTAACTGCTGCATCAGCGCATCAATGTTTTTCTCACGCTCGGCGGGTGAAATTTTCCTGCCGTCCTCCATGCGCCATGGCATCGCGTGCTGCTGAATATTGGAGGTTTGCTCAATCTCATAGATCAGCGTGTCGGGACCAAACGAATGCAGCATGCCGCCAGGAATATAAAATGTATCACCCGCTTTGACCGGCAGGCGCTGCATGATGCTGTCGTACTCTTCCGCCAGCAGCGCTTCGCGAATACGTTCACGGCTGATGCCGGGTTTAATGCCCGCCAGGCAGGTAGCCCCTGGCGCTGCCCACAAAATATGCCAGGCTTCCGTCTTGCCGTTTGGCTGCTGTTCCAGGCGCTGTGCCGCGTCATCGTTGGCGTGCAGATGCACCGGCAGCATGCCGGTGCCGTCAATAAATTTCGTGAGCAGTGGGAACTGCGGGCCCCGCCAGCCGGGCGCGACCAACGCATCGGGTTCATTAAGGGTCAACTCGCGCAGGGTTTTACCGGCCAGCGGACCGTTTTTTACCGACGCGTTCATACCATCGACGTCACTGACTTCCCAGGTTTCTGCGATGCGCCGATTGGGCAGATCCGCTTTACCAAGTTTTTTTTCGATCAGATTGCCGCCGAAGATGTGAAATGCCATCGGCAGAGTCAGCTGTACAGGATGGGCTTTCATTACAGGGCTCCTTAGCAGTCGCCTGCGCATCTGCGGCGGATAATAGCCGCAGATGCGCAGGCAAGATGGTTCCGGACAATATCAGATAAAGGCAACACCGCCGGTCACCGCGATAGTCGCGCCGGAAATATAGCTCGCTTCATCGCTGGCGAGCATGACATAGCTCGACGCCAGTTCGGCTGGCTGACCGGCGCGTTGCAAAGGCACTTCGCTGCCGAAATTCTTGACCTGCTCGGTTGGCATAGTGGTCGGGATCAGCGGAGTCCAGATCGGGCCAGGCGCCACCGCGTTGGAGCGAATGCCTTTCTCGGCCAACAGCGCCGCCAGGCTGCCAGAAAAGTTAATGATCGCCGCTTTGGTTGCCGAATAGGCGATCAGCTTGGGTTTTGGCTGATCGGCATTGATCGATGCGGTGTGAATAAATGCACTGCCAGCAGGCATATGCGGCACCGCGGCTTTCGAGATGCGGAACATGGCGTAGAGATTGGTTTTCATGGTGCGATCAAACTCTTCATCGCTGATCTCGTCCAGTGAATCGCGCGTCATCTGGAAGGCGGCATTATTGACCACGATATTGATCTCGCCAAACGTCTCCACCGCCTTATCAACAATCGCCTGGCACTGCGCTGCTTCGGTAATATCACCGGCAACCAGCACCGCTTTTTGACCCGCCTCTTCGATCAAGCGCGCGGTCTCTTTGGCATCATCGTGTTCATCCAGATAGGCGATCAGCACATCGGCGCCTTCGCGGGCATAGGCAATGGCAACGGCGCGACCAATACCGGAATCGCCACCGGTAATAATGGCTTTTTTACCTTTCAGGCGGCCGGAACCTTTATAGCTGTTTTCACCGTGATCGGGTTGCGGTGTCATGCTGGCAGTATCGCCAGGCCAGCTTTGCTGTTGCTCAGGTTGTGGGGGTTGTGGACGATGAATATCTGACATAGCGTCTCCTCCTGAACGGCCTGTGTGCCGTTAATGGTTGAGTGATGGCAACAGCAGCAGAGTGTGTCGCCGGAAAATTAACCGGTTGGTCCGTAAGGGACAATGAAAAAAAGCGTAGTTGAGAATGCTCGCGGTTGCCGCCTTTGGCTGTGCGTTTGCCTGAAAGTTGAACCACAGGCGAAGCGGCAAGTGGTTGTTTTACGCTGTTTTTACCGGTTGACTCGCTGCTGGCTGGACAATGAACAGGACGTGAATGGCATCTGCAGCCATACTGATCACAGTTACCCTACTGGAAACGTCATCATGAAACGTTCATTACTGCTTTGCCTGATCGGTGCCTGCCTTAGCGTCAGCGTGGTTGCGCAGCCAACCACTACGCCGTGGCAGCCCCCATCCTCACCGACCATGGTGCAGTTAACGCCAGCGGCCGCCAAATGCGACCTGTCGCGCTGTCAGCAGGATTGTTATGTCGCCCGGACGCATTGCAAAAACAAAGAGGGCGGCGGCTGTAGCACCGAGGCGCAAATGTGTGTGCAGGCCTGCACCAACCAGTGTCGCTAAATGACCCAAGCCTGGATGTCTGAAAGGAAAACGGGTGCGTAACTAAGGTGTAATCTGATTTTGGATGCAGGCGGATGAAACAGCATGAACTCACCAGGCGTGAGGCTGTCATCACCTGTTCCGGCAGGCTACACTAGCGCGCTTATTACTATCAGAGGTCAGAAAGTTATAATGGGTTATCGTTTTATTTCTGCGGCGCTGTGCGCCACGCTATTCCTCACCGGCTGTGCTAAACACTCCACGGCCGATGCGCCTAACGAGTTCGCTTCCGGCCCTACCCAAATCAACGTATCGCATATCTTCACCCGCGCGGATGATGGCTCGGTGGTGTTTGTCACCATCGACGGCAAAAACGCAGGCGTGCTGACCGGCGAAGAGAAGCAAAAATTCTTTGTTCCGGCGGGCAAACATCGCGTTGGCGGTTATGTGCAAACCCTGCTGGGCATGGGCCGTGTGACCATCGCGCCGATTGAAGTCACCACATCAGAACAGCAGATCCGTAATATCGCCTACTCGGTGACGCGCACTAAGCCCGGTTTTGCCGAAGGCTCGCCAACGCCGGTAGAAAAGAAAAAGCCGGTAGAGGCCGCGCCCGTTGCCGCGCCAGCACCTGAAGCTACGAAAGCGCCTGCACTGCCTGCTATCCCCACTGCGCCTGCGGTAATTGAAGCGCCTGGTGCTGAGAAAGCAACGCCTGAAACCGGCACCCCGGCCACGACGCAAACTCCGGCGACCACGCAAACGCCAGCGACAACGCAAACGCCAGCGACAACGCAAACGCCAGCGACAACGCAAACGCCGGCGACAGCGCAAACGCCGGCGACAACGCAGACGCCAGCCACGACGCAAACGCCAGCGACCACGCAGACGCCAGCGACAACGCAAACGCCAGCGACAACGCAAACGCCAGCGACAACGCAGACGCCAGCGACAACGCAAACGCCGGCGACAGCGCAAACGCCGGCGACCACGCAAACTCCGGCGACAACGCAAACTCCGGCGACAACGCAAACGCCAGCCGCCGTACAGCAGCAGCCGGTGATTGAAGCACCGGGCGCAGAAAAAACCACAACGGATACGTCTGCGACGGAAACTGATACAGGATCAACAACGAAGTAAGGGTTGAGCAGGCAGAAAAAGGGGAGTTGCCGAAGCGAGAAGCGGGCACCTGACTCTTTCACAGGAGGAAAGGTACGGCTCCGCGCTTCGGCAGGCTAACCATAACAGGATTACCTGAGCAAACCGGGAGCGCATTCGCAATGCCAGCGCTTTAGGAATTTGCCTTATGTCGAATGCTGCACAGGTTATCTGCCAGCATAAAAAGCGAGCGTTATCCGATCGGAAGCAACATCACCGCTACCCGGCCTGAACAGCAGGCCTGGATACAACGGTGAAAGCTAAATCGGGAAGCGAAGGGAATGGGGGATCAGGCAGAGCGTAAACGGCGTTTTAGTGGTTTGGTAATTGAGCGATCCGGGCCGCACAGCATAACCGGTTTGCCAGCCGCTTTATCGTCATGATAATGCTGATGCGATGCTTCGCTGATACCGGCACCACACCACAACATATGATGTTCGTAGCCGTCGGTGGCATCCATCGTGAAACGGGTAATATCCACACTGAATCCCTGACCACCCAGCCGAATCGCTTCCAGCCAAATCTCAGTTTCATCGGCCACGCTCAGTGCTTGCAGCAGCACCAGCGGCGTCGCCTTATTACGCGCGGAGTGGCGCATGTTCAGGCTGGCGCGTTTCATGACGCAGTGATGAAAGCGCGCAAGACGGCGATCGGCACCGCAGCGCTTGTCATCATACAGCCACCGGCTCAGCGGCCGCATCAGGCTGTTGATAAAGTCGTCGCCGCTGAAGCTGTCCGCCAGCGTGCGCAGCTCACGATAGAGTGAGCGGTCGGAGCCATATTCCAGTTGCCAGATGAGATCGCCTTTACGGCCCATCCAGCCTGCGGTATTCACCGCCCGCGCTTCCAGATGCGCCTGGCTGATTTCGTTTTGAGTCGCACCTGATGCGGTTACCTGCATCATGCTTTGAATCTCGCCAAGCTGAACATCGTTCCAGCCTTGCTGAATATCACTGCGCGTTATCAATCCACTGCGGTACCAGCGGCGAAGATTAGCCGGCTGAGAACCTGTTATGGCGCAAACGCTGTCAGTTGTGTGAAGAGTCATACTGTGCCCTCATAGGAGGGGAAAGGCCGCCAGCTTTCGCCGGGGATGAACAGACAGTATGAAGCGAATACCTGTGGAAAGATACAGTTAAACATGCTGATTACAATAATTGAAAAGGTGGGCTTTGCCTAAATCTTCACCGGAAACAACAGCCTGAGTTCTGCACGCTAACGGTGCAATGAAGGTAAAATAGCTTATTTGGCAGGAATAACTGATAAATTGAATTAAAGTAGTGAATAAAACTACTTAAAGGCAACAAACCCGTAAACCGATCATAGATTGCTAGCGATGGGACGATTATCTCACCTCACCATTAATGCTAACTACAGTAAGGTAACACGCCAACGTTGTAAGGCTATCATGTGACTAAGTTTGAAGAACTCGTATTTTATCCGATAACCGGATGGCACATTGGGCCAGTGAGCGGGCATCCCGCGATCGTACTGCAGTTCAGTTACACCGAAGCGCAGGCGTTGCCGGGCACCGATCCACAGGAATCGGTGTTTTTTAGTCTCACCGCCGGGATGACCCGTAAACTGATCGCCAGCCTGAATCAGCATCTGGCTTACATTGAAGATCCCGATTACGTCGCCCCGAAACGCCATTAGCCTCGCTTGCTCTTTCTGCGCGGTCCTGGCGGCCTTGCTATCCGGCATATCAGATTAACGCTTCTCTCTGTTCCCTGTATCTCTGCGACGAAAAGATCGTGCAGCATCCGGTAAACGCGCCGCGCGCTGACGAAGTTTTTTCATTACGTGAAAATCGGTCATCATTCGCGCCAGCACAATGGCACAGAGCGCAAACAGCGCGCCGGTGGTGGTGGAAATCACCCGGTTGATTGCCACGTTATGCTGAGGCAAACCAAGGCTGGACATCAAAAAGATCACCGTTACTGTGACCAGAAAAGTGAAAATAAAGTAGGAGCGCGTCGCCAGCGTGTAGGAGGCGGTAAAGGCCACATAGCCAGTTACTGTCAGACCAACCGCCAACATCAGCGGTGTATGCAGGAACGTCAACAACAGCGTGGCGGTCAGGCTGCCGAGCAGCGTACCGAGAATGCGGGCTGGCACGCGGCGTACCGACTGACGAAAATCGTTGCGTAAGCAGAGCAGCAGCGTCATGCCCGCCCAGTAGCCGTTGCCCACCGCATGACGTTCCACCAGCCAGAGGGCGATTCCCATCGCCGCCATGGCGAAAAACACGCTCCAGCCAATATGGATTTTTTGCCGATAGCGTTGCCTGGCGTGCTGAAAAATAGTTGCCCAGGTGTGGCGCGTGACGTCCTGTAGCTGAAAGCGGATTTTACTGAACAGCAGCACCAGGCAGACAATCTGTAGCAGGCCACCGATACCGACCAGTGCGGCACGCTCAGCGGCATGGAGAGGGGAACCGGCAAAATAACCGGCTACCAGCCAGGCGATCGCACATTGCAACAATGCCCACCACAATCCACTCTGAATCGATGCCAGCATCGCGTAGAGCCCGGCGTAAAGCATCGAGCCGAAGATATAGACCGGCATTACATTGCCCGCCAGGCTGCCAAGCCAGGTCGATACCGTAACGCCCACCGCCGTTGCCAGCAACAGCAATAATGACGACGATTCCCAGGTTTTATTAGCACCGTAGGCCAGAGTAATGGCGCCACTGGCAACGATGCTTGCCGTTTGCATTCGCTCCAGATAATAGCCGACAAAGAAAATCAGCATCAGCGCCGGTAAACAGCACAGGCCAAGCCAGGCATCATGTTTTAGCGTCGAAGGGAAGTCGGTGACGGTTAATCGTTTCACCGTTTAAGCCTGCATGTTTTCATCATTTTCTCCGTGTCATTTACCGGCTTGCCCGCGCAATCAATCAGACGTGCTTACCTTTATCCATCGTGGTTTAAGGGTGGCGGCAATTTAACGCCCGACCAAAGCCGGTTTAATTAAAATCATCAACCTTCTCATCAGGATAATAACGCCTTTATGCCACTAACGCGGATACGCAACATAATTCTAAATGTAACTTCTGTTTTCATTGCACTGCGAAATTGGCAATTCCAGCATTTATTAACTAACTTAATTCAGGTCATTAACAGGAGGAAATTATGGTAGATAAAAGCAAAATTCTGGATCACGCTCAGATTGTGGACGTCAACGGCGAACACGTTGGCGTTGTTGATCACCTTGATGGCGATGAGAGCATCAAGCTGGTGAAAAACGATCCGGAAGCAGGCGGCAAGCACCATATTATTCCGCTGGCCTGGGTAAAAGAGATTGATGACAACAAAGTCATTCTCTCTAAAAATAAAGATGAAGTGGAAAGCCACTGGAAAAGCGCGTAATTGCCTTTACGTCTGAAAAAATAATGCAGATCTGCCGCGACAATCGGTAGATCTGTTTTTTATATATTGAATGAAACAGTAATGGCGCTAATCCTTTTCCTCTATTTTTCTCTCTTGTATCTGTTGGCCCTCACATTATTCTTTATCGCAGCGATGCTTTTTCCCTCCGGCGTCGGCGAGGGATAATTCTGATAATTAATCTGGCAGCGTAAATATAATCCTCACGGTTGGACAACCTGTTGAGCACACTCTATAAAAGATGCCACACCGCGTTATCTTCCTTTTTCTGACAGAGAATATTAACCATGATCCTTCGGCCCATGACCGCAGACGAGTTTCCCGCTTACCGTGAGATTTTCATTAAAGAATATGCCGATGATATCGCCTCATCGCGCGGCTGCTCCGAAGATGATGCGCTAACCCGCGCCACCTCTTCGATCGATCTGACGCTGGAGCAGGGCGTTAACACGCCGCAAAACCGTCTGCTGTGCATTGCGTCGCCTGCAGAGGATACGCTGGGCTATCTCTGGCTGGTGGTCAGCGGTCAGACCGTCTGGATCAGCGATTTTTATATCTATCCGCAATGGCGCGGTCAAGGACTGGGCGCTGAGGCGCTGGAGCTGCTGGGCAACGTGCTGATGGTGGAAGGCATTACTGAGATCGGCCTGCGCGTGGCCACGCAGAATGGTGCTGCCAAACACCTGTACGAAAAAGCGGGCTTTGCGGTGACCGGTTTTAATATGTCCAAATCGCTGATCTGATCGCGTTATCACCTCCGCACCGCCGCAATGGCGCGCGGAGGTTGTCCGTTTTTACTCCTCTATCCGGCTGTTCTCCACGCATTTTTATATTTTCTTTATATCTGCCGTTTGTATCTTTACAACAAATATATAGCCCCTTCCGTAGACTCACTCCGACGCTAATTAATTCGGAGAATGACCGTGAGTACAGCATTACTGGCTGGCATCGCGCTGGTGTTCATATTACTGGCCTACTTGTTTTACGCCCTGTTCAGAGCGGAGGAGTTCTGATGGCCGCACAAGCGTTTTTACTCCTGGCCTGCTTCCTGGCGGTGCTGCTGCTGTTAGCGCAGCCGCTGGGACGCATGATGACCGCAATGGTGCTGGATCGTCCGGGTGGCAAGCTGGAGAGCGCACTATGGCGGATCTGCGGCGTGCGTCAGGATGAGATGAACTGGCGGCAATATCTGCTCGCCATTCTGCTGTTCAACCTGCTGGGCGTGCTGTTTCTGTTTGCGGTTCTGCTGCTGCAGGGCATGCTGCCGCTTAATCCGCAGGGGTTTCCGGGCTTATCCTGGCATCTGGCGCTGAACACGGCGATCAGCTTTGTCAGTAACACTAACTGGCAATCTTATGCCGGTGAATCAACCATCAGCTACTTCAGCAGCATGGTTGGTCTGACGGTGCAGAACTTCCTTTCAGCGGCAACCGGCATGGCGGTGGTCTTTGCCCTGATGCGCGGCTTTACCCGCCACAGCACGCAGGATTTAGGCAGCGCCTGGCGCGACCTGCTGCGCATTACGTTGGGCGTGCTGCTGCCGCTCTCTCTGCTGCTGGCGCTGTTTTTTATGCAGCAGGGCGTGATTCAAAATCTGCTGCCGTTTATTACCGTGCATACGCTGGAAGGCGCACAGCAAACCTTACCCATGGGGCCAGTGGCCTCGCAGGAAGCGATCAAGCTGCTGGGCACCAACGGCGGTGGGTTGTTTAACGTTAACTCCGCTCATCCGTTTGAAAACCCCACTGCGCTGACCAACTTCGTGCAGATGCTGGCGATTTTCCTCATTCCGGCCGCGCTCTGTTTTACCTTTGGCAATGTGGTGCGCGATCGTCGTCAGGGCCATACCGTGCTGTGGGCGATGACGCTGCTTTTTGTCGCTGCCGCGCTGCTGGTGATGCTGGCGGAGGTCAACGGCAACCTGCATCTGACCGCGTTGGGCGGTGACAGCGCCATGAACTGGGAAGGCAAAGAGAGCCGCTTCGGCATTCTGAACTCGGCGCTGTATGCCGTGGTAACCACGGCCGCATCCTGCGGCGCAGTCAACGCCATGCACGACTCCTTTACCGCGCTGGGCGGCATGGTGCCGCTGTGGTTAATGCAGCTGGGTGAAGTGGTGTTTGGCGGCGTCGGTTCCGGTCTGTACGGCATGTTGATGAACGTGCTGCTGGCGGTGTTTATCGCCGGGCTGATGATTGGTCGCACGCCGGAATACCTGGGTAAAAAAATCGGCGTACCGGAAATGAAGATGGCGGCAATCTATATCCTGATCACGCCGTCACTGGTGCTGCTCGGCACGGCGCTGGCGATGATGACCGACGCGGGCCGTGCGGGCATGCTCAATCCGGGCGCGCATGGCTTCAGTGAAGTGCTGTATGCGCTCTCATCTGCCGCCAACAACAATGGCAGCGCCTTTGCCGGTTTATCTGCCAATACGCCGTTCTGGAATCTGCTGCTCGGCATGGCGATGCTGGTGGGCCGTTTTGCCCCTTTTATTCCGCTGATGGTGATTGCGGGATCGCTGGCCAACAAAAAAATCCAGCCTGCGACCCCCGGCACCTTACCGACCCATGGGCCGCTGTTTGTTGGCCTGATTGTCGGCACCGTGATGCTGGTTGGCGCGTTGACCTTTGTGCCTTCGCTGGCGCTCGGTCCGGTTATTGAACATTTGCAACTCCGGGGTATGAACTGATGGAGAAGTCACAGCGCGGGCATTCGCTGCCTGCACAACAGCGAAACGCCATCTGGCGCACGGCGGTTACCGCCTCATTCCTTAAGCTCGATCCGCGGGCGCAGTACCGTAATCCGGTAATGTTTGTGGTCTGGCTGGGCAGCGTGCTCACCACCTTACTGGCGATCAATTTAGCCGCGCACCAGCAGCCAGTGGCCTTTACCGCGGCAATCAGCCTGTGGCTTTGGTTCACCGTGCTGTTCGCCAACTTTGCGGAAGCGCTGGCGGAAGGGCGCAGCAAGGCGCAGGCGGAAAGCCTGAAAGGCATCAAGAAAACCAGCTGGGCGAAAAAACTCGCCTCGGCGGACGTCAATGCGGCGCAGCAGCAGGTTGCGGCCGACAGCCTGCGCAAAGGCGACTTTGTGCTGGTCAGCGCGGGCGACATCATCCCGTGCGACGGCGAAGTGCTGGCGGGCGGCGCCTCGGTGGATGAAAGCGCCATTACCGGTGAGTCCGCGCCGGTGATCCGTGAGGCGGGCGGCGATTTCGCCTCCGTCACCGGCGGCACGCGCATTCTCTCTGACTGGCTGGTGATCTGCTGTAGCGTCAACCCGGGCGAAACCTTTCTGGACCGCATGATCGCTATGGTGGAAGGCGCCAGCCGCCGGAAGACGCCCAACGAAATGGCGCTGACCATTTTGCTGATTTCGCTCACCATCGTGTTTCTGTTGGCTACCGCTACGCTCTATCCGTTTTCCGCCTGGGGCGGCAGACCGGTCAGCGTCACGGTGCTGGTGGCGCTGCTGGTCTGTCTGATTCCTACCACCATTGGTGCGCTGCTGTCGGCCATCGGCATCGCCGGTATGAGCCGCATGCTGAGTGCTAACGTGATCGCTACCAGCGGACGTGCAGTGGAAGCGGCGGGCGACGTCGATATTCTGCTGATGGATAAAACTGGCACCATCACGCTCGGTAACCGTCAGGCCAGCGCCTTTTTACCGGCGGACGGCGTGCAGGAGCAGCAACTTGCCAGCGCCGCGCAGCTGGCCTCGCTGGCGGATGAAACGCCGGAAGGGCGCAGCATCGTGATTCTCGCCAAGCAGAAATTTAACCTGCGTGAGCGCGATCTCAGCAGCCTGGCCGCCACCTTTATTCCCTTCTCGGCGCAGAGCCGCATGAGCGGCGTCAACATGGGCGAAACCTCGTTGCGCAAAGGCGCGGCAGATGCTATTCGTCGCCACATTGAAAGCAACGGCGGCCAGTTCCCGGCCAACGTTGAGGCCACGGTGGAAGCGGTGGCCCGTAAGGGCGAAACCCCGTTGGTGGTAGCCGAAGGCAATCAGGTGCTCGGCGTGGTCGCGCTGAAAGATATCGTTAAAGGCGGTATCAAAGAGCGCTTTGCTGAGCTGCGCAAAATGGGCATCAAAACGGTGATGGTCACCGGCGATAACGCGCTCACCGCCGCGGCGATTGCCGCCGAAGCGGGCGTGGATGATTTTCTGTCAGAAGCGACGCCGGAAGCCAAGCTGGCGCTGATTCGTCAATATCAGGCGGAAGGGCGCATGGTGGCGATGACCGGCGACGGCACCAACGATGCACCGGCGCTGGCGCAGGCCGACGTGGCGGTGGCGATGAATTCCGGTACGCAGGCGGCCAAGGAAGCGGGCAACATGGTGGATCTCGATTCGAACCCGACCAAACTTTTGGAAGTGGTGCACATCGGTAAACAGATGCTGATGACGCGCGGATCGCTGACCACCTTCAGTATTGCCAACGACGTGGCGAAATATTTTGCCATTATTCCGGCGGCCTTTGCGGTGACCTATCCGCAGCTCAATATGCTGAACGTGATGCGCTTACATTCGCCCGATTCCGCCATCATGTCGGCGGTGATTTTCAACGCGCTGATCATCGTGCTACTGATTCCGCTGGCGCTAAAAGGCGTCAGTTATCGCCCAATGTCAGCCGCGGCGCTGCTGCGTCGCAACCTGTGGCTGTATGGCGCCGGTGGCCTGGTGGTGCCGTTTATCGGTATCAAACTGATTGATATGCTGCTGACCGTTGCCGGTCTGGGCTGAGGAAAACGATGATGAATGCTTTACGTCCTGCGGTTTCTGTTTTCGTACTGCTAACGCTGCTCACCGGCGTCGCCTATCCGCTGCTCACCACGCTGCTGGGCAACCTGTGGTTTCAAAATGCGGCGCAGGGATCGCTGCTGATCCAGCAGGGAGAAGCACGCGGCTCGCGGCTGATTGGGCAGGAGTTCACGCGCGCGGACTATTTTCACGGTCGCCCATCGGCAGCCGGGGAAAAGCCGTATAATGCGTTGGCCTCATCGGGCAGCAACCTCGCCGCGAGTAATCCGGCGCTGGATGAGGCGATTCGCCAGCGGGTCAGCGCGCTGCGTGCCGCTAATCCGCAGGCCACTGGTGCCATCCCTACCGATCTGATTACCGCGTCGGCCAGCGGCCTCGATCCCGATATTTCACCGGCAGCGGCGCAGTGGCAACTGCCGCGTGTGGCGCAGGCGCGCCAGCTGCCGACCGACGTGGTGGCACGACTGATCGCGCAATCCACCACGCAGCCGCTGATGCGCTTTATCGGCGAACCGGTGGTTAACGTGCTGCAACTTAATATGGCGCTGGACGCCCTGGATAAGCATTAAGGAATAACGATGGTTGATGAACCGCTGCGTCCCGATCCCGATCTGCTGCTGGCGCAGGCGGACAGCGCTCGCCGGGGAAAGCTGAAAATCTATTTCGGCGCCTGCGCGGGCGTGGGCAAAACCTGGGCGATGTTGCAGGAGGCGCGGCGGCTGCGGGC
The DNA here is from genome assembly GCF_051851875.1 of Duffyella sp. Ts4. Lineage (NCBI taxonomy): Bacteria > Pseudomonadati > Pseudomonadota > Gammaproteobacteria > Enterobacterales > Erwiniaceae > Duffyella > Duffyella sp. Ts4. The sequence goes on along the minus strand of NZ_JBLYPN010000003.1, from coordinate 170,500 downwards.
GCAGGGGCTGGATGTGTTGATTGGCGTGGTGGAAACCCATAACCGCCAGGAAACCGCCGCACTGCTGGAAGGGCTGGAATATTTACCGCGTCGCGGCAGCAGCAGCGCCTTCGATCTCGATGCCGCGCTGGCGCGCCATCCGGCGGTGCTATTAATGGACGAACTGGCCTATTCCAATCCGCGCGGCGCACGCCATCCCAAGCGCTGGCAGGACATTGAAGAGCTGCTCGACGCCGGTATCGACGTGCTGACCACGGTCAACGTGCAGCATCTGGAAAGCCTGAATGATGTGGTCAGCGGCGTCACCGGCATTCGGGTACGGGAAACCGTGCCCGATCCTTTTTTTGATTCAGCCGCGGACATTGTACTGGTCGATCTGCCACCGGACGATCTGCTGCAACGGCTGAAAGAGGGCAAGGTTTACGTGGGCGATCGCGCCGAGCGCGCCATCGAAAACTTTTTCCGCAAGGGCAATCTGTTTGCGCTGCGTGAGCTGGCGCTGCGGCGCACCGCCGAACGGGTGGACGATCAGATCCGCAGCTGGCGCGATGGTCAGCGTCATGAAGAGAAAGTATGGCATACCCACGATGCCATTCTGCTCTGCCTGAGCGGCCGTCGCGGCAGCGAAAAGCTGGTGCGCGTTGCCGCGCGGCTGGCCACGCGGCTGGGTTGCGAATGGCATGCCATCACCGTGGAAACGCCTTCTTTATATCATCAGGGGCAGGCGCGCCGTCGTGCCGTGCTGGCGACCTTACAACTGGCGCAGAGCATGGGCGCACAAACCGCCACGCTTTCCGACAGTGACGAAGCGGATGCGGTGGTGCGTTACGCCCGTGAACACAATCTCGGCAAGGTGATTCTTGGCCGTGCGCCAAAACGTCGCTGGCGTCTCAGCAAAGATTTTACCCAGCGCCTCAGCCAGCATGGGCCGGAACTCGATCTGCTGATCGTGGCGATGGATGATGCCGCGGCGGTGGGTCCGCTGAAAGCGGTGCCGGTGCGCAGTAAATGGCAGCGTCAGCTACGCGGATCGCTGGCCGCTGCGGCGCTTTGTGCGTTGATCACCGTCGGCTGTCAGTGGCTGCTGCCGGGCTTCTCGCCAATTAACTTCGTGATGATCTATTTACTGGGCGTGGTGCTGATCGCCATGACCTTTGGCCGTCTGCCGTCGGTGGTCGCCGCGCTGCTCAACATCGTCGCCTTCGATCTGGTATTCATCGCGCCCACCGGCTCGTTTGCGGTCACTGACTCGCAATATCTGGTGACCTTTGCGGTCATGCTGACCGTGGGCGTGATCACCGGCAATCTCACCGCGGGCATGCGCTATCAGGCGCGGGTGGCGCGTTATCGTGAAAAGCGCGCCCGTTATCTGTATGAGATGGCGCGTGAACTTAGCCGTGTACGCGTGCCGCAGGATATTCCGGCGGTGTGCCAGCCGGTGGTCAGCGCCGCGCTGGTGGCGCGTTGCGAAATCTGGCTGCCGGATAAGCAGGGCAACTTTATCGCACCGGAACAGAAACAGCTCAACACGCTGCCGGAGCCCGCCTTTCTGCAGTGGAGTTCGCATAACGGGCAAATCGCAGGCGCAGGCACCGACACCTTGCCCGGCGTGCCCTATACCATCGTGCCGCTGATCGCCTCCGGCGAAACGCTGGGATTGCTGATCGCCGAAACCGAAGGCGGCTCGCTGCTCATTCCCGAACAGCAACGCCTGCTGGAAACCTTTGTCGTGCTGATCGCCGGCGCGCTGGACCGGCTGGAACTGACGCGCCGTGAACAGCATTCGCGGCTGCTGGTGGAAAGGGAGGAGCTGCGCAATTCGCTGCTCGCCGCGCTCTCGCACGATTTGCGCACGCCGCTGACCGTGCTGTTCAGTCAGGCGGAGATCTTAATGCTCGATCTCGCCACTGACCAGTCACCCTATGCGTCGCAGGCCGACGCCATTCGTCAGCAGACGTTAAGTACTATCCGGCTGGTGAACAATATTCTCGATATGGCACGCATAGAGGCGGATGGATTTCACCTGCGCATGGATTGGCTGGCGCTGGATGAGATCATCGGCAGCACGCTGCGTTCGCAGGCGTCAATGCTCGGCGATCGTCAGGTGCAGCTCCAGCTGCCGGAAGAGATGGTGCTGTTTCGCGCCGACGGCCCACTGCTGGAGCGGGTATTTGTGAACCTGCTGGAGAACGCGGTAAAGTACAGCGGACCCGATGCCGACATTGGCATTGAGGCGAAGGTCGATGGCCAGACGCTGATCCTGAATTTTTGGGACAGCGGGCCCGGTGTGCCTGTCGGCATGGAGCAGCTGGTGTTTGACAAATTTACCCGTGGCAACAGCGAATCCTCGATTCCTGGCGTCGGTATCGGTCTGGCAATTTGTCGCGCCATCGTCGGCATGCATCAGGGTGAAATCAGCGTCGTCAATCGACCACAGGGCGGCGCCTGTTTTTCAGTAAGATTGCCGTTATCATTGCCTGAAACGGCGCTGCACCCGGAAGAGGGAAGGGTATGAAAACGTTGCTGGTAATCGATGATGAAAAACAAATTTGTCGATTTTTGCGTCAGGCACTGGAAAAAGAGGGTGAGACCAAAGTGTATGAAGCGGATACGCTGGCACATGGGTTGACTACCGCGGCCGCGCGTCGTCCCGATTTAGTGATCCTCGATCTCGGTTTGCCCGACGGCGACGGCATGTCGTTTATTCGGCAGTTCCGCCTGTGGAGCGATCGGCCGATTATCGTGCTCTCTGCCCGCACCGACGAGGACGATAAGATTCAGGCGCTGGATGCCGGCGCTGATGACTTTCTCTGTAAACCCTTTGGCATGGGTGAACTGCAGGCGCGCGTGCGCGTGGCGCTACGACGTCATGAAACCGACAAGCCACAGGAAATCGCCTTCGGTGACATCAGCGTTAATCTCACCACCTCGCTGGTCACCCGCGCGGGCGAACTGGTGCATCTGACGCCGACCGAATTCCGCCTGCTGGCGCTGATGATCACCCATCCCGGTAAAGTGCTGACGCAAAAACATATCCTGCGGCAGATCTGGGGGCCAAACGCCGACCACAACAGCCAGTATCTGCGTATTTATATGGGACATTTACGGCAAAAGCTGGAAAACAGCTCTGCTCAGCCGCAGCATTTCATCACCGAAAACGGGGTGGGCTATCGCTTTGTACAGTGAATATTGCTGGCATTAGCAGGCCAATAGTTTACCTCAATGACTAAGTTGGCTAAAAAAACAACTTAAATTGTCGAAAAATGCGATAAATATCACACTTCTGTTGCATTCAACTCATCCGGCTTTAGAATCTGGCGCTTCATTTTTTTCGCAACCAGCTTCGCGGGTGATATATGAATTCAGTTTCTCGCAAAACCGCATGGTCTCGTGTTTTCACTCTGGCTGTCGCCGCGTTTATCTTCAACACCACGGAATACATTCCGGTGGGGTTGCTTTCTGATATAGGCGGCAGCTTTGATATGGCTACTTCTCAGGCCGGTATGCTGATGACGGTCTACGCCTGGATTGTGGCGTTGATGTCACTGCCGCTGATGCTGATGACCAGCCGCATCGACCGTCGGGCGTTGCTGATTGGCATCTTTACGGTGTTCTCGGCCAGCCATCTGCTCTCTTACTTCGCGTGGAACTTTGATGTGCTGCTGATAAGCCGCGCTGGCGTCGCGCTGTCGCATGCGCTGTTCTGGTCGATCACCGCGTCGTTAGCGGCACGGCTGGCACCCGCGGGCTGTCAGGCAAAAGCGCTGAGCCTGCTGGCTACCGCTACCGCGCTGGCCTCGGTGCTGGGCTTGCCGCTGGGCCGCATTATCGGTCAGAGCTTCGGCTGGCGCACCACCTTCCTGCTCATCGGCGCGGCGGCCTTTATGCTGCTCTGGCTGATCGTGAAAACCATGCCGCGTGTGGTGGCAGAGCACGGTGGCTCGCTGAAAAGCCTGCCGTCAATTCTGCGTCGCCCGGCGTTGCTGGGTCTGTACGTGCTGGCGGTTACCGTGGTGGCGGCGCACTTTACCGCCTTCACTTACATTGAGCCGTTTGTCGTGAATGTCGCACACCTGAGCGAAGGTTTTGCCACGCTGCTGCTGCTGGTATTGGGCGCTTCGGGCATTGTGGGCAGCCTGATCTTCAGCAAATACGGTGAGAACAAACTGTCGCTGGTGCTGGTTACCGCTATCGGCATGCTGTTTGTCAGCCTGATGCTGCTGCGTTCGGCAGCCGCCAGCCAGAGCACTATGGTGATGTTGGCGATGCTGTGGGGCATGGCGTTTATGATGATTGGCATGAGCATGCAGATGAAAGTGCTGCGCCTGGCGCATGACGCTACCGATGTGGCGATGGCGCTGTTCTCCGGCATCTTTAATATCGGTATCGGCGCCGGTGCGCTGCTGGGTAACAAAATCAGCACCACCAACTCGATGGCGTCCATTGGCTATGCGGGTGCCGTTCCGGCGCTGGCTGCGCTGTTATGGGTCGCCTTTATGATGCGTCGCTGGTGGGCAGTTTCGCCAACGCCAGCCAAGCCTGACGTGGTAGTGACAGAAGTCTGATTGCGCGCTGGCGCAGGGAAAAGGGTTATCGGCTGCGGCCGGTAGCCCTTTTTTTACGGCTGCCAGCGCACGGCATTGAGCAGGTGCGCAAAAGCGGCGGTGTGCTGTTTTCGGCTGGGATAATAGAGATGATAGCCGCTAAACGGCTCGCACCATGCGTCCAGCACCTTTACCAGCGTGCCTGTGGCGACCGCCTCGCTGACGCAATCTTCGGGCACATAGGCTAAGCCTAAACCAGCGATGGCCGCTTCCACGCGCGCATTGAGGTTGTTGAAGATCAGCTGGCCTTCCACCCGTATGCGAATCTGCTGGTCATCGCGGGAAAATTCCCACGGATAGACGCCGCCGTGTGTGGGCAGCCGCATGTTGATGCAGCGATGCTGCTGCAGATCCGTAGGCGTTTCAGGTTTACCCTGGACGGCAAAATAATCGGGCGCGCCAACCACTACCATGCGCCAGTCCGGGCCGATGCGCACAGCGACCATATCGCGGGCAATTTGATCGCCCAGCCTGACGCCTGCGTCAAAGCGATCGTTAACGATGTCGGTGAGCGTATTGTCGGTGGTCAGCTCAATGTTGACGTCGGGCCAGGCTTTGAGAAAGGGCTTAAGCAGCGGCCAGAGGGTAGAGGATAAGGCGTGTTCACCGGCGGTAATGCGCAGGGTGCCGGCGACCCGATCGCGGCGGTCGGTTAGCGCCACCAGATCGGTTTCAATCTGATCAAAGCGCGGGCCGATGCTGGCAATCAGGGTTTCTCCGGCATCGGTCGGCGCAACGCTGCGTGTGGTACGGGTGAGCAATCGCACGCCAAGCCGCTCTTCGAGACCGCGTATCGCATGGCTCAGCGCCGACTGCGATACGCCCAGTTTGGCAGCGGCGCGGGTAAAGCTGCGTTCACGGGCAACCACGATGAGATACCAGAGATCGTTAAAATTCTCTTTCAGCATGCGGCTGCTCCCGATGGTCAGCGTGCCAGCTGCGCTGTCATAATCTGCTGACAGCGGCCATTACCCTGTCCGGCGGCCTGTTTATCCGCAGGCGGCAGGGCCTGCCAGCTGGCAGCGATGCGGTCACCAAGCGACGGGTTATAAGTGGTTTTCTTCAGGGCGTAATCGGAATTACCGCCTTCAATCACCGCGCGCATGTCGTGTTCAAAGCGGCTGCTGTCATCGTGGCGAACGGTACAGAACACCGAGACGTAATACGCCTTGTCCTGTTCACTGTAATGAGGCGTCAGCCACCAGGCGACAGCGGCAATAACCGCACACAGCACGGCGATAATCAAAATTTTAGTTGAGGTCATAACATTCAGTCTGGCAGAAATGAGTGGCTCCGCCCGCGGCGCGTTAGCGCAGCAGGCCGAGGTGTTCGATGAGAATAGAGCTGCCGATGCCGATTAACACCACGCCACCGAGGATCTCAGCCCATTTGCCAATCGCCCGGCCAAGATAGCGACCCAACAGCATGCCACTGGCGGCCATCACCGTGGTGGTGGCACCAATGGTCAGCGCGGTAGCGATGATATTGACGTTGAGGAAAGCCAGCCCAACGCCGACTGCCATCGCATCGAGGCTGGTGGCGATGGCGGTAGTGACCAGCACCCAGAAGCTGTGTCGGCGCGGCACCTCGCTCTCATCGCAATTTTCTTTGCGTACGCCTTCATGAATCATGCGTAAACCGAGCAGCAGCAGCAGGCCAAAAGCGACCCAGTGGTCCCAGCTCATGATAAATCGGCTGGCGGCGAGGCCAATGCCCCAGCCGATAATCGGCGTCAGCGCTTCAATGCAGCCGAAGATCAGCGCGGTGCGTATCACCTCTTTCGCTGAAGGGCGAAGCAGCGCGGCGCCTTTGCCGATTGCGGCGGCAAACGCATCCATCGACATACCAAACGCCAGAATCAATACCGCAAAATAATCCATCAGACAGGTCCGTCGCTGTTGTCACAGCATGCTGCCGGACATCTCAAAAGAGCGCGTATCCTGCCACAGAACGCCTTCTAAAAAAAGTGTTATTTATCAGTCAATTATAACAGTTGCTAAGTTTTATAGCCTTGTCTATATTGCCGCCTGGAATATAGACAATCCTTGAACGTCCGCGCAGGAAAAATCCATGCGCGTACTCCCGATTAGCGGGAAAGGGCGGGCACCTTTTAAGTAGGCTCAACGATCCCGTACGTAAAATCCTTTCACATCATGCCGATAGCGGGGCGGTATCTGCTTCATTACTGCCTGGCAGCAGATGGCGCCGCTGAGGTTAGGGGAAGTCTGGGCGTTCCCTGGGATACTGCGTCAAAATCTGCGCCGGGTTTGTGCTACTTATGTTGTGAACCTCTACGACGTCCTCTTTACGTAACAGGCACGATTTTGGCTTATAGCGCTTAGAAACTGGCTGAAACAGTTTCAGCCAGTTTCTTCAACTTTTATCGCTATCGCAGCGGCAGTTGCATAAGCTGGCCGTTCTCTTCCTCAAGCCGCGTTAAGTAGTGCGCCGCATCGAGAATCTGATAAGGAAAATAGAGGCCCGGCGCAACCGGCGGCTTTCCATCCAGCCCGATCAATCGTTCAAGAAGCAGGGCAATTCCCATGCCCGTCAGGGGAGCAGCTCCACCCGGATGAACAACTGCACTCCGTGTATGAAGCGCCTTTCCAGCGTGATCGAGGCCGGTAAGGTCGATAATGATTTCGGTTGAGAATGTTCCGCCTTCGCGTCGGCTTGAACTGACCCCCATGCCCAGATCAAACTGAACGGTGTGCGCGCCTGTAGCGGTTGCCAGTCCAGCCACGTCGATCGAGGAGAAGCCTGTGGCATCGATTTCAGTGCCGTCGATTGCCAGGAATGTAGCCCTGGTGTCATTTCCTTCGCGCCATATGTAGGTGCCGGCGCGCCGGGTGAGCGCGGCGGGCAGCAGGTGATGCAGATGTTCGAAATCAGCGGCGACCGCAGGCCCGCCAACATCCTGCTCATCGACCAGGGCACCGATACGAATTTCATCTACCTGACTAAACGACTTGCTCAGATGAAGCGTAGGAACCGTCGTGGCCCCAACCAGCCACTCATAGCCCAGCACCACTGCCGACGCGCCCGGGGCATTCATAAAGCTCGCGATTTCCGGAGCAATCTCAAACACGCCGGAAGATATACTCAGATGCGGTACGCCGCGTGACTGAGCAAAGCGCAGTGTGGCCAGCGAAGAGTCCTTATAGAGAACGACCACCGCACTGACTTCTCGATCGCCAAGACCCAGGTTCGGGCAGCACGAGTCGATCTCTATCCCCTCCGCGCCTCCTATTTTTGCCGCTGCGCGCTGTGCCCTGGAGAAGTCACGGCCACCGATCAGCAAAGGTAAGTCAGGATAAGTTGTACGAATTGCCCGGGCAGTCTGGCGCCCAATAGCGCCGGAGCCGCCCAGTAGTAAGACAGGATGAAATGACATAAGCGTGGTTCCTTATTGACGTGATAAGCTACCAATAGTAGGAACAATAGCACCGTATTTACACGCAAGCTACTTTTAGTAGGTTTAACAGGATAAATACCATGAATGAGCACAATGCCCCGGCTGCGAGGTCGCCTGCGCGAAGATTGTCGAAAGCGGAAAGACGACAACAGCTGCTCGACACTGCGCTTCTGATCGTGCGGCAGGAAAATGCAGACAGGCTGACTCTGGGACATCTGGCGGTGCGCGCAGGCGTCTCAAAACCCGTGGTTTATGATCACTTCGCGACGCGTTCAGCGTTGCTGATTCAGCTGTACAGATGGATTGATATGGAACGCATCAGGACATTTACTGATGCCATGAGCGCGGCTCCCAGAAGCCAGCAGGAAACGGTAGGGATGCTGGCGAGCGCCTATATTCACTGCGCTGCGGATAAGACGGATGAGTTTCACGCAGTAGGTGCGGCGCTGGCGGGAAGCGAAGAGAAGGCAGTGGTTTTCCAGGAACTTCTGGACAACTGCGTCGCAATGTTTGTGTCAGTTCTGACGCCACATGCAAACATGAGACCTCAGGCGTTACGTCAGTGCTGCATTGGCCTGGTCGGCGCCGGAGAAGCATTATCCGTGGCGCTAACGCGTGGGCAACTTGAAGAAACAGAAGCCGTTACAGCCTTCACCTTGCTGATTAAAGGGCTAATGGCGACCAGCGAAAGCTAAAGGGTGTGCCTGGGATAGTGCTGTCATCTCAGGCGCATCAATGCAGATGTCAGCCTGACCTCAGGTCATGTTGTGCCAGAAGTAGACCTCAATGATAACGACAAAAATCACCATGACATCTTTCTGAGAAAAACATACAATTCATATATGTATTATTACGGAATGTATGTTTATGGGTATCGTTAAAATTTCAGATTTGCTGCATGAAGATGTCCGCGATGCCAGTAAAGCCATGTCGCGTTCAGTGAACGCGCAAGCAGAATATTGGATCCGCCTGGGTATGATGAGCGAGCTTTACCCGGACCTTAACTATCAGCAAATCAAGCTGATGATGCTGAAATCAGGCTCTGACCGTTTAATGGAGGTGATCAATGCCATCAATTCCCATTAAAACCAGCGATGAACTTGCCCGTCAGCGGCATGCAGGGACACTACTTGCTTCCGTTTTTGAAATGCTGGACGCATTTATTGTTCCGGGCGTCACTACCCTGGACATTAATAATCAGGCAGAAAAATTTATTGTTGAGCAGTTGCAGTCCCGCCCGGCCAGCAAAGGACAATATGATTACCCTTACGTATTAAACACTTCAGTAAATGAAGTCGTTTGTCACGGTATCCCTAAAGCTAACGAGTGCCTGAAGCCTGGCGCTATCGTTAACGTGGACATTACCCTGGAGAAAGAGGGAATGATTGCTGACTCCAGCAAAATGTACCTGATCGGCGACGTTTCTCCTTTAGCTCGCCGCCTGGTGAAGAAAAGCTGGGAAGCTATGTGGCTGGGCATTAAAGCGGTAAAACCAGGCGCGACGCTGGGAGACATCGGATATGCCATTCAGAAGCATGTTGAAAGCAGTGGCTACAGCGTTGTCAGGGAATATTGCGGACACGGCATCGGCAAAGAAATGCATGAAGCACCGCAGGTGCTGCACTACGGTAAACCCGGTACAGGCGAAGTGTTGCGTACGGGAATGGTTTTTACCATCGAACCGATGATGAATCAGGGCGACAGCAAAATAAAGACTAAAAAAGACGGCTGGACAGTGGTAACCCGGGATAAAAAACTCTCTGCTCAGTGGGAACACACCATAGCAGTGACCGCTGATGGTTTTGAAGTCTTAACGCTGCGTAAAGACGAAGTCATTCCAGACCATATTCTTTAAAACCCGGTCTCTCTGTAGAAAAAAATCAGTAAACCACACACCAACACCTGCGGAGTACATCATTAGGGTTGAAAGCAGCCAGGTGGCTTTTCCATGTAACATTTTATGTTCCTTGCTGTTAGTTTTTCTGACTTGTTATCGGCAATAGCTCAAACATCTGTGAGAAAAATGCCAACTTCGGTTCTTCACTCATAGCGGACGTTTATCTCATTCCGTCCGCTTTGTGCCAGAAGCGGACGTTGCTAGCATCGCAAGACGCCAATATATAGCGAGTAGATGAAAGTGTATTGCCACGTCACCGCATCGAAGAAATACTAAGGTAAATGGATAGTACTGATTCTTTTTTAACTATTTCGTAGTATTCTCTAGCCTTGTTTACTGCTCATAGCTATAGGTTCGATAAGTTAATCTACGGAAGGCTATGAATCTCCTGACAGAAGATAATCAATAAGCTATATATCTTCTTGAAGTAGCTGCGATAATTTTATTTTAAAGGGCTGTAATAGCGCAAAGGCGGGGTGTCAATATGCAACAGTATCTAAATCTTATATTTTTATCAATGCCAATAAACGCATTGGTTGTATTGCCGGTTCTTTTATTAAAAATTGATAAACGTGAAAAAATAGGGCTTGCCATTCGTTTGTATGTTCTTTCTATTTTTTTGGTTGCTTCAGCGATTACAATAGCAAGTAATTGCGTCAGCAATTCCCCGTCACTTCCAGTATGGGCGATGCTATTATCTGGTATCCTTTTTATGATTACGCTGGTTAACTATGTTAAATACTCGCGTAAGTTATTGAATAAATGGAAGAGACGTACCTTAGTCTTAGCTTCTTTTTTGATTTTGTTAGCTACAAGGGCAAACGTTGCAGATTTCAATTATGGAATTAGCAGCTTTACTATGGTGTGGTACGGTACTTTTATTTTTGCTTTTCTCCTTGCCTATATGGGAACCTCTGATGTGGAGAAACTGAATTCATTACACGCTGGCTTAATGAGCGCAACTTCACAAGGTAGAGTTGATAAAAGCTATGCCCCACAACATGAGATAGATCACGACGTACATATCAAAGGTAAGGATGTATTGAACGATCCAGGTGCCAGCCTTGTTGAGCGGCAGCGGTATAGCGATGCAATAAAGAAAAAAGAGAATCAAGAAGACTAAACGTTAATAGTTTTGATAGCTGCGATAAAGATAAATGCATTTTGCATTTATCTTTTCCACTTAGATTTTTTCTCCTGCTTTTAGCTCATAGCGGACCTTGTCCAGATGTCAGTCCGCTTTGTGCCAACAGCGGACTTTGCAAATAGTACGGTTCGCTAATCATTATGGTGGAGGCGACGTAATCTGTCTCATAACTTCCTAGCATTGCTTAAATCACTGAAAGCGCTTATATTGTCATTGCAAACTATCGTTTGATTTAGCATTAATGCTTTTGTTAATTAAAACTCAACCTAAACGAAAAAAAATAAAATTTTATATTTTACTTCATTGGGCAGAATTACTATGGACTGGAAAAACAATAAAGAAATTGCTGCATATTTTAAGTTTTCGAATGTTATAGAAAGTGACCCAAATGGGTTACGCCAGGCAATAGTCAGAAAAATGGCATCAATACATCCAGACAACACTAGTGGTATTTTTATTGATGACGAGTCAAAAAATCTATGGCAACACCTTAATTCAGCAAAAGAATTCATTGATAATCAGTCTATTGAGAAATCTAGGGATGAAAATGGCAAACAGTTAATACCCATGTCACAAGTGATGGATTTGGTTAAAGTGATTACTGCGACAGGAACTCAGACTGTTAGTATGACGCCTTCATTAATAAAGTCAGAAGTTCGGAGTGATACACGATCCCGTGCATTTCTCCCTCGATTGGGGTCAGGAGTATTTGCGACGCTAAGCGCTTTCTTTTTTACGTTTCCCAATACGGCTAAAGATAACCCAATCATTGGTCCTTGGCTACAACTCCCTAACTCGCAATATTATCTATTATGCGCGTCGTTATTATCAGGATGGCTCTTTATTAGAACTTGGATTCAAGAAAAGAGACAAGAAGAATTAATAGATTATTTATCATCTGATGAAGGACTTCGAAGAATTCTATTTAACATGTTCTGTGGACATGTTGAAATTAACATGTCAGGACGACAGTTTTCGTTTCCTAGTTTCACTCGCGCTATTAAATTAAGGCATAGTAATCGGGAGCTTAGTATTGTAAGAATTATGGAAGTATATAAATATTTATTATTGGGTGCAACGCCTAAGTTATCTCGATCTATTGTAGATAAAATAGCTTTAATGCAGATCGATAAACTTATTCAGCGGGGATTGGTTGTGGAATTACCCCATTCCGGATTGGATCGGATATTCGAACTTTCCGAGGCTGCGTATAATGATATTCGTCATAGATATTATTAATATTCATATAGCGTAGATGATATTTTCTTTAATCTAGTCAGTGTCTGCACACTTTGGATCTCCTATGATTGTACTGAACCCACCCTGCTAACATCAGCTCCTCGCTTAGAGCTGACGTCATCTCCCCATGTCCTGTCCGCCTCGTGCCAGGAGAGGCCCCTCTCGAAAAAAGGGACTGTAGTGTTATTGAATATATTCCTGATTTTTCACTAATACTTTTCAAATATTTCATAAGAGAACTCCACATGTGGATGAACATACTCTGCTGAATTAATTTCGTGTTGCACATTATCAATTGTTATAACGCAGAGAATCCCACTGGTATTTAGTAGGACAGCCTTTTGTTTTACAGTCGGAGTGACATAACGGCTAGGAGTTAAGAAGGAGGCGACAGTTAGCACATCAAAATCTGGAATTGTAATCAGCCCGACGGCTTTAAGCCCGCCATCTATAAGGAGGTAAACACTACTGTGTGAGTGTGCACCAAACACTATTTTAAACTGGTAATCACCATTTCCAACCGTATAGTGGGGATGGTCTCTGAAGCGAAAAATCTCGCGTCCCTTAAGTGCAGGATTCGCATAATGCGCAGGGTCGCGGAGAATATCAATATTTTCGAGCCGTGCAGCTCGTTGACGATGCACCGAAAATGGAATCGCATGCTTTTTGTCTGCTGGCAATCCTTCGATCCAACGCCAAATAGCATCAATCTGTTTAGAACCAGGGAACTCGTTTATATCGGGATTAAAATTAAAGTCGAAGCCCTTTGGTTTATGCTCCTCAAGCCAGTTAGGTAATTTCCGCTTAGGGTTTCGAACAAAGATCACCGATAACCATGTGCTTGGTTTGGTTATAAAAGCTTCACTTATCCATTTGTTCTCGATACCAACCCCTGAATTCGGATTATTGTTAGCTCGTTCGACATAGTTTTCATCGACAATCAACAGTACATGATCGGATTCGATAACCTCTCGCATGAAACCACTTAAGCTTGAACCATACCTTACAGATTCATCGATTTTAACCGTATAACCAATATGGTCGAGATGACTTGCGATTAATCTAACCCATTCCCTATGGACGTCTGAAGTCCAAGCGTATGAAATAAACAGATCGGTTTTCATTCATTAAGTCCCACTTAACACAGTTTGATAAGCGAATTTTCCATCCCAAATCCTCGTTTGGCAAATCCATTTATCTAAATCCAATATTGAGGTGGGTGCTTCCTGACCAAAGTTATCGCTATAAACATATAGGATAAAGGTCTCAACGCATTGTCCGCTTATCGCTCATAGCGGACATTGCGTGATTCCGATGTCCACTATGAGCCAGAAGCGGACGTTGTTGGCATAGTGTTATGTTGTAAACGGGAGCAGTTCATATTTCGGTAATACCCGGCCATCGTCGTGGAGAAGGTATTAAGCACCATCTCAGCGCCCCACCTTGAACAGACGCAACGGCCCTAAGGATGAGGTGTTGGTGACACGACCAGCCCGAACGAGCAGAATGTATGCCTGCTGTAGTCACATGGCGAATAATACTGGCAGACCCAAAACCATTGCTGCGGGCTGCAATGAGAATATAGAGATAGCCCCGTAACTCTAAGCTCGCCTAATAATAATCAATAAGATGATCCAGTAACGCACGAACAGCTGGATTAGACCGCCGGCTTTCATGCCAGAGTGCCGTAATATTATGCCGCTCAACTGCGAAATCGGTCAGTATCGGAACCAGTCTTTTGTTCTTTACCCATGAATCAGCCATAAAACTCGTCGCCATTCCTATTCCGCCTCCTGCAGCAACTAAGACCAGTACGGCTTCGCTTGCATCAACAACAACATCGGACGATGGCAAAATCTCTTTCTCTCGTTCCCCAACCTGAAAAGGCCAGCGAAAAAGCTGCCCTGTATGTTGATAACGCAGGTTTACCGTTTTATGGCTCATGAGGTCGCTTGGATTTTCAGGGGTAGAGCTATTGGCAAGATATTCAGGCGAGGCGTAACACCCCAGCCGGTACGGCGAGAGACGGCGCGACAGAAGATTTGAATCGTCAAGATCGCCAAGTCGGATGGCAATATCAATGCTCTCATCCACGATACTGATTACGCGGTCGCTCAACCGCAAGTCAATTTTCACTTTTGGATAAAGCGCGCAGAATTGCGGAAGTGCAGGCGCAATCATATGCAGACCGATTGGATATGACGCCGCAATACTTAGTGTACCTGCGGGCTCCGCACGCGCGCGTTTCGCTATCTGCTCAATCTCGTCTGCATCCTGAAGCAATCGTAACGCCCGCTCGTGAAGCTCACGGCCTTCTGCGGTTAAAACCAGCGAACGTGTCGTTCGGGTAAACAGGGTAATGCCAAGTTGCGTCTCCAGCCGCTGGATGCTCTTACTGATTGCTGAAGGTGAAACTGACAGGGAACGGGCAGCCGCAGTGTAGCTGCCGAGAACGCCAGCACGAGCGAATGCAATTAAACCTGTGAGTCTTTCAAAACCTATTTGTTCCTTCATGGCACAATTAAAGCGAAGTTTAGCCTAATTATCAATGTCAGACATTAGGCTTATCATCTGTTATCTGATTACCCTTAAGTGAGATTGTGATGACTGACATGATGAAAGCAGTACAGCTTCATGCATTTGGTGGGCCTGAAAACCTGCAATATGGCGAGACAAACCGTCCAGTGATGGGAAGCAATGAAGTACTCGTTAAAGTACATGCGGCCGGCCTTAATCCACCGGACTGGTATTTGCGCGACGGTTACCGGGCGCTCCCGCCTGAATGGTGGCCTGACTCGACATTTCCGCTCATTCTGGGAACAGACATATCAGGCGTAGTCGCAGCTGTCGGTGAGGATGTTTCGGAATTCACCATCGGCAACGAGGTTTATTCAATGGTGCGTTTTCCTCAGGGGGTAATGCATGGCAGCGGCGCCTATGCAGACTACGTGAGCGTACTTTCCTCTGAGCTGGCAATGAAACCCCTACATATCGGACATGTTCAAGCTGCGGGTGCGCCGATGTCTTTACTTACAGCCTGGCAGTTCCTTGTCGGGCTGGGTCACGATGCTCCCAATCCTTTTCAGTCCTTCAGGCATATACCTGTCCCACTTGAAGGCCGGACGGTGCTGGTAAACGGTGCCGGTGGAGGCGTTGGGCATTTTGCGGTGCAGATAGCCAAGTGGAAAGGTGCGCGAGTAATCGCCGTGGCTTCATCACGAAATGAGGAGCTTATGCGTGAGCTGGGGGCTGATGAGTTTATTGACTACACCAAAATTACAGCCGAAACCGCGGTAAAAAATGTCGATCTTGTGATTGATGCCGTTGGCGGTTCAAACATGGAGCGCTTCCTGACGTGTATCAAACCGGGAGGCGCGTTGTTTCTCGTCAACCCTCTGGGGTTTGCCGGACAGGAGGAGGCACTCAGAAAGAACATTACGGTTTCAAGCACGCAGGTACGCTCAAATGGTGCGCAATTAGCTGCTGCCGGCAGCCTTCTGGACGAGGGAATTATTCGGGTTGTTATTGATAGCACTTACCCATTAGCCATGGCGTCCGCTGCTCATCAGCGTGCTGCACTGGGGAGCATTCAGGGCAAGATCGTGCTCACTAACTTTTGATGATCACTATTCAGTCAGGCCAATAGTTGATTTCAGACAGATGGCAAAAAAAGGAGACCAGATGCTTATTATCAGCGGTTACATTCACGTCAGGCCTGAGGATTTGGTAGCATTTGTGTGCGATACACAGTCTCTGTCTAAAGCCGTGCGACAGCGCGAAGGAAACTATTCCTATGACATAGCCGTGAAAGATTATTCTGCTGGAAAGTTGCTCATATCTGAACGCTGGAAAGATCAGGCAGCACTTAGCGCCCATCTGGAATCCGCGGATACGCTTGCTTTTCTTCATCGATGGCAGGGTCGAATGACGGGTGAGGTTCGGAAATATGACGCTTTTAACGAAAGGGCCCTGATGGAGTTGTAAGTAAAATTAGATGCCATTTTTGCTGGCTCGTAATTACGGGCCTTTTGAACTTCCGCTTTTCGCTCATAACGGACACTCAAGCAGCAATGTCATAGTTGCGTAATGAAACCGAGAACGGATAGTGTTTTTTTACGCAAGGTAATGCTGAGTCCAAAACCTAATAAAGGGAGTAAGCAGGGGCAGGTTTTAGGGTAAACGTATATTAATCACGGGTGGTACAAGTGGAATAGGGCTGGCAGGCGCTCAGCGTATTGTCACTGAAGATAGTTATGTAGCTATTACAGCTAATACGGGGCGTAATGAAGAGAGGCTGGAACGTTCACGCAGCATGCTTTCTGTGACATCACTTGTTATGAAAAGCGATGCTGCAGGCGAAACTGACCTTCTGCGCTGCAGGAAGCTATCGGTTGGTAAAAGTCGACGGGCCGCCGCCAGGCGGTTTTTTTACGTCCTTCCCCGGGGATTCGGTAAAGCACCAATTCTGCCGGATTGGCCCACTTATCCACCGTTTCTGTGGATAACGCTACATCTTGTGACTATGCAAACTGCCGGGCAGGCGGATTAACATCAATGAGAGGTTGTTGTTCTGCACCTGTGCCGTCCAGACATCCGGTAAACTCCGGCTGCGGAGGGTTCCCCCGAATCATAATTTTCGCCAGCAGAGTTCATTGTGTCGCCGAGAAATGGCGAGGTGCTGGAGGAGAATAACGATAAAAACATCAATCTCATTCGTAACTTCGGCCAGGATAAGCTCTACGTGCTGCCGAACCCGCAGGGAGAAAGTACAGTGAGGTTCTTCTACCGGGGCTGAAGAAAGAGATTGAAGCCTTTAAAAAATCCCCCTGGCCTGTACTGGCATCGTCATCAAGCTGTCCGGGCGTTACTGCCGAAAGAACCCGCGGCGGCGCAGAGCCTATAATCCGCAGCTTAGTGCCCCACTTATCACCCTTGATGAGGGAGGTGATACGGACATTCATTCCCACTCTGTATTTAAAAACCCTAAACGAAGGCGCGATTGTGTTTAAAAGAGCAAGCAGGACCTTGTTACCCGGGATGCTGGTGAGCGCCCTTGTTTTGCCACTGGCAGCATGCGACAACAGTGACAAAGCAGATGTAAAACCTGCCCCGCAGAGTCAACCCCAGGCCGTTGCGGAGGATAGCGCTGCGCGACTCACCTCAAAATTAAACGCCTATGTGGGCTGCTTCAACACTGCCGATGACTCTGTTCGCAACAGTGCTCTGCGCTATGTGAGCTGGATGGCGAATGCGGAAAAGGGGCCAATCGGCAAAGAGCGCAACGTCAATGTGCTGGGCGATGTCACTCCTTACGAACTGGAAACCTGCACCAAAGCCATTAATGAGGCATCAACGGCCAGTCCAAAATTGCCGGCGCTGGATGCCGCAGCCACACAGTATCTGGCGGATTTAACGACGCTGCAGCCGCTGGTTTCTCAGGCAAGCCGTTATTACAGTCAGGAAGATTACAAGGATGACGGCTTCGCGAAAGGCAAGCAGATGCATCAGCCCCTCATGAAGGCGTTTAACCACTTTATGAAATCCAGCGACCAGTTTGGTGCCGAAGTGGAAAAAGAAAATAATGCGGTTGTGGCTGCGCAACTCATTGAGATTGGAAAGTCTGAAGGCCGCCATAGTCGCTATTATCGTATGGCTTTAGTTACTCAGGCCAAACCGCTGGCGACCCTGTTTGCCTCCCCCGCGCCCGACGTGGCCGGTATGACAAAAGCCCTCGATGCTTACAGTACGTTGCTGGATGAGGCAGAAAAGGCAACGGCCAGCGAAGCGGGCAAGCCATTAACCTGGTCCATCTTCCAGGATAATGCCGGAACCTTCCTGAAAGACTGCAAGGATCGCATGCGTCGGATTCGCGATAAAACACCTTACAGCTCGGGTGAGCAGAGCCTGCTTAAAGGAAGCGGCAATTCGGGTTGGATGGTATCGGGTTCACCGATGCGCGTTTTAAAATCCTATAATGAACTGGTTGAGGCCGGTAACCGCCTGTAAGGCTGGATGCCTGCCCCACATGCCTTTAGGGGAAAGCCTGGTCAGTCGGGCTGCTGCGTGCAACCCGACTGACGTTGCCACCTGCCGCGTAAACCCATCTTCTCATCATTGAGCGGTTTCCAGCTGGAGCAATCTGTTAAATCGAGTGCGCCTCTCAATAGTAAAGCGTCAGCGGCCAGCAAATAACGACAAAGGGGTAACTGCCTGCACGTTGTGCTGGAAGACATACGGATCGGATAGCAACTCAAATTGCTCGTCGTCCGGATAGGTGACTGCAATCGGGTACTGTTCGCCTGCGAATGCTTTCACTGCCTCAAGATCGTTCCAGTAAGTTGCCAGGAAGAAATGTTCCCATTCACCCTGCGTCTCCCGCCGTACATATGCCCCCAGGTTCCCTGGTGTCGCCTCTGCATGTTCAACGCCGGTCTTTTGCAGATGGTTTGCAAAGCCCTCTGCATGCCTGAACGGTACACATCCGTGCCATGTTCTGACAATCATTGTTCTATCCTCATGTTGTGAAAGGGTTTTAACCATAACATGGCATGTAAGAAAGCGTGCTTCATGAACGCATTGTTATCTTGAAGGTGAGGGTAATAATCCGTGGTTATTAGCGGAATTTCTGCTGCTCGCTCACAGCACAAACGCATCGGCTACCACCCTGCATACCTGTTAAAACTCTCCTCAAACTGCAACTACACACGCCTGCTTATCCCTTTTCACATCCGTGAACCGCATCTCAAAATCGATCAATTGCCATTAATACCCCTTGTTTATTATTTTTGCGGGCGTATAAATTACACAACTTCACAATAAATCGTGAACAAGAAAAGTACATCACAACTTACAGATAAGGGCTTGCCTCATGTCGGAACTGAAATTTGCTACGCGTCTGAATTCCTTTGCCTCGGGGGCAAACCTCTACTGGCCTGAACTTCAGGGCAAGCCCTCGGTGTTGCAGATGATCGCCCGCGCCGGAACGGTTAACGGCCTGACCCATCTTGATCTCAACTATCCGCAGCACATGGTCAGCGACATCCCTACCATGCGGAAAGCGATTGCTGATGCAGGCCTTGCAGTCAACGGTATGCAGATGCGCTGGGATGCGCCGCAGTTCAAAATCGGCGCCTTTACCCATCCCGATGCGAAGATCCGCCGTGAAGCGATTGAGCTGACCAAGCGCGGCATCGATGCAGGGCGCGAGTTTGATTCCCGCCTGATGACACTGTGGATGGGGCAGGATGGTTTTGATTACTGCTTTCAGGCCGACTACAAAAAAATCTGGGAAGACGCGGTCAGCGCGGTACGGGAAATCGCTGAGTATGCGCCCGATGTGGACATCAGCATTGAATACAAACCCAACGAGCCGCGCGCCTACAGCATTTTCCCTAACGTCACCACCTGCCTGCTGGCGGTCGAAGAGGCGGGCAGCCCTAACCTCGGCATTACCCTCGACTTTGCCCATGTACTGTTTGCCAACGAAATCCCGGCCTTTGCCGCCGCAATGGTCGCACGTCGCTCACGGCTGATGGGCCTCGATTTAAACGACGGCTGGGGTAAACGTGACGATGGCCTAATGGTCGGTTCAGTGAACCCGCGCGCCACGCTGGAATTCCTCTGGCAGATGCAGCGTGATGGCTATCAGGGCGCGTACTACTTTGACACCTTCCCGGATGCCAGCGGCCTCGATCCGGTTCGCGAAGCGGAGCTGAATATCATCACCGTGAAACGTCTGCTGAAGCTCTGTGATCAACTGGAAGGTAACGCTGAGCTGACCGACGCGATTAGTCGTCAGGATGCGGTGAGTTCTCAGCAGATCGTCAACGATATTATGCTGGCCAGATAACAACAGCGGTTGCAAAAACCCGATAAAAATGACCTCACAAGACGAGAATAAAAGGCGAATAAAATGAAAAAATTGCTTCTCTCTGTACTCGCATCATCCCTGCTTTGCACCAGCGTTTACGCCGCGGAACTCGCACCACTGAAATCTGATACCGAACCGGATCGCACCGACTGGACCCAGCTCGACAGCAAATATGGCCCGCTGCCGAAAGCGGACAGCAAGCTAAAAATTGGCGGCGTGTCTAAAACCCTGACCAATGAATACTGGCGTTCACTGGGCGAAGGTTATCAAAACGTCGCCAAAAAATACGGGTTTAGCGTGGCCTATCAGGCAGCGGCTAACGAAGACGATCAGCTTGGCCAGTTGTCGATTGCCGAAACCATGATTTCTCAGGGCTTCAACGGCCTGCTGGTCTCGCCGCAAACTGACATCAACCTTGAACCGGCGCTGGAAAGTGCCAACAGCAAAAAAATACCGGTGGTGAACGTCAATGATGCGGTCATGCCGAACGCGCAGTACTACGTCGGCAACGTGCAGAAAGACAACGGCGTGCGCGTGGCGAAGTGGTTTATTCAGCACCATCCGCAGGGCGGTAAAGTGGCGGTAATCGAAGGCCAGCCGGGCGTTTACGCTGCGGGTCAACGTACCAGCGGCTTTAAAGAGACGCTGCAGACCAACGGCAAGTTCGCCATTGTTGCCAGCGTGCCAGCTAACTGGAGCCGCGAGCAGGCGTTTAATGCCGCCTCAACCATTTTGCAGCAGCACCCTGACCTGATCGGTTTTTATGCCAACAACGACACCATGGCGCTCGGCGTAGTGGAAGCGGTGCGCGCACAGAACAAATCGGCCCAGACCGCGGTATTTGGCACCGACGGTATTTCCGATGCGTACGCGTCAATCAAGCGCGGCGAACTGACCGGTACGGTCGACAGCTTCCCGGTGCTGACCGGTGAAGTGGCGATGGATGTGATGATTCGCCTGATCAACGGCCAAAAGCTGTCACGCGTGATCTCCACGCCGCAGGCGCTGATCACCAAAGAGAACGCCGACGCCTTCTCAACCAAAGACAATGCCAAATTGCGTCAGCTTCTGGCTCAACAATAAGTTCGGCGGAGAGCGTATGGAACAGTATCGTCTGATGATGCGCGGCATCAGTAAAACCTACGGCAGCGCCGCTGCTTTACAGGATGTTGATTTTTTCGTGAAGCCCGGTGAAGTTCACGCGCTGATCGGTGAGAACGGCGCCGGAAAATCGACGCTGCTGAATATTCTGTCCGGCGTGCGGCCAGCCGATGGCGGCGAGATCAGCGTTAACGGCGTGCTGGTGCAGATGAAAAATCCGCTCAGTGCCCGTCACGCGGGTATCGCGATGATTCATCAGGAGTTGCAGCATGTTCCTGAGCTCTCCGTGGCGCAAAATATGTTTCTGGGCCGCCCGCTAACGAAGGCCCGCGGAATGTGGGTGGATAAGCGGGCGCAACTGGAGCGCGCCAGGCTGCTCCTGAAGCAGCTCGATCCCAGCATCGATCCCAATGAGCCGATTAAAAATCTCAAGGTGTCGCAGCAGCAGATCGTGGAGATTGCACGCGCGCTGCTTGATGACGCGAAAATCATCGCGATGGATGAGCCGACTTCCAGCCTGACGCCGCGCGAGTTTGATCGCCTGGCTGAGCTGATTGGCGATTTGAAATCGATGGGTGTGTCGCTGATTTACGTGTCGCACAAAATGAATGAAATATTCCGGGTGTGCGACCGGGCAACCATCATGCGTGATGGCCGGCAGGTTGGCGTGGTGAATATTGCCGACGAAGATGAAGAGAGCATCGTCGCCAAAATGGTCGGCCGTAAGATCGACAAGCTCGACCACAACTCCTGGGCCACCGATCGTGAGGTGCTGCGGGTGGAAAATCTGGCGCGCGGTAGCGACGTATTGCCCGCCAGTTTTAGCGTGCGGGCAGGGGAAGTGCTCGGCATCGCCGGACTGGTAGGCGCCGGACGTACGGAACTGCTGAAGCTGATTGCCGGGATCGACAAGCGCAGCAGCGGCACCGTGCTGGTGAACGGGACGGCGGTGCGTAATCACAACGTCAGCGCAGCGATCCGTGCCGGCATCGGTCTGGTGCCGGAAGACCGCAAGAAAGAGGGCATCATCAAAGAGCGCGCGGTGAAAATGAACATGGCGCTGCCGTCGATGCGCAATTTCACCCTTGGCGGGCTGCTGCGTAAAGAGAAGCTCAATCGTGTGGCGCATGAAGTGATGAGCGAATTAAAGCTGCGTCCGCTGGATATCGAAAAAACCATCGGCACGCTGAGCGGCGGTAATCAGCAAAAGGTGATTATTGGTCGCTGGGTCGCCGCCGATGCGCAGGTGTTTTTATTTGATGAGCCGACCCGGGGAATTGATATTGGCGCCAAGTCGGAAATTTATAACCTGATAGAGAAATTAGCGCAGGCGGGCAAAGCGATAGTGGTGGTCTCTTCCGAAATGACCGAAATCATGCGTATTTCCGATCGCGTGTTGGTGATGCGGGAAGGGAAAATTACCAAAGAGCTGAGCGGCAGCGCCATCACCGAAGAAAATATCGCCCGTTTCGCCATTAAAGATGTCGAGACTGCCTAACCTGTTCACCTGCTTTTATGTAAAGGCCAACATAATGATGACTCAAACTCCGGTCCGTTCAGGACTGCACGCTTCATCGGCATTTAAATTCAATGTGCGCGATGCGGGAACACTCATTGGATTATTAATTATTATTGTGACCTTCTCATTTTTGTCACCGGTATTTTTTACCCTGCCAAATTTGTTGAACGTACTGCAACAATCCTCAATTAATGCGCTGATTGCTCTCGGCATGACGCTGGTGATTATTTCCGGTGGTATCGATTTGTCGGTCGGCCCCACAGCCGCGCTCTCGGCGGTGCTCGGCGCCACGTTGATGATTTCTGGCGTGCCGGTGCCGATTGCGGTGCTGGCAACGCTGGGCGTGGGCGCAGCCTGCGGCGTCTTCAGCGGTTCGCTGATCGCCTATGCTGGCCTGCAGCCGTTTATCGTTACGCTTGGCGGACTCTCACTGTTTCGCGCCATCGCGCTGATCTACACCGGCGGCAATCCAATATTTGGTATCCCAATGGAATTTCGCAGCATCATCAACAGCACGCTGTTTGGCGTACCCACGCCGATCATTATCGTGGCGGTGATTGCACTGGTGTTGTGGACGGTAATGAACAAAACGCCGTTGGGCGAATATATTCTGGCGATTGGCGGGAATGAAGAAGCGGCGCGCGTGGCGGGAGTGCCAGTGAAGCGCACCAAGGTCACGGTCTATGTGATCTCCGGTACGCTGGCATCGCTGGCGTCGCTGATTCTGATTGGCCGCCTTGGCGCGGCGGAGCCGACCATCGGCAACCTGTGGGAGCTGGACGCGATTGCAGCGGCGGCGATCGGTGGTGCTTCGCTGATGGGCGGTAAAGGCAGCGTGTTCGGCACCATTATCGGCGTCATTATTCTCGGCGCATTACGTAACGGATTGACGCTGCTAAATATTCAGGCCTTTTACCAATTGCTCGCTACCGGCCTTATTATTATCATAGCGATGTTGATTGACCGAGCGACCCGAGGCAAGTAATGAAGCAAGATCCGCGAGCCATTGGTGCTCAGATTCGCATGCGTTTGCCACAACTGACGCCGTTAGAACGCAAGGTAATCGATGCCATTACCGCCCGCACCGACATGACCGAGCAAACCTCGTTAAAAGAGATTGCGCAGGAAAATAATGTCTCCGAGGCGATGATCGTTAAAATTACCAAGAAATTAAACTTTACCGGTTACCGCCATTTCAGAAGCAACCTGGTTTATTACAACCAGTCTGAAGTTGCGGGTTTGCATGCGGAAATTGAGCCCGATGATTCATCGGAACAGCTGCTTTCAAAAGTATTCAGAACCTCGATTCAGGCAATTGAAGAAACACTGTCAATTCTTGATGTGTCTGAATTTAACCGTGCGGCCGACATTATATTTAAAGCGCGTCATATCGATTTATATGCGGTGGGCGGTTCTGCCACCGTGGCCCGCGATTTATCGCACAAGATGCTGAAGATTGGCATTAAATCCACGGCCTATGATGACGCGCACATTATGTTGATGTCGGCGGCGGTGCTCTCTGATGATGACGTGGTGATTGCCATTTCTCATTCAGGCGCCACGCGGGCGGTGCACGATCCGGTGAAGCTGGCGGTGCGTAACGGCGCCAAAGTGATTGTCATTACCAACTATGCCGAATCGCCGATTGCGCACAGTGCGCATGTGGTACTCAATTCAACCTCTCAGGGATCGCATCTGCTCGGGGAAAACGCCGCCTCACGCATTGCCCAGCTAAATATTCTGGACGCACTGTTTGTGGCCATCGCCAAGAAAGATCTGAAGCGGGCGGAAAAGAACCTGATGAAAACCCAGCATGCGGTTCAGGACCTTCGGGAATTCTAGCCATGAGTAAAATCGCAGTAACTGGCAGCCTGCATTACGACATTATGCTGGACGCGCACCACCGCCCGGAAAAGGGTGAAACGGTGATGGGCACGGCGTGTAGCTATAAGTTTGGTGGCAAAGGCGGCAATCAGGCGATAGCCGCGGCGCTGGCCGGTGCCAGCGTGCGGTTTGCCGGGGCGGTAGGCGACGACGAGCAGGGTCGGTTTCTGCTTAACCGCCTGCAGGGCGCAAACGTCGATACATCAGCGGTGCAGATCGTCGCGGGCATGCCCAGCGGCATGAGCGTGGCGATTACCGACAGCGAAGGTGATTACGGCGCGGTGGTGGTGTCCAACGCTAACCAGCATATTTCGCCAGAAACCTTTGCTCAGCCCGCGTTCTGGCAGGATGTCAGCCTGCTCATTTTGCAGAACGAAGTGCCGGAAGCGATTAATCAACAGGCCGCTATAGCCGCTCACGAACGAGGCGTTACGGTAAGTCTCAACGCGGCGCCTGCGCGTCCGTTAAGCGCTGTGCTGGAAGCGGTCATTGATGTGCTGATCGTTAACGCTATTGAAGCGCGTGATATGTCTGGCATCACGGTGAGCGATCTTGCCTCGGCGCAGGCAGCGGCCGAACAGCTGGCGCAGCGCTTTTCGCAGGTGGTGGTCACCGCCGGTGAACATGGCGTGGCATGGTGCGAGCAGGGGCAGGGCAGCCAGGCGCTGGCCGCGAAGAAGATTACGCTGGTGAGCACGCACGGCGCCGGAGACTGTTTTACCGGCGTGCTGTGCACCGCACTGGCCGGGCAACGCTCCCTTGCGGAAGCCGTGATGCTGGCAAATGACGCCGCGGCGCAGCATGTTTCGCGCCAGCCGACATAAGCAAAAAAAACGATAAAAAAAAGCCGCTAACGGTCAACGTTAGCGGCTTTTTATTGCGTGGCGTTCGCTATCAGGCGGACATCAAGCCGGCGGCAGTGCTTTCCACCAGTGCGAGCAGGACTTTAATATCCTCCAGCGTCACCGTTGGGTTCAGCAGCGTCATTTTCAGGCAGGTCACACCGTCAAACTCCGTGACGCCGACGTTGGCGCGGCCCGACTCGAGCAGCGCGTCACCGATGCGCTGATTGAACAGTGCCACGTCAGCTTCCGGCAATTCAGGCGCACGATAGCGGAACAGCACGCTGGCCAGCTGCGGCTCCATCACCAGCTCCAGCCGCGGCTGCTCAGCTACATACTGCGCCACCTGCTGCGCCAGCGTTACGCCGTGATCGATGATCTCGGCGTACTGTTTCTGTCCCAGCGCTTCGAGGCCCATCCACAGTTTCAACGCATCAAAACGGCGGGTGGTTTGCAGCGATTTCGAGACCAGATTCGGCACGCCCTGCGCCTCATCGAACTCAGAGTTCAGGTAAGCCGCCTGATAACGCATCAGCTCATAGTGACGCGCCTCTTTTAACAGGAACGCGCCGCAGCTGATGGTCTGGAAGAACTGCTTGTGGAAGTCCAGAGTGATGGAATCCACCAGTTCAATGCCGTCGAGATAGTCACGGTATTTCTCGGAAAGCAGCAGTGCGCCGCCCCAGGCTGCATCAACGTGCACCCAGATCTGACGTTCGGCCGCCAGCGCCGCGATCTCACGCAGCGGATCGATCGCACCGGCATCGGTGGTACCGGCGGTTGCCACGATAGCCAGAATCTGCTCATCGTTAGCTTCCGCCTGCGCCAGTTTCGCCCGCAGATCGTTCATGTCCATGCGCGCAAAGCGATCGGTTTTCACCAGCGTGACTGACTGATAGCCGAGGCCAAGCAGCGCCATGTTTTTCTGCACCGAGAAGTGCGCATTCTCCGAGCACAGCACCTTGATCTTCTTCAGATTGCCGGTTAAACCGTGCTGCTGAATGGAGTGACCCTGGCGAGCGAAGAAGGCGTCACGCGCCAGCATCAAGCCCATCAGGTTACTCTGCGTGCCGCCGCTGGTGAACACACCGGCATCGCCTGCCTGATAGCCGACCTGCTCGCGCAGCCATTCAATCAGCTTAAGCTCAATGATCGTGGCAGACGGCGCCTGATCCCATGAATCCATGCTCTGATTGGTGGCGTTGATCAGCACTTCGGCCGCCTGGCTTACCACCAGGCTTGGACAATGCAGATGCGCCACGCACTGCGGATGGTGCACCGACAGGCTGTCTTTCAGAAAGTATTCAATGGCACGTTCAATCGCCACTTGATTGCCCAATCCCTGCGGATTGAAATCCAGGGTAATGCGCTCGCGCAGTTCAGCAACGGTTTTACCCTGATACATTTCGGGCTGTTGCAGCCACTGCACCACCGCCTGACTGCTCTGGGCGATCGCCTGCTGGTACGCGTCGGTGCTGTGCGCCGCCGCGGCCAGAATCGGGTTTTCCCGGGACATCGTATTTACTCCACTCAAACCGGTTTCACGCCAGCAGATAACAGCGCGTGCTCAAACTTATCGAGGAAAATGTTCAGCTCATCGTTGCTGATCAGCAGCGACGGCAGCAGACGCAGCACGCTGCCATGACGGCCACCGCGCTCCAGAATCAGGCCATTTTCGAAGCATTTCTTCTGCAGCAGCGCAGAGAGTGCGCCATCCGCAGGGTAGCTGCCCATGTGATCCGGCTCGGCGTCGGCTTTCACGATCTCAATGCCGATCATCAGGCCGAGGCCGCGAACATGACCGATAACCGGATAGCGCTGTTGCATCTCAGCCAGTTTGCCTTTCAGCCACTCGCCTTGCTCTGCCACTTTATCCGCAATGTTGTTGTCTTTCAGGTGCTGCAGCGTGGTCAGGCCGGTCGCCATCGCCAGCTGGTTGCCGCGGAACGTGCCGGTGTGGTGACCCGGTTCCCAGGCATCAAACTCTTTCTTAATGCCCAGCACCGCCAGTGGCAGACCGCCGCCTACGGCTTTGGACATCACGATGATGTCTGGCTCAATGCCCGCGTGCTCAAAGGCGAAGAACTTGCCGGTACGGGCAAAGCCCGCCTGCACTTCATCAAGGATCAGCAGGATGCCGTGCTCTTTAGTCACTTTACGGATGCGCTGCAGCCATTCAGCCGGTGCCGGGTTAACCCCGCCTTCGCCCTGAACCGCTTCCAGGATCACCGCTGCCGGTTTGCGCACGCCGCTTTCCACGTCATTGATCAGATTATCAAAATAATAGGTCAGCGCTTTCACGCCCGCGTCACCGCCGATGCCGAGCGGGCAGCGATACTGGTGCGGATAGGGCATGAACTGCACTTCTGGCATCATGCCGTTAATCGCTTCTTTCGGTGACAGGTTACCGGTCACCGCCAGCGCGCCGTGCGTCATGCCATGATAACCGCCAGAGAAGCTGATCACGCCGGTGCGACCGGTGTGCTTTTTCGCCAGCTTCAGCGCGGCTTCTACCGCATCTGCACCCGACGGGCCACAGAACTGCAGGCAATATTCTTTGCCCTGGCCTGGCAGCAGCGAGAGCAGGTATTCTGAGAAGCGATCTTTTAACGGAGTCGTCAGATCTAAGGTATGTAACGGCAAGCCGCTGGTAATGACATTTTGAATGCTCTGCAAGATGTCAGGATGATTGTGCCCAAGCGCCAGCGTTCCCGCGCCCGCAAGGCAATCAAGATATTGATTTTTCTCAACGTCCGTAATCCATACTCCCTGCGCTTGCGCGATGGCTAACGGCAGCTTACGTGGATAACTCCTAACATTTGATTCAAATTCCGCCTGACGCGCTAAATAGGCTTCATTGTTTGCGTGTGATGAATTGGCATCTAAATTATCAATACGGACTTTATCCGTCATCATATCTCTCCTACAACCGGGGCTGTGGTATAAGCCGCAGTTGAATAATTACGTTTAAGGTGTGGGGCTGTATAAAAGCGCGGCCAATATAGGGTTTTTTTCTTCCCAGCTCAATGATTTATTTTGTTAACATTTATTTATAAATTTTGTGTTAATAATCAACATATTGCTGATTTAATGACCGCTGAGAAAACCGCGTTAAAACCCGATGGTAATAAAGAAGTCAGCGTATGACTTCATCGGCCATGTCTGCACGGTGTAATTAGCAATCTTAAGCGAAATAAAAAGCAGAAAATTAAGCCAGATAGCACAATGCGCTAATCCATTTTTTTACGTGGCCGCTTTTCGCCTGTGTTGGCAATAAGCTGTTCATCAGGCTCATTTTTATGGCCGAATCAAAAGTTCGCATTAAGATTTGATAACCTGCCTGGATTTTTGTGGAATAACGTTCTCACCGCGTAATAAGGAACAGCGTAGCTTATGAATGTGACATTTATCATCGTGCCGGGCTTTACCAACTCTGGCCCGCAACACTGGCAAACCTGCATCGAAAACAAATACGTCAACACGCGGCGGGTGCAACAGGATGACTGGCAAAAACCCGATCGTGAGCGCTGGTCGCGTCGTGTGGGCGAAACCGTGGCCGCGACGCCCGGCGATGTGGTGCTGGTGGCACACAGCTGCGGTACGGTGGCGACGGCCCAGTGGCTGGCTGTTAATCCTCACGAGCGGGTAAAAGCCGCTGTTCTGGTCGCGCCCGCCGATGTTGATGCGCCGCACGCGCTTGACGCCATTCAACCGCAGCGCCCGCTGCCCGGCACGCGGCTCCCTCTGCCGACGCTGCTGATATGCAGTGATAATGATGAGCACCTGACCTTACCGCGTGCTCAGCAACTCGCCGCCTGGTGGGGCAGCGAGCTAAAAGTGATTGCCGGGGGCGGGCACCTTCATTCGGCGGCGGGCTTTGGCGACTGGCCCGCTGGCGAACAGCTGATCGCGGCCTTCAGTGGTGCGCGGTTTATCCCTCGCGCCGCGTCCACGACGCTGTACAGCTAAAAAGAGGGCGCAACGATGTATAGCCTGACCGAAATTTCAGCGCGCTCATTAGAGCTGGTGCCGCTGATTGCCGCGCTGGATGCGTATCAAAACGCACTCTATCCGCCCGCCAGCCAGCACAGCGTTGCCCTGCATGCGCTGGCGGAAGATCGGCTGCGCTGCATTCTGGTGCGCGACGAAAACGGGCGCGCCATGGGTTGCGGTGCGGTGGTGTTCGACGATAAGCAGGCTGGTGAGATCAAGCGTGTTTATCTCGATCCTGACTGCCGTGGGCAACGGCTCGGCGAAAAAGTGGTGGCGGCGCTGGAGACGCTGGCGCGGGAGGCCGGTTGCACGCTGCTGCGCCTGGAAACCGGTATACATCAACCCGCGGCGATTCAGCTCTATCAACGCTGTGGCTACGGCTTCTGCGCGCCATTTTTTCCTTATCAGGCCGATCCGCTTAGCGTGTTTATGATGAAGGTGCTGAGTTGATCGCTGGCAGCGTCTCGCTATTCTCGCCAAGCGGGCGCTGCATTAATACCGTATCCAGCCAGCGTCCGTGCTTAAAACCCACCGCATGTAATGTGCCCATTACGCTGAATCCGGCGGCGTGATGCAGACCCAGTGAGCCACGATTTTCACTGTCGCCGACGTTGGCGATCAGCTGACGATAGCCATGTTCTGTCGCCCAGGCGATAGCCCGATCGAGCAGGGCGCGACCTGCGCCACGTTGTTGAAAGGTCGGATCGACATAGACCGCATTTTCCAGCGTGAAGCGGTAGGCAAAGCGGGGCCGATACGGCATCAGATAGCAGTAACCTTTAACGTCGTCTCCTTCAACCGCCACCAGCCAGATCAATCCCGCCTGCTGAATGTGCTTCAGGCGGCCAGCCATTTCTGCCTCGGTTGGCGGCTCACTTTCAAAGCTGCCGGTGCCGTACAGCACGTGCCAGGCGTAAATCTGCTGGATAGCGGGAAGGTGTTTTGCTTCCGCAGCAATAATGTCCATGCTTTAAGATCCTTATTTTTTTATGCAGCTTACGCGTGACGCCCAACGACAGGAAATACCCTTTTCTTATTGACCGGCGTGATTAAGCAAAGCGCAAATAAATCTTAAAAGGCCGATCAATCATCGCTATAGTGAACACAGTGTTGTCCCGATTCCAGGGCCGGAAGTGAACGTTTTCCACACGCCTTTGAAATGTGATCCCTACAGGAGGAGTTATGTCAGAAGATTTTCTGTCGCTCGCGAAACAACGCAGAACGATTTATGCCCTCGGAAAGACCTTGCCGATTGCTGAAGACCAGGTGATCAACCTGATCAAAGAAGCGGTAAAACAGGCGCCATCAGCCTTCAACTCCCAAAGCTCACGCATTCTGATTCTGCTCGGTGAAGAACACAATAAACTGTGGGAACTGACCCGTGAACAGCTCAGAAAGCGGGTGCCCGCTGAGAAATTCCAGGCGACCTCCGACAAGATTGACGGCTTCGCCGCGGCCGCTGGCTCGGTACTGTTTTTCGAAGATCAGGAAGTGGTGAAAACGCTACAGGCGCAGTTTGCCGCTTATGCGGAGCATTTCCCGGCATGGTCTGAACACAGCACCGGCATTGCGCAATATGCCGTCTGGGTTGCTCTGGCCGAGCAGGGGATTGGCGCTAACCTGCAGCACTACAATCCGCTGATTGACGAAGACGTTCAACGCACGTGGAATGTGCCTGCCAGCTGGAAGCTGCGCGGTCAGATGAACTTTGGTGCGATCAACGCGCCCGCCGGTGAGAAAACCTATATCGACGACGACAAACGTTTCATCATCGCCAAATAGTCCTGCTGAGGCCGCCGCGGCGGCCTTCTTTCAACCTGGCGGTTATTCATCCGCTATTACGCCCGGTGCGCGTTCCTGCGGTGACAATGACAGGCTCATTACCGACACCCGTTCACCATAGACCTCGCGTTGCTCAATCTCCTGCCATCCCGATTTCCGATAAAATGCCTGCTGATCCGGCGTATAGAGCCAGAGTGTGGCAATGCCTTTCGCCTGACAGTGCGCCAGACACTGACCGATCAGCGCGCTGGCGATGCCTTTACCGCGACAGGCCGCATCGGTCACCACTTCGCCCAACCACCAGCGGCGCTGTTCAACATCTTCCAGCTCATAACGAATAATACTGCCGGTAGCGATGACCCGTTCCTGCTCATCAATCGCGATCAGCGTGAACTGATGATCCTGCGCTGCCAGCCGCGCCTGCAGGCGGGCAACAATCTCTGTTTCCGACGCCCACAAGGGTAGCGCGGACCATTCGGCTGACATCAAACGCGCGGTTTGGCGCAGCTGTGGCAGATGGTTGGTTAAATACGTTATGTTCATTGAAGGATTCCGCTTCGCAAGGGGAAAAGACGCTTTGAGCAACCGTCATAACAACACAGAGGGCAGCAGATGTTAACTCTATGGGGCAGGAAAACTTCTTCAAACGTGCAGGCGTTGATGTGGTGCGTTGCAGAGCTGGATCTCGATTATCAGCGCATTGATATTGGCCACCGTTATGGTGGCAACGACACGCCGCCATTTCTTGCCATGAACCCCAACGATCCGCCTTTCGCCAACATGTGATGATCTCTTATGAGGAACTGCGCGCAGAGTAAACATATCCGCTGTTCTGTTGTCCACTAAATCAGGACACTGATTGCCGTTTCAGCCCGTTGTTGAGTGAATTAGTTTACCGGTAATCTCTTTCTACCGGAAGGGCGAACGCGCTTCCCCCGACTCACTCAACGACTTCAGGAGCGGATCATGATTGAGCAACGATTGTCAGCACAACGCGGACGCGGCGACCATGGCTGGCTGCATTCCCGTCATACGTTTTCATTTGCCAACTACTGGGATCCTGAGCAGGCGGGATTCTCCGATCTGCTGGTGATCAACGACGATCGCGTTGCGCCGTCACGCGGTTTTGGTGCGCATCCACATCGCAATATGGAAATCATCTCGTATGTGCTGGAAGGGGCGCTGGAGCATAAAGATTCCATGGGCACCGGCTCGGTGATTCGGCCTGGCGATGTGCAGCTGATGAGCGCCGGATCGGGCATCACCCACAGTGAATTTAATCACTCAGGGGTGGACGAGGTGCATTTTCTGCAAATCTGGGTGGTGCCTGCGGAAAAAGAGACGCCGCCTGCCTATCAGCAGGTGACGGTTGCCGACGCGGAAAAGCGTGGTGCCCTTCGGCTGATCGTTTCGCCGGAAGGCGGTGCCGGGGTGCTGCGTATTCGCCAGGATATGCGTATCTGGAGCGGGCTGTTTGATGACGCTGAGCAGCAGACGTTCAGTCTGGCGGCGGATCGCTGGGCCTGGATTCATCTGGCGCGTGGCGCAATCACCGTTAACGGCATCCGATTTAATGCGGGTGATGGCGCGCGGATACGTAATGAAAGCACGCTTACCTTCAGCGATGGCGAGCAGGCGGAAGTCTTGCTGTTCGATATGCGCCCGGAGGCGTAGAAACAGAGAAGGGAAACGACCCTGCGCGCGAGGCGCAGGGTCGTTAACTTAATGGCTTTCCAGGAAAGCCAGCAGATCGTTGTTAAGCTGGTCCTGATGCGTGACGGCGAAGCCATGCGGCGCATTGTCATAGATCTTCAGTTCCGCACCGGCAATCATCTCGGCTGAGAGTTTACCGGTCGCTTCAAACGGCACGATCTGATCGTTGCTACCGTGAATCACCAGCGTTGGCACATCTACTTTCGCCACGTCAGGACGGAAATCCGTTTCAGCAAACGCCATGACGCAATCCAGCGTGCCTTTCAGCGACGCCAGCAGCGCAATCGATGAGCTTTGCGTCAGTATGCCCTCTGAAACCGTTTGTCCGGCGTTAAGACCGTAAAACGGCGTCCAGAAATCATGAAGAAACTGCGGGCGATCGGCTAGCAGGCCCGACTGAATACCGGCAAATACGCTGTGCTCGACACCTTGCGGATGATCGTCGGTTTTGCCGAAAATCGGCGTCACCGCGCCAAGCAGCACCAGACCCGCCACGCGATCGCTGCCGTAACGGCCGATATAGCGCGTCACATCGCCGCCGCCCATGGAAAAACCAACCAGCGTAACGTCCTGCAGATCCAACGCGGTGATCAGGTCATTGATGTCCGAGGCGAAGGTGTCGTAGTCGTGACCGACCCAGGGCTGATCGGAGCGACCAAAACCACGGCGATCGAAGGCGATAGCGCGCCAGCCACGCTCCGCGAGAAAGTTAAGCTGGCTGTCCCACATATCGGCATCCAGCGGCCAGCCGTGGCTGAACAGCACCGGCTTACCGCTGCCCCAGTCTTTGTAGTAAAGCTGCGTGCCGTCCTGCGTTTTAATGGTGCTCATGGTGTTCTCCTCAAGGGGGTGAAGTCACTTATCGAGTCTGTTATTCCGGTGCCACCAGATAGCGCACCGTTGGGCGGGCGTTGTCAGCGAGAAAAGCATGAACGCGACGCTGAATTTTTAAATCGTTCATGGTGTGGCGATCGGCTTCACGCAGATGCTCCATCCATGAGCCGATGACAAAGGTTTCGACGAAAATGCCCGGCTGCTGCACATCTTCATAAACCGACCAGCTGATAGCGCCGCCGCGTCGTCGCACCCGGCGCATCTCCTGAATGGCCACCATAAAATCATAGCCGGTGGCAGGATCAATGGCGTATTCATAGCTGACCATTACGGGACCGCGGCCATGAGCAATCTTTAGCCCGCTGGCGTCGGTCTGGCCACTGAGATCGAGGTTAAGATCGGGATCCTGATCCAGCCGCCAGCGCAGGGCAGTGGCACTGGCCAGCACTAAGCCGACGGTGGCCACCATGAGCGACTGGCTGATGCCAAACTGCGAGGCGAGCTGCCCCCAAATGGCACTGCCCAACGTCATGGCACCAAAAAATACCGTCAGATAGACCGCCAGCGCCCGTGCCTTGACCCAGCGGGCGGCGCTGCGTTGTGCACCGACGTTCAGCGTTGACAGCACGGCAATCCACGCAAATCCCATAAAGAATTCCGCTGCATTCAGCCACCAGACATGACGCACAAACGCCAGCGCCAGCAGCGTCATGGCGAACAGCAGGCTGGCGGCCACCATCAGCCGATCGGGATTGAGTCGCGCACGCAGTTTTGGCAGCAGCACGGCACCGCAAATCGCGCCCAGCCCAATACAGGCGAGCATCAGGCCATAGCCGCCGGGTCCAAGGCCAAGTTCACGGCGCGCCACCAGCGGCAGCAACGCCCAGCCCGCGCTGGCGAACAGAAAAAAGGCGATGGTGCGGATCAGCACGTTACGCAGCACCGGTGCCGCATGAACGTAACGCAATCCTGCCCGTACTGCCGAGAAAAAATGCTCCGGCGGCAACCGTTGTACGCTTGCCGCTGGTTTCCAGCGCCACAGCACCCACATGACGCCGAGCACCGACAGGGCATTCAGCGCAAACACCATCCACGGACCGGCAAACGAGAGAATCAGCCCGCCCAGCGCCGGGCCAATCGCCCGGCTGATGTTGATGCCCAGCGAATTCAGCGCGATGGCCGGGCTTAGCTCCGCTTTGCTGACCTGGTCGGGCACAATCGCCTGAAACGGTGGTGAGCTCATTGCCGCACCGGTGCTGAGCAGAAAGGTGGCGGCTAACAGAATCATCGGTGTCACCAGGCCAAATAGCGAGAGTAGAGTTAAGCCCGCCGCCGCAATAAACATCCAGATTTGAGAGAAGATCAAATAACGCCGCCGGTCGACGATGTCGGCCATCACGCCCGAGGGCAGAGCAAACAGAAACATCGGCAGGCTGCTGGCCGCCTGCACCAGCGCAATGTCCAGCGGATCGGCGCTCAGTGACAGCATGGTCCAGTTAATGCCCACATCGCTCATCCATGAGCCGATATTGGAGACCACGGTAGCGATCCAGAGCATGCGGAAAACCGGCTGCTGCAGCGGCTGCCATGAGGAAGGCGGATTTGCCAGCGGCGCAGCGGTATGATCCGCCGACACCGTTTCACTGATATGACTCATCGCGATTCCTTGTTATCGATTGGGCGACAATTGACCTGAATGCCGGACATCAGCGGACTCAAAACGCAAAGCAGCTACAGCCCAGCGCCCCCCAGAATGCGTTGTCATCGGAAACCGGTACGCCAGCGTGACGGGCAGCATTGTGCGCATGGCTGTGCACGCCGCACGGCCCGCTGCAATGGTGAACCATCGGCAGCAAACCCGCCTGCGGCGGCGCACTGCGATAATGACCGGGCACGGTGATCACCGGCGACCACTCCGGCAGCACCGGAATGGCGGGCGGAGCCAGCGGGCCAAACTGACCAGCGGCATAGACGATATCGCCGTTGACAACCGTTAGCACCGACTCGATGCCTTTGATCTCCTCTTCCGGCACGCGGAAGTAATCTTTGCTCAGCACCGCCAGGTCAGCCAACTGGCCGACGCGGATCTGCCCCTTTTTGCCCTGTTCACTGGAGAACCACGCGCTGCCCTGCGTCCAGAGCATCAGGGCGGTGTCGCGATCGAGGCGCGCATTGACGTCATACATCTGCATGCCGCCGACGGTGCGGCCGGAAACCAGCCAGTAGAGCGCAGTCCACGGGTTGTAACTGGCAACGCGCGTGGCGTCGGTGCCCAGCCCGACCGGCACGCCGGTATCAAGCATGCGTCTGACCGGCGGCGTCTGTTTAGTCGCCTCAATCCCGTAACGCTCGGCGAAATACTCACCCTGAAAGGCCATGCGGTGCTGCACGGCCAGGCCGCCGCCCAGCGCCTTGACGCGGTCGATGTTCGCCTGGGTAATGGTTTCGGCATGGTCGAAAAACCAGTGCAGGCCGTCGAACGGTATATCGCGATTAACCCTTTCAAACACGTCCAGCATACGGCCGATCGATTCGTTATAAGTGGCATGCAGGCGAAAAGGCCAGCGATGTTCCACCAGATGACGCACCACGCGTTCCAGCTCATCTTCCATGCCAGGCGCCAGATCCGGACGTGGTTCGAGGAAGTCTTCGAAGTCGGCGGCGGAAAATACCAGCATTTCGCCGGCGCCATTGTGCCGGAGGAAATCGCTTCCCTGGCCCGGCGCCAGCATGTCGGTCCATTTTTCAAAGTCCTCCAGCTCGTGTCCGGGACGTTGGGTAAACAGGTTATAGGCGATGCGCAGCGTCATCTGCTTCTTCTCATGCAGCTCGCTGATGATTTGATAATCTTCGGGGTAGTTCTGGAAGCCGCCACCGGCATCGATAGCGCTGGTCAGGCCAAGACGGTTCAGCTCGCGCATAAACTGGCGGGTGGAGTTGATCTGCTGCTCAAGCGGCAGTTTCGGGCCTTTAGCCAGCGTGGCGTAAAGAATCATCGCATTCGGGCGGGCAATCAACATGCCGGTCGGGTTGCCGTTGCTGTCGCGCTGAATTTCGCCACCCGGTGGATTGGGCGTATCACGGGTATAACCGACCACGCGCAGCGCGGCGCGGTTCAGCAGGGCGCGATCGTATAGATGCAGAATAAACACCGGCGTGTCAGGCGCCGCCGCGTTGATCTCATCCAGCGTGGGCATACGGCGTTCGGCAAACTGAAACTCGGTCCAGCCGCCGACCACGCGCACCCATTGTGGTGAAGGCGTGCGCTGCGCCTGTTCTTTTAACATGCGCAGCGCGTCGGCCAGCGACGGCACGCCTTCCCAGCGCAGCTCAAGGTTGTAATTGAGGCCGCCGCGAATCAGATGCAGGTGCGAATCGTTCAGGCCGGGAATCACGGTTTGGCCCTGCAGATCCACCACGTTGGTGCTGTCGGCGCAGTGCTGCATCACCTCGGCCTGGCTGCCCACCGCAAGGAATGTGCCGCCGCGGATAGCGACCGCTTCCGCTAACGGTTTTTCCCGATCGACGGTATGAAACTGACCGTTGGTTAAGATCAGATCGGCTTTATCAAGGTTGACCATATTCACTCCTGCATAAGATGTCCGGAAGGGAACGTCGGAACAGCAAGCCGGTGCGACGTCCTCTGGGAGGCGATAACTGCGGCGATTATGGTCAGCAGGCGAAAGCAGCGTCTAGTTATACCAAGGTATATTATACCTATTGGTAATATCCGATCGGAGAGCACGCGCCTAGTATCAGCCCTGACAGCATGACGCCGCCTGGCGCACTGTCTCGCTTGTTTCCGCTTACTGATTTTTGCGGAAGCTCTGCCTCCTCTGCTCAATGGATACCTTATGACCGACTCCAAACTTGAAGTCCTGACCCCTACCAACTGCCAGATGATTTTTATCGATCAGCAACCGCAAATGGCCTTCGGCGTACAGTCTATCGATCGTCAGGTGTTGAAGAACAACACCGTGGCGCTGGCTAAAGCGGCAAAGGTGTTTAACATTCCTACCATCATCACCACGGTAGAAACCGAAAGCTTCTCAGGCCACACCTATCCTGAGCTTCTCGACGTCTTCCCTGAGCACGACATTCTGGAACGCACCTCAATGAACTCCTGGGATGACCAGAAGGTGCGTGACGCGCTAGCCAAAAACGGCAAGAAAAAAATCGTGGTATCGGGCCTGTGGACCGAAGTGTGCAACAACAGCTTCTCGCTGTGCGCCATGCTGGAAGGGGACTACGAGATTTATATGGTGGCAGATGCTTCTGGTGGCACCACCAAAGAAGCGCACGACTTCGCCATGCAGCGCATGATTCAGGCTGGCGTGATTCCGGTGACCTGGCAGCAGGTGATGCTGGAATGGCAGCGTGACTGGGCGCGTAAAGAGACTTACAACGCGGTGATGGATATCGTGAAAGAGCACTCCGGCGCCTACGGCATGGGCGTTGATTACGCTTATACCATGGTGCACAAGTCGCCTTCTCGCGAACAGGGCCGTCACAATACGCTGGCGCCAGTGCCGGCTAACAAATAAGAGGTGGCGGATCGGGCTGTGCTGCCCGATCCGCACCCGGAGCTGCTATGAACACTGTTCTTATCTCCCTCACTGCAGGCGTGGGCATCGGCTTGCTGTACGCGCTGTTCAGGGTACGATCGCCAGCACCTCCGGCGATCGCGCTGATCGGCTTATTAGGTATGCTCTGCGGCGAACAGATCGCCAACCATCTGCTGCCTGCTGCGCATGCCGCGCCACAAAGCACTTCTGCAACGGAATGACTATGCTGAAATCTTTTGGTTTTTCGCTGGCAATGGGCCTGCTGGTTGGCGTGATTTACAGCATAATCAGCCTGCGTTCACCAGCACCGCCGGTAGCCGCGCTGGCGGGGTTGTTTGGCATGTTGGTGGGCGAACAGCTGGTGCCCTTAGCGCAACGTCTGCGCCGCGGTGAGCCGCTAACGCTGGCGTGGTTTCGTCATGAATGCGTGCCAAAAATCAGCGGCACACCGCCGCCGGTCGAGGGTCCGCGCCCCTGAAGCGCACACCGACGGTGAGGAGAGCGACAGGATGCGATCACAGCGGATTATCATTGTGGACGATGAACGGTCGGTGCGCAGCGGGCTGAGCAATTTACTGCAGTCAGAAGGCTACCTGACCGAGACCTTTGATTCTGCAGAAGCGCTGCTGGCGGTGCCAGAGACGCTGGACACCTCGGCGCTGTTAATTATCGATATTAAATTGCAGGGCATCAGCGGCTTCGCGCTGGTGGAAAAACTGGCACAGCACGCGGCGCTGCCGCCGGTGATTTACATCTCCGGCCATGGCGATGAAAACATGCACTGGTATGCCATGGGCACCGGCGCGCTGGCATTTATGCGCAAGCCTATTCATATTGATACATTACTCGACTGTATCCGTCAGTCTTTAGCCTGACTCAGGACATCTGCATGCCCGACGCCCGCTCATCATCCCTTTCTGTTCGCAACACGCCGCCTGAAAACGTCTGCATCACGCTGGACGACGACGCGGAATTTACGCCGCTGGCGCAGGAGGGCGCATTGGTGTGGCTGCGCTATCGCCAGCTCTCAGGCGATGAAGGCGTGCTGGTCACCGCCGTGCATGAACAAGCCAGCGGACAGGCCCGCCAGCTGCTGAAAAATGAGTTTGCGCTGCGTCAGCACCTTTCCGCACGCTGGGCAATTCGGCCCGATGCCTGCACCATCTGGCACGGGCGCTATGCGCTGATCTACGCGCCATTTCCGTTTATTACGCTGGCTACTTTGCCGCCGCGCGCCACGCCGAAAATGGCCGACTTTCTCGATCGCGCGATCGCCCTGTGTGAACCCTTACAGGTGTTGCACAAACAGCGCATTACGCACGGTGATATTAAACCCGGCAACATTTTTATCGCCGCCGACGGCCGCTTTATGCTGGGCGGTTTTGGGCTGGCATCGGCCTCTATTGGCATCCCCTCCGCGGCCTCGCTGCCGATGATCGGCGGTACGCTGGCCTATATGTCGCCTGAGCACAGTTCGCGCACGCCCCATCCGGTCAATGCGCTTAGCGATATTTACAGCCTTGGCATTGTGTTTTACGAGCTGCTGACCGGCGACCTGCCTTTTGGTGCGCCGGATGACGGCCAGGCGGAATGGATCCATCATCACATCGCTTCACCGCCGCGCTTAACGCCGCTGCAGCATGCCGAAGTACCGCCGATGCTGGCGGCAATTGTTTTGCGGTTACTGGCAAAATTGCCAGAGCATCGTTACCAAACTGTAGCCGGGCTGCTGGCCGATCTGCGCCGCTGTCAGGCGACGCTGACCGTTGGTGGTGATATCGCCAGCTTTACGCCGGGCTTGCAAGACAGCGTGCCCGGCCGCTATCTCACCGACACGCTGTGCACAACGCACCCGCAGGCGCGTGAGCTGGTGGCAGTATTTAATAAGATGAAACAGACGCGCAGCAGCCAGCTGGTGGTGATTCGCGGTGCGCAGGGCATCGGCAAATCATCGCTCATCGCCTCTGCGCTGGTTCACTTACAGCATGAACCTGCCCTGTTCGCGGTGGGTAAAGCTGAACAATATTCGCCGGATGTGCCTTATGCGGTGCTTAATGAGGCGTTCCGCTCGCTGACGCTGTGGCTGCTGGGGCGACCCGCTGAAGAGATGGTGCGCTGGAAGGCGCGGCTGCTTAACCGGCTGGGCGACGATGCCGGGCTGGCGGTGAGCCTGGTGCCGGAATTGGGTTTGCTGATCGATCGCCGCCCCGCAGTGCCGGACGATCGGCTGGCGCTGCATGCGCATACCCGCTTCCGACAGATGTTGCAGTCGCTGGTCAGCGCGCTGGCAATGCCGGGTTGCCCGCTGATCGTGCTGATCGACGATATGCACTGGGCCGATGACGCCAGCCTGCAACTGTTGCAGCACCTGATCGTTGACAGCGACGCGCTGCCGCTGATGCTGGTGGTGGCGCACCGCGAGGAAGCGTCACTGCCGCTGCCACAGTTTGCCCTGCGGCTGACGCAGTTACGCGGTGCGGCTACCCGGCTGATCGATATTCAGCCTGCGCCGTTGACCGTCAAAGCGATCGCCCGCTGGCTGGCTACCCATTTTCAGTCGCGCATCGCCTCAACGCTGGGGCTGGCCGCGCTGATTCACAGCAAGACCGGCGGCAATCCGCTCTACACGCATACCTTCTTTCGCCAGGCGCAGGAGGATGGGCTGATCGTCCATCATCCCGAGCACGGTAAATGGCACGTTGACGGCACGGCGTTGCGCGCGCGCCACTACACCGATAACGTCGCCAGCCGGGTGCTGCAAGAGCTGGCAACCATGCCGTTACCCACCCGAGAACTGCTCGGCTGGCTCGCCTGTCTCGGCGCCTCTGGCGATCTGCGTGCACTGGCCCAGATGCAGCAAAGCGCGGTGCACGCGCTGCGCGAGCGGCTCTATCCGGCCATCATCGCCCAGC
Source organism: Duffyella sp. Ts4 (assembly GCF_051851875.1). Lineage (NCBI taxonomy): Bacteria > Pseudomonadati > Pseudomonadota > Gammaproteobacteria > Enterobacterales > Erwiniaceae > Duffyella > Duffyella sp. Ts4. The sequence continues at coordinate 129,183 of NZ_JBLYPN010000003.1, read as the reverse complement.
TGGTCACGCTCACCGGTGATGATTACGCCTTTACGCACGATCGCGTGCACGCCGCCTCTTTTGCGCTCATTGGCGACGACGATCGGCAGCAGTTGCATCTCAACGCGGCCATTTTACTGAGTGATCAGGCGGGGCAGGTCGACGGCAGCCGCGCGCTGTTTCAGGCGGTGCACCATATCGCTGCGGTTAGCCACGTACTGGCTCGCTCGCCGCACCGCGATGCCTGTTATGCCATTACCGTGCAGGCCGCCCGCCAGGCAAAAAACAGCGCAGATTACGCGTCAGCGCTGCGCTATTTGCACGTGGCGCAGGTGCTCAAACAGCCGGACAACGATGAACAGACGCTGATGCTGAATCTTGAAGCGGCGAAATGCCACTTTTTGCAGGGCGATCTTCCCGCGGCGCTGAGCCTGTGCGATACGCTGATGCGGACGCGTGGTGGGCTGGCAGAGAAAGCCTCGGCGGCCTGTTTGCTGGCCGAAGTGCATATGCGTCAGTCAGATAACCAGCGGGCGCTGGAAACCACGCTGGCGTGGCTGGCAGTATTTGGCGTGCGTTTCAGCCGCCAGCCCAAGGCCGAGGAGTGCGATGCCGCCCGCCAGCAGCTACGCGCCCGCGTTGGCAGCGATCCTTATCAGGCGTTTATGCCGCTGTCGGTCATGGACAATCCTGAAATTGAAGCCATGCTGGAACTGATGGCCAGCGCGACTATTTTTGCCGCCTTTGTCTGCCCACGGCTGCACTTTCTGGTGCTCTGCCGCATGCTGCATCTCACGCTCGATCACGGTATCAGCGGCGCTTCCACTTTCGCCCTGGCGTGGTACGGCGTGCTGATTGGTCACTATTATCAGGAGTATCCGCTGGGTTTCAAAAGCGGCTCGCTGGCACGTGAGCTGGTGATACAGCACGATTTTACGCACTTCAAAGGGCGCACGCTGCTGCCGCTGGATCAGGTCAGCATCTGGACCCAGCCGCTCTCGTATGCCGTTGACTGCGCGAAAACCTGCTTTACCGCCGCGGTGGCGCAGGGCGATTTAACCGCCGCCTGTTTTGCTATTCGTCATCAGATCATGAACTACCTGATGCGCGGTGATCACCTTGACAGCGTATTGACCACCCTCGATCGCGGGCTCGCCTTTGTGCGCAAAACCGATTTTGCCGAGGTTGAAAGCGTGTTGCTGATTCAGCGGCACTATGTGCAGCATCTGCGTGAGCCGTTTGACACGCACTTCAGCGGTGCTCGTTTGCTCGCCGATGCGCCGGTGAAAGGGGGAGCAGAGGGCAATACGCCGCTGCTGCATTTCTGGCGCTGGCTCTATCGCGGATTGGCGCATTTTGCCGCCGGAGAATATCCCGAGGCGGACCGCTGTTTTACCCGCGCCGCGCCGCTGGTGGCCGCCGTGCCGGGCCACGTGCCGCTGCTCGATTATCATTTTTACAGTGCGCTGGCGCTGACGCTGGCGGAAGACACGCAGGAAATTTCTGAGGAACGCACCCAGCGTCTGCAGCCGCATGTGGATAAATTGCGCTGCTGGGCAGAGGTCAATCCTGGCACCTTCGCTGATAAAGCCGCGCTGATTGAGGCCGAGCTGGCGCGCCTGGCAGGCGATGTCGGTCAGGCGATGATGCAGTATGAAAAGGCGATTGTGCTGTCGCATGAAGGCGGCTTTGTGCAGGTGAACGGGCTGGCTTATGAACTGGCCGCGCGCCTTGCCACCCGCACAGGTTTAGCCGTTGCCGCAGATGCCTACCTGCGCGGCGCGATCGCCGCCTGGGCGCGCTGGGGCGCAAACGCCAAAGTACAGCAGCTGGAAAAGCGTCATCCGCATCTGGTTAACGCGGCGCCGCAGACGCCGTTTGATACCATCGCCTTCGCCCAAAGCGAGGCGATACGCGATCTGGAGAGCGTTGCCACCGCTGCGCGTGCACTGACCGAAGAGATCAACCTCGACCGACTGATCAAGATTCTGTTAACCATGCTGCTGGAACGCGCGGGCGCGCAGCGCTGCCTGTTGCTGCGCATCCGTGACGGTGATATTGCCGAAACGGAAGCTTGGGCAAAAACCACCCCCGACGGCATTTATGTACGCATGGTGAATGAAACGCCGCTGGCCAGCGATTTGCCGCTGTCGGTACTGTCAGCCGTGATTCGCACCGGCCAGGCGATTCGCACCGGCCGTCCTGGCAGCTTCAGCCCCTTCAGTCAGGATCCTTATCTGGTCACTTCCGGCGCGGCAGTGATGTGCGTGCCGATGTTTAAGCAGGCGCGACTGGTCGGCGTGCTGTATTTGGAAAACTGCCTGATGCCCGACGTCTTCACCGCCGAACATTCACACGTGGTGCAGACGCTGGCGGCTCAGGCGGCGGTATCGCTGGAGACCGCACGGCTCTATGCCGAGCTGCTGGCGGAAAACATCCAGCGCAGTCGGGTAGAGAAAGATCTGCGCGCCAGCCAGACGTCGTTGATGCTCGGCGAGCAGATTAGCCATACCGGCAGCTGGCGCTGGGAGCTTGAGCAGGATGTGATGGCCATTTCCGATGAGTACGTGCGTATTCTCGGCCTGCCAACAGGGCAAAAAACCTTATCGATGGCCGATTTTCTCACGCTGGTGCACCCGGAAGATTATGTGCGCATCAGCAAACGGGTAGTGGAAAGCGTGCATCAATGCGCCTCAATGCGCGCCGAGTTTCGCATTATTCGTATGGATGGCGAATGCCGCTATCTGCTGGGCATCGGCGATCCGGTAGACGGTGAAGATGGCGTGAAGGAGTATTTTGGCATCATTACCGATATCACCGCGCAGCGGCAGGCCGAGGATGCAGTGCGCGTGGCGCAGGCCGATCTGGCCCGCGTGTCGCGCGCCAGCACCGTGGGTCAACTGACTGCCTCTATTGCTCACGAGATTAATCAGCCGCTGATGTCGATTGTCGCTAACGCGGGCGCCAGCCTGCGCTGGTTAAGGCGCGCGCCCGCTGAGCTGGAAAACGCGCGTATCGGGCTGGAGGAGATCATTGTCGAGGGCGAGCGCGCCGGGAATATCATTCGCGGGCTACAGGCGCTGACCCGCAATCAGGCTTCCAGCGCGCGTTGGCTCAGCCTGCACGATACGGTGCATCACATTATTACCCTGTCGCGCAGCGAGCTGGAGCGCCGCGCCATCAGCGTTGATTATCAGCTGTGGGCCAGCAATGATGGGATCATTGGCGACAGCATTCAAATGCAGCAGGTTCTGCTTAACCTGGTGGTAAACGCCATCGAGGCGATGGCAGCGATTAACGATCGCCCGCGCGTGCTGACCCTGACCAGCAGCAATCCATCGCCTGATCAACTGCGCATTGACGTGGCGGATACCGGCAGCGGCATTGAACCGGCGGTGATTGCTCGGGTGTTCGACTCGTTTTACACCACCAAAGCAGAAGGGATGGGGATGGGATTAACCATCAGCCACGGCATTATCGAGCGACATCACGGCAGCTTATGCGCTGAACCGCGTGCGTCCGCAGGCAGCGTGTTTTACTTCGTATTGCCCACCGCCGCCAATGCCTGATGAATGTGCGCTGGCTGGCGAGCGGTACGAGCCAGCGCATCAACACAGAGGCGGCTTTTTCTGACTCGTCATTCACCGTGTCATCGTTGCCGCCAGGTATACCCGTCAAAAGCGCATCTGACGTCAGTCCATACGCCGGGGCAGAAAAAATAATATTCTCCATAAAGGATAAATAACCGTGCGTTACGGTTTGTTATTCTGTCAACGTTGCTCATAATACGATAACGCAATGTTGCAGAGATCTGCACAACACGGCGTGAACTTCTGGTAAAGTAGCCGAACACACGCAAGGAGTCTGGAATACGTAATGTTGTCGACAATTATCTATCGCAGTCATCTTGCCGATGACGTTCCGATTAAATCTCTGGAGTACCTGGCGGAAAAAGCGAATAAACTGAACAGTTTATTTAACGTGACCGGGATTCTTCTGTTCAATGGCACCCACTTTTTCCAGGTGCTGGAAGGCCCGGAAGAGGCAGTTCTCGACATTTATGGCTGTATCTTAAGCGATACCCGCCATCACAACGTTGTTGAATTAATGCGCGATCACGGTCCTGCGCGTCGTTTCGGTAACGCCGGTATGGAGCTGTTCGATCTGCGTCAGTACGACAAAGAATCGGTATTGCAGGCGGTGCTGGATAAAGGCACCTCAAAATATCGCCTGACCTATGATGATCGGGCGCTGCAATTTCTGCGTACTTTTGTCGAGGCACGTGAAAAAGAGAACTATTTTGAGGTCCCACCGGCGGACTACTGGGATTTCATTACCGATGATGTGGTGGCTTCAGTAGATGCCGCGGATGCGTCGGGTACAGGCAACCATCATTTCGCCTTCCAGCCGATTATCGATCCCTTTGCTCGTCAGATTGTGTCGCTTGAGGCGGTGTTCTGTCCGGCTGAGAACGCAGCGGAACTGACGCAGGACGCGATCTATGCGCTGGATCTTGAGTCGAAAGCCACGGCCTTTGCGCTGGCGAAAAAGCTGGGCATCGAAGGCCTGACGCTGTCGGTTAACCTGCTGCCGATGTCACTGGTGGTGGTGCCAGACGCGGTTGAAAAGCTGATTGAGGCGATGAAAGCCAGCGATCTGGTGCCAGAGCAGGTTGTAGTAGAAGTCACTGAAAATGAAGTGATTTCCCGACTTGATGAGTTTGAAAGCGCGATCAAAAAGCTGAAGTCTGCCGGTATCAGCGTGGCGATTGATGATTTTGGCGCCGGCTCTGCCGGACTGCTGCTGTTAACACGTTTCCAGCCCGACAAGATCAAAATCGACCGCAATATCATCAGCGACGTGCACAAAAGCGGTCCGAAGCAGGCGATCGTGCAGGCGATTCTGAAATGCTGTTCATCGCTGGAGATTGCCGTGACGGCGGAAGGCGTTGAAAAGCCGGAAGAGTGGATGTGGCTCGAAGCAGCCGGTATTTTTCACTTCCAGGGCTCGCTGTTCGCCACGCCGAAACGCAACGGTATTCCCGCGGTCTCCTGGCCTGAAAAAAACTGATGCGTCAGCTGCCTGCACAGTGCTGTGCAGGTGGTTTGATGGCAGGCGCCGTGCTTAGCCGCGCGCCTGCCGCTGTTGCATCACGTCTCCGGTATTCTCCTCAATCCAGTCAGCCAGCATGGCTACGTGTGCCGCAACCTGTTCACCGCTCGGCGTGAGATCGTACTCCACGCGCGGCGGAATAACCGGATAAGCGGTTCGTTTGACAAAACCATCTTCTTCCAGCCGTTGCAGGGTTAGCGCCAGCATACGTTCGCTCACGCCGGTGGCTTTTCGTCTCAGTTCGCTGAAGCGCAGCGTGCCGTCGCGTAATGCAATCAGGCACAGCACGCCCCACAGGCTGGTGACATGTTTAAACACCTCGCGCGAAGGACAGTCAACGCTGGTCAACTCGCCGCGGCGCAGCGCAGCGGTCAATCCGGACGCCGGTTTTTCTGCCTCTTTCATATTTTTTCCTTACTAACATTTTTGTGCGTACTTCTTTTAAGTGCGGTATGAGTTTATGGTTTCTCTCTCTTAACAGCAATAGCGGAGTTTCACTGTGGAATCATTACTTCTCGTTACCGGCGCATCGGGCCAGCTTGGCCAGGCAGTGTTACAGCATCTGACCAGCACGCTGGATATCCCGGCTAATCGCATCGTCGCCGCCAGTCGCCAGCCGGAGCGACTTGCCAGCTGGGCCGCCAAAGGTGTGCAGGTGCGCGAACTCGATTTTGAAAAACCGGCCAGCTTTGTGGCGGCACTATCAGGCATTGAGCGGGCGTTATTGATCAGCACCGATACCCTCGACCGGCCAGGCCAGCGCCTGCAGCAGCATCAGAATGCTGTTACTGGTTTTGCAACGGCCGGTGTTCAGCATGTGGTCTACACCTCCGCACCTCATCCTGAGGGTGCACCGCTGCTGATCGCCCCCGACCACCTGGGCACCGAAGAGGCGCTGGCAGCCAGCGAACTGCCGGGCTGGACGGTGCTGCGCAATCACTGGTATTTCGAAAATCTTGCGATGTCGATTCCGGCTGCCATCGCCTCGGGCCAGTGGTACAGCGCAGACGAAGGGCAGGGCAGCGCCGATATCGCGCGTGACGATCTGGCGTTGGCCGCTGCCGTAGCGCTTTCAGGCACAGAAACCGGTAAAAAGACCTGGACGCTTTCCGGCCCCGAATCACTGACCAAACAGCAGATTGCCACGGCCATCGCCGGAGTGGTGAATAAACCGATTACGGTGGTGCAGGTTCCGCTGGAATCGCTGGTGCAGGGTATGATGGCGGCGGGCCTGCCGGAGCCGCTGGCGCGTATTTTCGCCTCGTTTGATGCCAATACCGCTGCGGGCCGCGTCGCGGCGGTGACCACCGACTTCAAACAGTTAACCGGCCGTGAGCCACAAACCTTCCACCACTGGCTGGAAAACCATCGTGGCCTGTTCACCGGCGAGCGCTAAAAAAGAAAACGGCCTGCTGAGCGCAGGCCGTTGCAACCATCACCAGGTAATCCGTGGATTACCATCCCTGAATCGCGTCGCCTTTGTAAACTTCTTTCGCTTTGGCAGCGACTTCCGGCGACTGCAACGCCGCTTTCAGCTTCTGAATTTTATCGCTGTCTTTGTCTTCTTCACGTGAAACCAGTGCGTTAACGTATGGCGAAGCCGCGCCTTCGCGGAACAGGCCATCACGGGTTGAAGATAATCCCGCCTGGGCAGAGAAGTTGGTGTTAATGATCGACAGGGTGACGTTTGGATCGTCAAGCGTACGGGTCAGCTGCGGCGTATCCACTTCGGCCAGCTTCAGATGTTTCGGATTGGCAACAATGTCGAGCGTAGTCGGAAGATAACCCACGCCGTCCTTGAGCTTGATTAAGCCCTGTGCCTGCATTAGCAGCAGGCTGCGGCCCAGCGTGGTCGCTTCATTGGAAATGGTAATGGTTGCGCCATCCGGCAGTTCATTGATGTTTTTGATTTTGTGGGAATAGGCGGCAATCGGGAAAACAAAGGTTTTTCCGACTACGGCAAATTTATAACCGCGCGCTTTGGTTTGATCTTCAAGATAAGGCAGACTCTGGAAGGCGTTGGCATCGACATCTTTGCCGCTCAGCGCTTCATTCGGCAGCACATAATCGTTGAAGGAGACCACTTCGACGTCCAGCTTATATTTATCTTTGGCGACTTTCTGTACTTCTTCCCAGATTGCCTGATCCGGACCGGTATTGATGGCAACTTTGACTTTATTGTCGTTATCGGGTGAACAGGCGGATAACAGTAAAACGGAGCTGGCGAGTAACGCCGTAAGCAAACCTTTAAACATGAACGTATCCCTTCAGAAAAGTTAAGTGCTGGATAGTAATATAAGTCGCGGAAACTGCACACTTCCGCCGCGATATAACTTATAACGCGGCATCATAACCTGCCGGTAAAAGGCAGCAGATTATGAGGTGCTTATTAATAACGCAGTCAGGCCGCAGCGGGTGTGGGTCGCCAGCGAAAGTGGGATTTGTTGTTACACTTATAGCACCTGAACAAACTGAGGTTATTATGAAATTAGGCTTTGCGTGTAAATATCTTGATGCGGATTTTAAACAGCCATTCCCTTTTAAGGCCACCACCCGCACGCGTTTTTTAAGCCTGAAACAAGAAGAGCAGTCTGCGCTGCTGTATCAGCTTGCTACCAATAATCTTAATCATCTGCTGGCAACCTTTAACGCGCTGGCGACCCAGCCCGACGCACTAAGAATGATGCGTATCGGCAGCGATCTGCTGCCATTATTTACCGTGCCCGAAGCCAGCCGACTTTATCAGGAACTGCTGCCCGATCTGGCACCTTTGTTTACCGCCTGCGGTGAAGTGGCAAAGGCCAATAATATTCGCCTCTCGTTTCATCCGGGACAATATTCAGTGCTGGCGTCCGATAATCCGCTGGTAGTGGAACGCGCGCGGGAAGATGTGGAATACCACGCACTTTGCGCGGTGATGCTCGGCTATGGTCGTGCGTTTCAGGACTTCAAAATTAATATTCATATGAACGGCAAACAGGGCTTTGCCGGTTTTCAGGCGGCGTTCGGCCAACTCAGCGAGGAAGCGCGGCGCATGCTGACGGTCGAAAACGATGAAATCTCCTGTTCGCTGGACGATGTTCTGCAGGCAGCAGAGTTGTGCCCGGTGGTGCTCGATATTCATCACCACTGGGTAAAAGAGAACGAATTTATTACGCCTGACGATGCGCGTATTGAACGCATCAAAGCATCGTGGCGAGGCGTCAGACCGGTGTTGCACTACTCGATCTCGCAGGAAGGACTGATCCCGGAAACCGGCTTTCCCGATCAGCTTACGCTGGGCATCGGGAAGTCGAAGCTGCGGGCGCATTCCGACTTCTATTTCAATGACACGTTGAATAACTGGGCGCTGTCGTTTGCAGATTTTGACATCATGTGTGAGGTCAAAATGAAAAACATCGCTCGCGATCGGCTGTGGCAACACGGCATGTTACAGAAAAACGCGTAAAAACAGAGGCCGTTTCGGCCTCTGTTTCAGGCCTTACTCTGTCGCCAACGCACGCAGCGATGCCACGCCTTTTTCACGCACCAGCACTGCCAGCAGCAGCATTCCCGCCAGTGCGAGCAGGCTCGCCAGTACAAAGGCAGTGTGATAACCGCCGCCGTACTGGATAAGGAAGCCGGTAATTCCCGGTGACAGAATTCCCGCCAGATTGGCCAGCAGATGCACAAACCCGCCAGCGGTGCCTATGCGGCCGGGCGGCACAATATCCTGCAGCAGCGACCAGCAGGCCTGCGGCGTCATGTAGGCGAAGACGCTGGCGAGGGTAATCAGCGTTACCGCGCTCACTACGTTGCTGCTCCAGGCGGTAAGCATTACACAGACCGCTGCCACCGCCAGACCCACAAAGATCACCAGCTTGCGCGACAGCAGAAAGTTGCGCGTTCGCCGATAGAGCATATCCGATACCATGCCGCCGCCCAGAAAGCCCATCGTCGCGCCCAGCCAGGGCAGCACGCCGATAATGCTCATGCTTTTAATATCCAGATGTTGAAAGTCCGTGAGATAGCTGGGCAGCCAGGAGAGAAAAAAGAACTGGATATAGTTAAAGCAGAAGAAGGCACTGGCGACGCCGAGCACCGGCAGGGAAAAAACGTAACGCCACAATGAATGCGGGTCCTGCTGCGGCGAGGCTGCGCTTTTCAGGCTTGCCGGACGATTTCGTGCGATGTAGTCACTCTCTTCCTGACTGACGCGCGGATGCTGCTCCGGCTTATCGCGAAACAGCAGCAGCCAGCAGCCTACCCAGATAAACCCTAGCAGCGCGATGACCACAAAAGCGATGCGCCAGCCGAAGTGCCAGCCGACCAGCCCTACAATGGGCGCGGCGATGGCGGCGCCCAGCGGCTGGCCAGCGTTGGTGAATCCTACCGCCCGACCCACTTCCTGTTTGGGGAACCAGTTGGCGATCGATTTGTTGGTGGTGGTGCCCATCGGGCCTTCACCCACGCCAAACAGCATGCGCACAATCAGCAGATGTGCAAAGCCGGTGACCAACGCGGTTGCGCCACAGAACAACGACCAGATGGTGGCCGCCCAGGCGTAGACGCGGCGTGGACCGAAGCGATCGGCACACCAGCCGCCAATAAAACAGAATGCGCAGTAGCCGATGAAAAAGCAGCTAAACAGAATGCCCATCTGCGCGTCATTAATGTGCAGATCCTGTTTGACCAGCGGTGCCATCACTGACAGCGCGGCGCGGTCGAGATAGTTAAGCATGCCGGCAAAAAAGAGCAGCAGGGCGATGACCACCCGGTAGCGTTTAAACATGGTGGCTTCCCTCTGTGGCAGCAATTCGATGGTGTGAAATACGGTAGCGCTGGAGCACGGCGGGATCGGGTTGATAGCCGAGTCCGGGCGCGGATGAAAGGGTAAAGTTCACCGCGGTTGACAGCTCAGGATAGAGCGCCGCCTCAAAGGTGATCCACGGCACTTCCATTTTGATCGCAGGCGGCAGAGTGGCAACCAGATGCGCGGTCGCCAGCATGCCAGCGCCATAATAGAAGCAGTGCGGCACCACGGTGACCTTGTGTTGTCGGGCAAGAGCGAACACGCGCAGTGCCGCGCTAATGCCGCCGACTTTTGCCACACTTGGCTGCACAATATCCACGGCATTCAACGCCATTAAGTGAGCAAAACCCTGGTCGCCATCGGCGTTCTCACCCGCCGCAATCGGCACGCCAATTTCGCGCAGCGCCGACAACGCTGCATAGTCATCCGGCGGCCAGATCGGCTCTTCCAGCCAGGCCAGATTAAGCGAGCGCAGGGCATGCGCTTGCTGCACCGCCTGCTCCGGCGTCCACGGACAGTTAACGTCAACCATTAATTCAACGGTTTCAGGCAGTGCGCGGCGGGCCGCCGTGATGGCGGCAACTTCCGTTTCATGCAGCTTTAGCGTGGTAAAACCCTGCTGCTGTGCCCGCACCACCTGCTTAGCGACCGCTTCGGGATCATTGTCATAACTGACGAGGCTGGCGTAGCGTTCGATGTGTTGTCGTTGCGCGCCCAGCAGTTGCCACAGTGGCTGTTGCAGGTGCTGGCCGAGCAGATCCCACAGCGCGATATCCAGCGCCGAAAGCGCATAACGCACCGGCCCGCTGCGTCCGAAGGCATGCAGCGCCTGTTCTGCCTGCTGCATTAACGCTTCTATTTGTCCGCTATTTTCAGGCATCGAACGGTGCAAAAAGAACGGTGCCACCAGCGAGCGCAGCGCCTGTTCAGTCACCGGGTTTGCCAGGTGACCAAAGGCTTCACCCCAGCCACACAGGCCGCTGGTGGTTTCCACTTTCACCAGCAGCGTTTCCATTTTGCGTAAGGAAGGTGACGCGGCATTAAAGGTGGTTTCTTCGCGCTGCGGCGGGCGGCGATGCGCATGAAAAGGAATCGCAATGCGCATAACCTCAATTGATGATATTTCCAAAGTGATACCTCGCAGAAGGGTATCCCAGCCAGCCGGGATCACGGTAACCTGTTCAAATCATTAGCGAGTATAGGAATGCAGCCGCGGCGCAGCATCAGGCGAAAGCCTAAGGATAAGCGGGCATGAACGTAGCTTTTTGGGCAACTGGACAGCCAGTAACGGAAAGGATCACAAAATAGCGCAGGTGATGACGGTGAGTAACGAGTTTACGTGAGCATGCGCCGCAGACAGGCAAAAAAAACGCCATCAACGCGTTAACGTTGATGGCGCTGATTGCCGCAACAATTTACGGGCGCTGTGGCTCGCCGCGCACCGGTTTCTCACCGGCGACAAAGTAGCTGGCGGTGCTGCGTGGTAACGGTGCCTTGCCACGAATACGGTCGGCGATTTTTTCGCCAATCATAATGGTGGTGGCATTCAGATTACCGGTGATGATCAGCGGCATGATAGACGCATCGACCACGCGCAGCGCCTCTACGCCGTGCACACGACCATCGCCGTCAACCACTGACATCTCATCGTTACCCATTTTGCAGGTACCGCAAGGATGGTAGGCCGTTTCGCCGTGATTACGCACAAACTCATCCAGCTGCTCGTCCGTCTGGCAGTCGAGGCCGGGACTGATTTCGCGACCACGGTATTTATCCAGCGCCGGCTGATTGATGATTTGGCGCGTGATGCGAATGGCATCGCGGAATTCATGCCAGTCCTGCTCAGACGCCATGTAATTAAACAGAATCGATGGGTGCTGGCGCGGATCGCGTGATTTCAGTCGCACGTGACCGCGGCTTGGGGAACGCATCGAACCCACGTGACACTGGAAGCCGTGCGCATTGACCGCGTTCGAGCCGTTGTAGTTAATCGCCACCGGCAGGAAGTGGTACTGAATGTTCGGCCAGGCGAACTCTTCACGGCTGCGAATAAAGCCGCCCGCTTCAAACTGGTTGCTGGCGCCAATACCGGTGCCGTTAAACATCCATTCCGCACCGATTTTCGGCTGGTTCCACCATTTCAGGGCCGGATAAATCGACACCGGCTCTTTGCACTCATACTGCAGGTACATTTCAAGGTGGTCCTGTAGGTTTTCGCCGACGCCAGGCAGATCGTGCACCACCGGAATATCGAACTGTTTCAGCAGTGCGGCCGGGCCAACGCCGGATCGCTGCAGAATCTGCGGCGAAGCGATAGCGCCCGCGCTGAGCAGCACTTCACGGCGCGCACGCGCTTCGTGCATTTCATTGCTGTCGCCGAGCATATAGGCCACGCCGACGGCGCGCTTGCCGTCAAACAAGATGCGATCGGTGGTGGCATGGGTGACAATTTTCAGGTTTGGACGGCTTTTGGCCTGATCCAGATAGCCGCGCGCGGTGCTGGCTCGACGACCTTTCGGCGTGACCGTGCGATCCATTGGGCCAAAACCTTCCTGCTGGTAGCCGTTGAGATCGTCAGTACGCGGATAACCTGCCTGCACACCGGCTTCAATCATCGCTTCGAACAGCACATTGTTGCCCGCTTTTGGCGTGGTGACGCTCACCGGGCCGTCGCCGCCGTGATAGTCGTTCGGGCCGATATCGCGGGTTTCCGCTTTGCGGTAGTAGGGCAGGCAATCCAGGTAGCTCCAGGATTCCAGACCGGGCTCTTTCGCCCAGCCGTCGAGATCCAGGGCGTTAGCGCGGATATAGCACATGCCGTTGATCAGCGACGAACCGCCAAGGCCCTTGCCACGACCGCATTCCATGCGACGGTTATTCATGTAAGGCTCTGGGTCGGTTTCATACGCCCAGTTGTAACGACGGCCTTGCAGAGGGAATGCCAGCGCGGCAGGCATCTGCGTACGGAAGTCCGCACGGTAATCGGGGCCGCCCGCTTCCAGCAGCAGGACGTTGACGCTGCTGTCTTCAGTCAGGCGCGTCGCCAGCACGTTGCCTGCGGAACCGGCGCCAATAACGATATAATCAAATTCCATCGGTTACTCCTCAGGATCAAATATTAAAATACGGACTGAAAACGCGTCATCTCAACCTGGATTGATTTGACCTGAGTGTAATTTTGCAGGGTCATCAGGCCGTTTTCGCGACCGACACCAGAGTGCTTGTAACCGCCGACCGGCATTTCCGCCGCCGACTCGCCCCAGGTGTTGATCCAGCAAATGCCGGCTTCGATCTGATGAATCACGCGGTGCGCGCGGTTCAGATCGTTGGTGACCACACCGGCGGCGAGACCAAACTCGGTGGCATTCGCGCGGCGTACCACTTCTTCTTCGCTTTCATAGGTCAGGATTGACATCACTGGACCAAAGATCTCTTCGCGAACGATCTTCATCTCATCACGGCAGTCGGTAAACACCGTTGGTGCAACCCATGCACCTTCATCAAAGCCTGCGCCGGTCAGACGCGTGCCGCCGCATAGCAGACGTGCGCCTTCGTCAATACCTGACTCGATGTAACGCATCACGTTGTCGCGATGGGCAAAGCTAACCAGCGGGCCAAAGTTGGTGTCGGCGTCGGTGAGCGAGCCGGGGCGGATGCGCGCCACGCGCTCGGCAATTTTCTGCTCAAACGCCGGTTGCAGGGCAGCGGGCACAAATACGCGCGTGCCGTTGGTGCAGACCTGACCGGAGCTGTAAAAATTCGCCATCATCGCGATATCGGCTGCCAGATCGAGATCGGCGTCATCAAAGACAATCAGCGGCGATTTGCCACCCAGTTCCATGGTGACATCTTTCAGCGTTGAGCCTGCGGCGTTTGCCATCACTTTCTTGCCGCTGGCAACGCCACCGGTGAAGGAGACTTTATCGATGCCGTCATGCTCAGTCAGCAGCTGGCCGGTGACCGGGCCGGTGCCAGGCAGCACGTTGAATACGCCGTTGGGGACGCCCGCCTCGGTATAGATTTCTGCCAGCTTCAGCGCGGTGAGCGGAGTCACTTCGCTTGGCTTGAAGATCATGGCGTTGCCTGCCGCAAGGGCAGGGGCTGATTTCCACAGTGCGATCTGAATCGGATAGTTCCATGCGCCGATACCGGCCACCACGCCCAGCGGTTCGCGACGGGTATAGACAAAGGCGGTATCGCGCAATGGGATCTGCTGGCCTTCCAGCGTCGGGATCAGGCCCGCGTAATATTCCAGCACGTCAGCACCGGTAACGATATCCACGCTGGCGGTTTCGCTCAGCGGTTTGCCGGTATCCAGCGTTTCCAGTTCAGCCAGCGCATCGTTGCGCTCGCGCAGGATATCGACCGCCCGGCGCAGGATGCGCGAACGCTCCATGGCTGTCATCGCTGCCCAGACTTTTTGTCCTTTTTTAGCCGCGTTTACCGCCCGCTCAACGTCCTGCGGGCCCGCTTCGTGCACCTCAGCCAGCACTTCGCCGTTCGCCGGATTGATGGTCTGAAAGGTTTTTCCTTCCGCAGAAGGAACGTAGGCGCCATCAATGTAGAGGTGTTGCTCGTTAAATCGGGACATTATCTCTTCCTTATCTATTCTGATCGTCAGCCAACTGCTGATGAATGAATTGTGTGGTCAGTGTTCGGGCGACCTCGGGATCAAAAGGTTTGCGGCTCAGTGCGGCGCGCAACCAAAGCCCATCTATCAGTGCCGCCAGACCGTGTGCGGCCAGGCGGGCTTTATCGCGCGGCATTTCACGTCGAAATTCTGCCGCCAGCGAGGAAAAAAGCCGGCTGCTGCTGACCCGCTCAAGGCGATTCAGCTGCGGTTGGTGCATGCTGCTGGACCAGAAATCCAGCCAGGCTTTCATCGCTGCCTTATGCACCTGTGTTTCATCGAAGTTGCCTTCAACGATGGCACGAAGCCGCGCTTCGGTGGAGGCATCGGCCAGTGGCTTGAGCCGGGCAGCAACGGCATCGCGTAGCTGGCGCGTGACATCGCGCATGGTGGCCTCAAGCAGGCCGTTTTTATCTTTAAAGTAATGACTGATGATGCCGGTCGAGACACCCGCGCGGCGGGCAATCTGGGCGATAGTGGCATCATTCAGGCCCACTTCATTAATCGTACTCAGGGTCGCATCAATCAGTTGCCGACGTCGTATCGGCTGCATCCCCACCTTTGGCATTTTTCCTGCTCCGTGCTCATTTCGTACCCCTATTAAAACTTTTTTTGATTGCACGTTCAATATAAAAAGAAAACTTGTTAGGATGTTGCGCTTCGATTGTTACATAAGCGTAGCAGTGGACTACAATCGTCAGCGGTTGTTCACCGTGATGGTTTAGCAGGGTACTTAACAGGGAAAATAGCGGTCAGTTATTGACCGATATGGTGAATTAATCGATTGAATAATTAGACATTTAACCAGAGGCTTTTATTGATGATGAATCCACCATCCGGTGAAAAAGACAGAATCAATCCTGTTGTGTTTTACACTTCAGCTGGACTGATTCTGACGTTTTCACTGTTGACCATTCTTTTTAGTGGCCAGGCGGCAGGCTGGATCCTGACCGCAGTTAACTGGGTTTCTGCCACCTTCGGCTGGTATTACATGCTGGCGGCGACGCTCTATATCGTCTTTGTGCTCTATATGGCGTGCTCGCGCTTTGGTGATATTAAGCTGGGACCAGAGCAGTCAAAACCGGAGTTCAGCATACTCAGTTGGTCAGCCATGCTGTTCGCGGCAGGCATCGGCATCGACCTGATGTTTTTCTCCGTGGCCGAACCGGTAACGCAATATATGCAGCCGCCGGAAGGCGCCGGTCAAACCATGGAGGCGGCGCGTCAGGCGATGGTCTGGACGCTGTTCCACTACGGCCTGACCGGCTGGTCGATGTACGCACTGATGGGCATCGCGCTTGGCTACTTCAGCTATCGCTATAACCTGCCGTTGACCATTCGCTCGGCGCTGTACCCCATCTTTGGCAAGCGCATCAACGGACCGATCGGTCATACCGTGGATATCGCGGCGGTCGTCGGCACCATTTTCGGTATCGCCACTACGCTGGGTATTGGCGTCGTGCAGCTTAACTATGGGCTGAAAGTGCTGTTCGATATTCCTGAAGGACTGGCGGCGCAGGCCGGTTTAATCGTCTTATCGGTGATTATCGCCACCATTTCGGTGACATCCGGCGTAGATAAAGGCATTCGTATTCTGTCTGAACTCAACGTAGCGCTGGCGGTTGGTCTGATTCTGTTTGTGCTGTTCTGCGGCAATACTGAGTTTCTGCTGAACGCGCTGGTGCTTAACGTGGGTGATTACATTAATCGCTTTATGGGCATGACGCTGAACACCTTCGCCTTCGATCGCCCAACTCAGTGGATGAACAGCTGGACACTCTTTTTCTGGGCATGGTGGGTCGCCTGGTCGCCGTTTGTTGGACTGTTCCTGGCGCGTATTTCGCGTGGACGTACTATTCGTGAGTTCGTACTCGGCACGCTGATCATTCCGTTTACCTTTACGCTGCTTTGGCTGTCGGTATTTGGTAACGCTGCGCTGTATGAAATTATTCACGGCAACGCAGGATTTGCGCAGGAAGTGATGAACCATGCAGAACGCGGCTTCTATAGCCTGCTGGCACAGTATCCGGCGTTTAAGCTGAGTGCATCGGTCGCGACCATCACCGGTATGCTGTTTTATGTCACCTCAGCGGATTCCGGTTCGCTGGTGCTGGGTAACTTCACCTCAAAGCTGAAAGATATCAACAGCGATGCGCCAAACTGGCTGCGTATTTTCTGGTCAGTGGCGATTGGGGTGCTGACGTTGAGCATGCTGATGACCAACGGTATCTCGGCGCTGCAAAACGCCACGGTGATCATGGGTCTGCCGTTCAGCTTTGTGATCTTCTTTGTGATGGCGGGGCTTTATAAATCGCTGAAGATTGAAGATTATCGACGTGCCAGCGCCACGCGTGATACCGCGCCTTACCTGGCCTCAGCGAACGATCGTTTGAGCTGGAAAAAACGGCTGTCGCGCCTGATGAATTATCCGGGCTCGCGTTATACCCAGCATATGATGGAAACCGTGGTGTTCCCGGCAATGCAGGATGTGGCGAAAGAGCTGGAGCTGCGCGGGGGGAAAGTTGCGCTGGAAGCAGTGCCAGCCGATGAGGAGAACCCATTGGGCTATCTGGATCTGCGTGTGAATCTGGGCGAAGAACAGAACTTTGTTTACCAGGTTTGGCCGCAGCAGTATTCGGTGCCGGGCTTTACCTATCGCGCTCGCAGCGGTAAATCGACCTATTACCGTCTGGAAACCTTCCTGCTGGAGGGCAGCCAGGGCAACGATTTAATGGATTACAGCAAAGAGCAGGTGATTATTGATATTCTCGATCAGTATGAACGTCACCTGAACTTCATCCATCTTCATCGTGAAGCGCCGGGTAGCAACATTACCTTCCCGAATATGTAACCTGTCGCCAGGCGTTTCTCGCCGGGCACCCAGCGCCGACATTGATTGTCGGCGCTGAATTCCGCTTTTTATCTAAAATCTCAATCATCATCATCGCAGATGGTGATAGCGCCGGTTAAACCACACCAGGTTTGACGCCAACTGCTGGCGTTTGATGCCCACTATTTCGCAGATCATGATGTCGTGTGTGCCAACGGTGACGCGTGACTGAATTTTACAGTCAAAGGCAACTGCGCTGGCTGACAGCAGCGGCGAGCCGGTGATAAAGGTGTCCCATTCTACCGCCGCAAAGCGATCCTGCTGGGCCAGTTTCCCGCCAAATATTCCGGACAATGCTTCCTGATCGGCAGCCAGCGTGTTGACGCAAAGGTGTTCGGCATCGGCAAATGCGGCAAACACCGAAGCGCTGTGATTCAGGCAGACTAACAGCGAAGGCGGCGAATCTGTCACGCTACAAACGGCAGTGGCGGTAAATCCAGTGGCACTTCCTTCACTCAAGGTTGTGACAATGTTGACTGCTGAGCCAAGATTCGCCATCGCATCCTTAAATGCCTGGCGGCCCTGGTCATCAGTATCAGAAAAAATCGTTGAGACCACCTGGGTCTCCTCAACAGCAAGCAGTGTGGTATCAGACATAAATGCAGGCCTCCTCAAAATCAAAACGATAAAGACGATCGTAAACTTTTTTGGCATCGCCATAGCCAAGATTAATGATCTGGTTCACGGTCCAGCTGGTGTCCGCAAAAAATGCGGCGTCGACCGCTTTGGCATCAAACCCTGACATCGGCCCGGTATCCAGACCCAGCGCACGCGCCGCCATGATCAGGTAGGCCGCCTGCATCGAACTGTTGCGCAGCGCCGTTTCGCGGGCAAAGCTCTCGCTGGAGGTGAACCAACTGCGCGCATCGCCGTGAGGAAAAAGCACTGGCAATGCGTCATAAAATTTTGTATCCCACGCTACGATGACATTAACCGGCGCGGTCATGGTTTTTTCCACATTGCCTTTTGACAGCGCGGGTGCCAGTCGTGCTCGCCCGGCTTCAGTAGTAATAAACACAAAGCGTGCGGGTGAACAGTTGGCAGAGGTGGGCCCCATACGCACCAGCTGATAGAGCTCGCGCAGCAGTTCTGCTGGCACCGGCTTATCCTGCCAGCCATTTTGCGTTCGCGCGCTGAGAAACAGGGTATCTAATCCTGCTTCGGCTATTTTATTGCTCATGCATGTCTCCTTAACAAAACGTGAAGGCCAGAAAAGTCTTCGGGCAATGCTGGTCGTGATAGTCAGAACACTATCAATATCTGTGCCAATAATTTATATAAATAAAATCAGTGAGATAAGTTTTACCATCCGGTCAAAACGGACTAACTGGTCTGAATATGCAACACGCTGGTGCGCCAGGCACTTCAATGGTGCTGATGGTGGATGTGCGGAGGAGAGCAGGGAAGGAAAGGCACAGGCGGCAGGCAATGGTAGCTGTAGAATGCAAAAAACCCGCACAAGGCGGGTTGTTTATCACGGGAAACTCACTGCTCAGGCTATTGCCGTCATCGCTATCGTAGATTCCTGTGCGATTGTTCGCTACTTAAAGCGGAACAACGTTTACAGCTGATGGGCCTTTAGCGCCGTTCTCGATTGAGAACTCAACTTTCTGGCCTTCATCTAAGGTTTTGAAATCATTGCTCTGGATTGCAGAGAAGTGTACGAATACATCTTTGCTGCCGTCTGCAGGAGTAATGAAGCCGAAACCTTTATCAGCGTTAAACCATTTTACTAAACCAGTCATTTTGTTAGACATAGATATTTCCTTTAGATTTTTTGAGCCACTTAACGTGACGAACATGGCCTGTTTGCAGAGTTTACTTACTGGGCACTTAGGAGGAGGCTCTCGCAGAAGGGTATCTATGGATAACGCTTGAACTGAGGACTGCTTTACTAAAACTGCTTTCATAAGGTCTGTGTTTCAAACCGATGACGTATACTAGACCGGGAGAGCGGTGTTACGCAAGCGTTAATATTATTTAATTTTAGATGGTTAGTTTTGCAACGAACCCACCTTTTCTGCTTTATGAGTATAGTCGATTAAAAATGCAGCGCCACCAGTAAGTGTGTTCTGTAAAAATAAAAAGCCCCGACGGTTTAGGTCAGGGCTTTTAGGGTACTGCACACTTAGGATTTAACATTAATACGCTTTGTTGATACTTACTGCTATTGGTACTGCGTTAAATGTACACGTTAAGAACAGATAATATTGGGTACTAGATAGATAATTAAAAACCCCCATATATTTACCGATTAACACATCGCCAGCTTCATCACTTTCTTAAAGCGTGGCATCTTAATCCAGTACATCTCCCCTCGCGATATAAACTATTTGATGCGTTGCCTTACTTTCGTTGCGATACTCAGAAAACAAAACCTTATCGCAAGCAATTGTAGTTGAAACATGGCGTTACATCATCGCGTTGTTGTCCCCAGGTTGCGATTGGTGAATCACACTACGTGGCCTTAACACTGATCGACAGAGGGTGAAGCTGTTCCTCAATTATCGATATCCCATACAACAATGTTACGTGGCCTTTATCGCAAAGTATTTCTGAAACAAACTTCTGATACACTTTCTGCTTACCCGGCAACAAACTTTCCGCTGCCGTTGAGTACCAATCTAAGCTTTTTTTTCGCGGTGTCAACACTGTTTTTAAACGCATGTTTTTATTGCCAGTAGTGATATAAAACGCTGCGCTTTTCCTGTGCTTCGTTTCACAGCAAAATAATCTTTTTCACCCGCAACGCTTTATTTTCCGCCGGACAATTTCACGGTTCAATTGTCAAAAAAATCTGAAGTTAGCAAGCTATCAACGCGGTCGTTGTATGGCCTCGCCAGCACGGGCAACGCAGCGGCTGTGGGCGGCTGCGTTGCATCACTCAAAGTTAAAGCCAAAGAGTGACGTTGCTTAATGTGCGCTCATTTTTGAAAAGCCATTGACGATAATTACGCCTATCACTATTAGGGCGATACCAATAAGCGCCGCAGTGTCAGGATGCTGTTTGAAAATCACAATGCTGACTACCGTGGTGAGAATAATGCCCAGGCCACCCCAGGAAGCGTAAGCGATGGCCAGCGGCACGGCGCGCAAAGCCTGAGCAAGCAGATAAATAGAGAGCGAATAACAGACGGCAGCGCCCAGCGAGGGCAGAAGCTTAGTGAAGTGGGCCGATTTGCCCAGCAGCGTCGTGCCAATCACTTCAACGATAATGGCAACCAGCAGTGCCAGATAAGATAGCCAAACGGGCATATTGCGTTCTCCTTACGTAAACCCAGGGCGGTAATTATAGAGAGGCTGAGAGAATTGCTCGCTTTTATTGCACCGCTGATTGACGGCTCACGCTATAAAGGCAACGTCAGCGCAATCTTCATGCCGCCGTCGGCAGGTAAGCTGGCTGATACTTCACCGCCGTGCGCAACCACAATGGCTCTGGCGATGGATAATCCCAGCCCGCTTCCGCCAGAGTGCCGTGCCCGTGAAGATTCCGCGCGAGTGAAGCGATCAAAGAGGATGGGCAGAAATTGCGGATCGACGCCGGATCCGTAATCGCGGAACAGGATGCTCACCTGCGTCGCGTGCTGGGTGACTGTGATGGTCAGGCTCTTGCCTTCTGGTGCGTAACGCAGCGCATTCTCCATTAAAATAGTAAACACCTGGCCCAGCCGAAACGCATCGCCCGAACAGCGTGCGTGATGCTTTGCCTCTATTACTATCGCCATACCTGCCGCTTCCGCCTGCGGTGCCAGCCACGCTGCGCGTTCTCGCAGCAGTTCAACCACCTGAATTCTGCTGCGCTCAAGGCTGAGCTGTCCGGCATCCGCCAGCGACAGCAGATGTAATTCGTCTGTCAGGCGACTCAGCTGGCGAAGCTGCTTCATGACCATGCTCAACTGCTGCGGATCGGGATCAAATACGCCATCGATCATGCCCTGCAAGCGGCCAATGGCCGCGGTCAAAGGTGAACGAAGCTCATGTGCCATCGCAACGTGCGAAGCCCGCAGTTCACGCTCATAGCGCGCCAGCTGCTGCGTCATCAAATTAAAATCTTCGGTAAACTGCACCAGCTCCTGTGGCGCATTTTCTACCAGATCGGCGGTTGTGCCGAACTGACCCTCGGCAACCGCACGCGCCGCTGTTGCCAGTCTGCTGAACTGGGCAGAGAGCGGGCGCGCAACGCGCAAGCCAATCATCACAATAAAAGGAATCGCCATGATCACCAGCACGCCCACCGTCAGCCAGTCATTGGAGGCGATGGACGGATCGGAATAGTAGATGCCCCACCAGTTATCAATAATTTGGTGATAACGCGCAAGGTCAAGCGCAGGATGCTGGCGTAACTGGGCAAACTCCTCGCGCAGTGCCGGCGGCATATGCAGATAGACCCACAGATTCTTCAGGGCAAATCTCAGCCACATACAGATGGCAATCAGCATTACGCTGCCCAGCGCCAGCGCGATCACGCGCATGCAGATCCAGCGCCATAAAGAAGAGTGCGGAGCGCGATTCATGGCTGACGAAACCGATAACCCACGCCGCGCACCGCAGGCAGGATGTCGTGCAGGCCGGCTGCTTCCAGTTTTCGCCGCAGGTTGTAGACGTGTGTATCGACGACACGCTCCAGCGCGTCGCTTTCGGGCAGGCAATTTTCCAGCAGGAACTGGCGGGTAAAGGGACGCACCGGTGAACGCATCAGCGTCACCAGAATGGAAAATTCGGTTGGCGTGAGTTCCAGGCGATAGGGCAGTCCATCGGTTTGATTAATCACTGCTGTCAGCGCGTCAGCATCGACCTCAAGCGCCGCCCAACGCAGTTTCTCCGGCAGTGCCGCGCCCGAAAAACTTCTGCGCAACACTGCCTGCACGCGTGCTACCACTTCACCGGGATCGTAAGGTTTAACGACATAGTCGTCGGCGCCATAGCGCAGCGCACCAATTCTGTCCGGCGCATCGCCCATGGCGGTAACCATGATCACCGGCGTATCGCCTCGGCGTCGCAGCGCGGTTAGGACCTCGGTGCCACTCATGCCGGGCAGCATAATATCCAGCAGGATAAGATCGGGCTCCCAGCGGCGAGCCGTTTCCAGACCGCTAAGACCATCGCCAGCAATAGTGACATCATAGTTTTCTCGCTTTAGATAGGCCTTGAGCACATCAGCAGCGTCGGCATCATCTTCAATAATCAGTACTCGCTTGGTCTGCATGCGGTGTCACCTGGCTGTAAACGATTATTCACTGGCTAAGGGCAAGCCCGGCGTGTAAGACTTGCCTGAGAGGCATGATAATAACCGTAAAACCGCTGTTTCACATGGCCGGATTAAGGCATTGTGTTAAATCGTTGCGGCGAGGCGTTAGCATGAGCGCAAGCATTAGAGAAAAGTCCATTATATCCCGCCAGAGCTGGGAAGAGCGGTCATGACGTTGGGCTGGTAGAGGCAGTTTATTCATCAGCCGCAGGACCGAATCCACCCACTTTGTGCCCGCGTCAGTCGCCCGGCTGTCACTTTAAGTGGCAAAATGGTAAGCTGTATGGATACCCAGGCGGTATGTAGGGAGAACTAATTTGAGTTACAGAAAAACCAATATTCCGGAAGAGATACAGGCGGCGGTAGGTTATGCCGTTTCACTGCTCCTCGAAGCCGGCAAACCCATACACATGCATGAGATCACCGCGCTGTTGCAACAGCATGCGGAGCAGGCTTCCGATGAGTCGCTTAAAAACCATCTTCTGCACGCCATTCGTCTGATTGCAGACAAAATGAACTGAGTCGCCACGGCCGCTACTTCGCTATTCCCTCTTTTTTAATTTTTTCTGATATGCAATAGCATTACCGGACACGCAGCGCTTTGCTGGTGACACGGCGTGTCATTATTTTTTTAGACAGGATGAACAGGGAAGGGCAGATCAGATGCCGGGGTCATCCGGCGTTTGGCCAACCACCAGCGCCAGCGTCTGGCTCAGGATTGCCTGTTGAGCAGGCAAGGTAGCGGTTTCCAGTTGCGCAATCAGACGCTGAATTAACACCTTGTTCGACAACACTTCTTTGCTGGCCACCATCGCTCTGATCATCATGCCCAGTGCTTCAGTAGCGCTGCTATAGAGGATCACGGCAGCCAAATCGTTTCTCTCGTTCTCCGGCAACTCTCGGTACATCAGCGTATCCTCGTCGAGTTGCCAAAGCGATTATAATCAATCGCTGCGGGATTAATGTTTTTTAGTGTCGTCGGGTGGACCGTCATTGGTAAAAATGTGCTGCGCATTTTCACCGTCACAAACCTGAAGAGTGGTACGGTCGCGGGCGATATCAAGGCTGCTGCGCACCTCAGCGATGGCCCGTTCACAGGCGAGTTGCCGCATGTCGTTCTTCTCATTAGCCGCAAGTTGTTGCAGGCGTTCAATCACCGCCGTGGCAGAGATCGCATCGCCGCCTTGCAGCAGGGTGAGCACCGCTTCACCCATCATAATGTCGGTTAGTTTATCGTCGTCACGTCTCTTCATAGTGGTTTCTCTGGGTCAGTAGCTTGCCCGGAACATCGCGAGTAAAGCGCTATTCTAGCGACGACCAAGTTATGAGCCAAGTCAGTCAGAAAAATTATGCCTTTGAATTCGTGCTAAAAGTCACTGCGAAAGCGGCTAAAACAACAAAAAGGGGACAGGTGTCAAACCAACGTGGGCTTCAGTGGAAAGACTCAGGCGTTGTTTTTAAACAGCAGACGAACCAATTCCTGATAGTGCTGCTCTTCTTCCACGCTCACCGCCGCTTCCATACGACAAAGCAGCCGGGTACACAAAGTTTTACGGTTAAGGATTTTACCCGAGCGCAGAATTTCAACGACTACCTGACCCAACGTTTCCTGCTGGGAAGGCAGAGAGGCGCTGCTGAAATAACGGGCAATATCGCTGTTAGGTAATGTGCTGTATCCGTCCTGACGCATGAGGATGTTCCTTTGCCTGGTGAAAACTGTAGCCTGATAGCTGCCTGATAGCTGGTGGCAAAGTTATACAACTCTGCTTACGTTGTACAGATTTTTCCATCTTTGACGGGGCGGGTTTGTGGCAAAAAGTGCGATATGGGTTAAGCAAGAGTAAAAATGAGAGGAATGTTAACGGAGGATATTCGCTATATGCATAAAAGGCAGGATCGAAACTGCCCGCATCAGCGGGCAGTAACATCAGAGCAGATTACTCGTCGCTCTGCATGGCGAGGCCAAAACTGGCGCTGATTTTGTCATCAAGCCAGCCAGCGCGCTCCGGTGAACGGCTGCTGAGGCAGCGATATCCTGCCAACCAACGACGTGTTTCGTGCATCTGCATTAACACATCATCATCAGACTCATTTTCCGCCATTAACTTTAATTCGGCCAACAACGAACTCACGGTGACATCTTGTCTGCCGAAGATCAGGTGCATCGCTGCCTGGCCAATGAGCCTGTTGCCTTTTTCTTCATCAGAAATATACATGCCAACCTCCAACGTTTTTTGCGGAAATAATTTTGTCCTGCATCTTTATTATATAAAAAATATTGATAATTTCAGGACTATTTTCATTACTTTTGGCTATCAAACTGAATGGCGAATAATTTATTAAGCAGATTGCTAGCATAACTTGTTAATAAACTACGTTTTTTTATCACAACCCACGACTACGAGGATAAACCCCGGCCTTAAGGCAAATTTTACGCTTCGATTGAAACATTAAGCAACATTTCAGGTAAAAACAGGCGATGTTTTTGCTCATCGGAATAATGCATTTCCGATATACCTTAAGATAATTGAAATTGGCGCAGCTGATAAACAAGAACGGTCTCAAATCCGGTTAAGCGTTTGCGTAATCTCTTTTATCCGCTCTCAGACAACTTCGATTTAGATTTAAACATGTTACGTGTTCATGTAATTTAACTTTAGAAAATCGCTTCTGGCCATTGATGATTACCAAATCACTGCACTCTTTTTTGGTACCTCATTTCAGTAAATTTACCGGTTGATCACAAATCCGCTAAACCTTACTCATTAAAAGGTTACTTTTGATAAACCTCTCAGGCTTGCTGCCGATAACCTCTGTGAATCATTGCCTTCCTTAGCAGGCAATAAAGTTAAACTTCAGGGGTTTACATGAATATTACACAACGTCTGTTAATGACGTTTGGGCTGTTATTTGCTGGTCTGATTACTCAGGCTATTCTCGCCATGACTCTGATCTCTGGCTTCCAGGACCGCTTTGAGTATGTTCAGTCCAATACGTTGCCTTCTATAAAGACATTGGGTGAACTGACCGATCAAAGCAATCAGCTTGCTCTGACGCTTTACAAGCATCAGGGCCAGAGCAACAACGCGAAGTTGCCAGCGCTTGAAGATATTATTCATCAACAGCTTGCCGCGCTGACATCATTAACCACCCACTATATGGAGAACGATATTTCCAGCGCAGGCGATAAACAGCTGACCATAGCCGCAATGGAAAACATCCAGGCGGTCGAGCAGCGTCTGCCCGCGTTTTTTGCCGCTTCGCGAGCGCATCAGAACGATCAAAGCATGCTCCTGCTCGAGCAAGAAAACGGCATTGGTGATGCGATTCGTCAGCTGGTGGCCGGATATAAAAAACAGTTGGCGTTGAACATTGTGATTGGCGATGAGCTGCGCGCCACTAACCATCGTACCTTTACCACCGTGCTGTGGGGCACCATTGCTGGCGTGGTTGCTACCGTGGTGATTTTTGCGCTGTTTGCCGGTTTAACCGTGATGCGCATTCGCAAAAGTCTGCAGGATATTGGCGCAATCATGGCCTTCTCCAGCGCTAACCTTGATCTCACCGTCAGTGCTGATGAAAGCCGTAATGATGAAATTGGCACCATGGCGCGCGCCTATAATGGCCTGATTCAGCGGGTTTCCGCCGCACTGGGATCGGTCAGCAGCACGGCACTGTCGGTCAGCAGCGCGTCGGCGCAAATTGCTGCCGGTAATGAAGATCTCTCATCTCGCACTGAGCAGCAGGCAGCATCCCTTGAGCAAACCGCCGCCAGCATGACGCAACTGAGTGAAACTGTACGCCAGACCGCGGACAATACCCAGCAGGCGAGCCAGCTGGCTGGTAGCGCGAATCATCTGTCAGAAAAAAGTGCCGCCTCACTGGACACCATGCTGGTGACAATGAGCAATATTCAGAACAGTTCACGGCGCGTGGCCGACATCGTAACGCTGATTGAAGGTATCGCTTTCCAGACCAATATTTTGGCACTCAACGCTGCGGTAGAAGCAGCGCGTGCGGGCGAACACGGTAAAGGTTTTGCCGTGGTGGCAGGCGAAGTGCGTAATCTGTCACAACGTTCCACCACCGCCGCGCGCGAAATTAAAACCCTGATTGATGAGTCGTGGCAGCTTACGCAAACCGGTGCCAGCCAGGCCACGGAAGTCGGACAGAATATGTCGGCGATGAAAGCGGCAATTCAGCAGGTCAGCGATCTGGTCAACGACATCGCGGTAGCGGCCACTGAGCAGAGCAAAGGCATTGCCCAGGTGCATCAGGCAGTGGATCAGATGGATAACGTGACACAGCAGAACGCCTCGCTGGTTGAGGAAGCGTCGGCGGCTTCTCAGTCTCTGCAGGAGCAGGCAGCGGCGCTGACGCAGATGGTGGCTGAGTTCCGCATCGGGCAGGATCGCAGCCCCGCGCCTGCGGCGAAGCTGATTCGACCTACGGCCCGAAGCGCAGCGCCAGCGGTTTCGATCAACGGCGCCAACTGGCAAACCTTCTGATTTGCATTGCGTTGCCCGGCTGGCGAGTGGTTCGCTCCGGGCACGCTTCTCTCACGGTAAAATTGTTAACCTGTAAAAAAGCCGCTGAGGTGATCAGCGGCTTTTTATTTTCCCTGCTTGTTGCCGGGCTCAGCTCAGCGACTGGGTAAACGCCTGCCACTGATTTCGATAAACCTCGAGTTGTGCCAATGCTGCCTTGATCGATTCCTGGGCCTGATCCGGGTGCGGCGTAGCGTTGATCACCTTAGTGAAAGTGTGAAAAACGTCGTCCATATTGTCGGCATGCTGCGTAGCATCGCGCATGATATTCAGTTCTTTTTGCGGTCGTGCGTTGCCCTGATGCAGTTCATCAAGATAACGCTGCGCATCGGCAATATAAGCCGCCGTGCCATGTTGCTGCGCAGTTTCCAGCGTGCCCTGAGCCAGTTGTAAATGCACTGCTTCGCGGAACGCGATCTTACTACCGATCAACGCATCTACGTATCCGCTCGCCTGTTGTTGCCGATCGGCCGGAATATATTTCTCTACCAGCTTGTACAACTTTGCCTCGGTTAAGGAGAGCGACATCGCCTCGGCGGTATCTGAACTGTCATAACGATTGAGACCGACCACGCCGTCACGCAATACCTGATGCATGGCGGTACTGAAGTCGTCGAGTGTTTTCTGGCTGTTGCCGTCGGTCATAAACAGTAGGCTGTTCAGGGCAGTGGCGTCGTCAGCGGTGTAAGGATCGTTATAAAGAGGCGAGCCAAGATCGGGCAACGCCTGCGGCTGTAATAGCGCCAGCCGGTTAATCTGCGTGGCGAGCGTGGCCTGTTTTGCCTCGCTGGTGGTTGGCGAGCCGCTGTCGTGAGTTTCCTGCTGGAGGCGGCTCAGCGCTTCAGCTGAAAGCATTACGCTGCTACTGGCAGCCACGGATTTGCCGGTGATCTCATCCACACCGACGCTGCCTGCGGTGTTCCGCACGGTGAAATCCACTACTGATGATGTTCCTTGTTCGATACGCATTATCTCTCCTGTTAATGAAAAGACGCGCGCCGGTTTAGAGGGCAGCGCGTCAACTATTACAACAAATCGATTTTGCAGTGCTGCCACAATCCTCGCGGCAGCCGCGGTTATTCGTAAAAATAACGCTAACTCAGAAAGAGACCCATTCATCCGCTGAGGCGCCGGCGGTTTTCGGCTTCAGCGCGCGGGTAGGGGCTTTCAGCGATGAGGGCGCGGGACGGGCGAACTCTTCCGCAATACGGAAACGGCTGATGGTCGAGGTCAGCGCATGCACCTGCTCTTCCAGTAAACCGGTTGCCACTGCAGAAGCCTGCACCAGCGTGGCGTTTTGTTGGGTTACGCCATCCATCTCGCTCACAGCAATATGCACCTGCGAAATGCCCTGCATCTGTTCGCCCGAGGCCAGCGCGATCTCATCCATGGCATCCGCCAGTTCGCCGACCAAATCCACCACGCTAATGATGCTGGTTGCGGTGCTGTCGGTGACCGCAACGCCTTCCGCCACCAGGGTGGAGGTTTCGGCCATCACTTCTTTAATCTCACGTGCCGCCACGGCGCTGCGCTGCGCAAGGTTGCGTACTTCACCGGCAACCACCGCAAAGCCACGGCCTTGTTCACCGGCGCGAGCTGCTTCCACCGCCGCGTTCAGTGCCAGGATATTGGTCTGGAAGGCGATGCCTTCAATCACGCTGGTGATATCACGGACTTTCGCCGCGCTGACCGAAATACCGGCCATGGTTTGGGTCATTTTGCCGACGCTTTCACCGCCGTTGCGCGCGCGCGTTGCCGCTTCACGTGCAGAACCGGCGGTCATCGCAGCGCCTGCGGCATTGCTTTTCACCGTGGCGGTGAGTTCTTCCATGCTGGCGGCAGTTTGCTGCAGCGCAGCGGCCTGCTGTTCGGTACGCGAAGAGAGTTCGGTATTGCCACGCGCAATATCCTCTGATGCCGTAGCAACAGAAGAGGCGGTCTCTTTAACGCTGGCGACCAGTTCACGCAGACGTGACTGCATCACGGCCAACGACGCGAGCAGGCTGGAGTTGTCGCCCTGACGCAGAGAGACCGGAGAGGTTAAATTGCCGTCGGCAATGGCCGCCGCCAGTGCCTGCGCCTGCGCCGGTTCACCGCCCAGTTGCTGACGCAGCTTGCGAGTAATCAGCCAGCTCATCAGTCCGCCAACCACCACCGAAAAGGCGGTCAGAATAAACAGCGTGGAGAACACGCCCGAAAGGCTTGAGGTGGACGCTTTAGCCGTAGCGGCGGTTACGCGTGCCTGATAAGAAACCATGCCATCAACCGCGGCACGATACGCCTCCTGTGCAGGCGTCAGCTCGGCAGCGATAAACTGGCGCATGCCTGCCGCATCGCCATTTTGGCCCTTCAGCAGCTGTTGGGATTTGGTGACAAAAAGCGGCTGCGCCTGTTCAATGTTACCCAGCAGATCGGATGCCTCTTCCACTTCTTTCAGGTTGATGCCGGGAATCGATTTCGCGCCGTCAACCAGCGTACGAAAGTGCGCAACGATCTCATCGCTGGCTTTTTGACGTGCCTGAAACGCGGTGCTGACATTTTGCAGTGAACCAGCATCGCCTCCACTGGCAACGGCCAGCAGCAGAGTGGTTTGTTGCGTGACGTTGTCCTGAATCGAACGCAGGATTTGCAGATCGCCCAGTCGGGCATCGGTAAGTTTTTGCTGATCGTTAGCGCTGCTGAGTTTGATGCTGGCAAACAGCGTGACGAACACGCCGCACAGAATGACGCAAAGAAACGCCATACCGAGCATAACGCCCACCTTCATTTTATGCGTTTTGATCATGTTCCGGGCCCTGGTAATAAAAACTAAAATAAACGGCTCGGGTAACTACGTACTACGCCGGCAGTCATGAATGTCTGCCTGATCTATCGGCAGAATGCGCATGGCACTTGAAAATTAAAAATCACGCGACGGCGAATGATCGGGCGAAAAATAGTGATACAGGCGCAGTTGATCGCATCTTCTGCCGGGCAGCCTTGTTTTCACAGGAAAAGATCGTGGGTCCGGGCACGGAAGCTGCCCGGGTAAAAGAACGTAAAGGATGACTCAGTTGACGATGTCGCGTTGCGGGCCGCACAGCATGACCGGTTCACCAGCGGCGAGGCTGGCGCAAAAACGCCGGAAGTGAGCCTGAGTTATGCCCGCGCCGCACCACAGAAGATGATGCGCATACTTTTTGAGTAATACGGCGTGTTCAATCTCTGGATCGGACGACGTCTCAACACAAAATCCCTCCCCGCTCAGGCGAAGGCTTTCCAGCCAGATTTCCGTTTCATCACGTACGCTAACCGCCTCCAGAAACAGCGGTGTCAGACCCTGGCGCTGCGTTGTGCGTTGCGTAACTTCGGCATGGCGGCGAACGCAGGCGTCAAAACGACTCAGGCGGCGAGACGCGCCCCGCCGTGTATCGTGCTGCAGCCAGCAATTAAGGGGCACCAGTAAATGGTTAACCCGATCGCCAACGCGGTAGGTGGTACTCAGCTGGCGTATATGGGGGCAAAGCGCGCGCTCGCTGCCAAACGCCAGCTGCCACAGCAAATTTCCCCGGTGCGCTGGCCAGCCGGACGTGAGCAGCGGCATGAAATCCAGTCGTGCCGCCAGCAGTTGCGGCAGCGTTGTGCCGCTGTCAGCCATCAGGGATAGCCAGGGAATAATCGCTCTCCCTTTTATGACAGCACAATTGATCGGCACAGCGAGTGGGTGACGCAAAGCGGCAGGGTAACAAGGCGAAACGGGTATTTCTGTGCCTAAGGTGGCGTAAGAGAGTACATATTGAGCAGGGTTTTACGCATTGCTCAGCCTTTAAGACTGAACAGCGCGAACAGAATCAGCACGCCGCCGCCGAGCGTGTTAATGATGCATTTGAGTTTTTGCAGATTGACCAATCGGGCCGAACCCATCAGCAACGCGCTGATGGTTAACAGCCACAGCGTCATGATGAGAATATGCAGCGATGCGAGGCTGAGATAGGTGCTGAGCGTGCCCGCTTTTCCGGCAAACTGCGGCACCACTGTTAAATAAAACATCACCGCTTTTGGATTCAGAATATTGGCCAGCCACGCCGCTTTACAGCTGACTATCGCCTGGGCTGGCACCGCTGCGGGTTGCCAGGCGCTGCGCACAAGCTGAACGCCAAGCCACAACAACCAGATACAGCCAGCTATTTTCAGGGCACCAAACCAGGCGGGTGAGGTGAGCAACAGTGAAGAAATACCCAGCCCAATCAACAGGGCATGGCTGTAAATGCCCAGCGCCGTTCCGCACAGCGTGTTGAACAATCCGCGCATGCCGCCCGCCAGGGCACTGTTGATTGCCAGCGTGAAGCTGGCGCCGGGTGACAGCGCCACCGGCAAAATGGCGATAAGAAAGCCCGAATAATTTCCGTCCACGTTGGCGCATCCTGTTGGCTAAGCTGGCCGAAAGTATAGGCGGTCAGCCAGTCTGTTTGCTACAACCGTGCGCCGCAAACAGCAACGTTGTTATGGCAGGCTGATTAACTGCGAGCTAATTTTTGCGCCAGGCATTATGCGCTGCAGGCCATCTATCAGCGCATCGCCCGCCTGCTGCAACGCATCCAGCGGCATCTCCGGCAGGCTTTCAAGGATAAACCACATTTGCTGATTTTCTGCGCTGAGGCGCGTACGTACGCCCTGGCGCCAGTTCCAGCGACGGCAGGTCACGCCGATATCATCGCGCCAGATCACTTCCCCCGGTTCCGGGGATTCGTTGCCGGGTTCCCCTGCTTTTACGGTGTCAAACGGCTCTGTTCCGCTGGCGATGGTCAACTGTGGCATGCCGACATAGGCAGCAAAATTCTCGCCGCCAACCGGCACGGCGTAACGAATGCTGATGGCATTGTAGAGATCAACCACAGGATCGATGCCCGCCATGCTGCCATCACGCAATACGCGTTTGCGCAAGGCGTCTGCCGAGCAGGGCGTACGTTTTGGTTTTGCGCCGAAACGCGTAAATACCGCGTTCCAGGCGGCAAGGTGTGCGTCGGCCCACGGCACGTCATGCTCGAGCATCGCTTTACAGGCTCCTTGCAGCGCGTCGCTGGCTACCTGCGGATGCAGTAACGGCGCGGCTTCCACGGTAATACTCAGCGCACGAAAGCCGGGGGCCAGCGCAGCGATCTCGGGCGCAATTGACGGAGAAACAGAAAGCATTGGATAATCCTGTAATGACTAATTTATTTCATAGTAGCGACCGATGACCAATAAAGTCAATATAACGACCGATGGCGGCGCTGATGTGGCGCGCGTCAGTAACGCCTTATCGCTGACCATTAAAAGTTGGCGCAAGAGTAAAAAGCTGTCGCTGGATGAGCTGTCGCGGCGGGCAGGCATCAGCAAAGGAATGCTGGTGGAAGTGGAGAAAGGCACGGCCAATCCCAGTATCGCCATTCTGTGTAAACTCGCCGCCGCGCTGGGGTTGTCGGTGGCAGAGCTGGTTAATGTCACCCACGCACCCGCCGCGTTTTTGATCGACAGCGACGATATGCCAGTTTTGTGGCGTGGCGAACAGGGCGGCTCCGCGCAGCTGCTGGCGGGAACCCGCGGACCGGACATGATTGAGCTGTGGCGCTGGACGATGTTTCCCGGCGAGATATTCACCTCTGCCGGTCATCCTGAAGGCACCGCTGAACTGCTGCACGTCGAGCAGGGCGAACTGACCCTGAAGGTGGCGGACACCGAACTTTGCGTGGTTCAGGGGGCGTCAGCAGTGGCGCGCACCGATGCGGCCCACAAGTATGCTAACGACGGTAACCACATGCTGATCTTCACTATGTGCGTAGCCGAACGGCATGGTTAAATGACGGAATAGTGTAAAACAGGCACTTGTTGCCCGGTTCACCGATCGTATTTGTGTGTTAAATAACACGCAAAATAATTAAGGCGGAAATCACCATTCCGCTTTAATGGCTATTTCCTCCAGCAATGAAAATACTCTTCCGCTAATTTCTTCCGCGCATCTGCCATTTAATTTCATCCAAAGTCTGTCGCTTGTTATTAACAGCGGGTTTTGGCTTTTTTCATCAGCACTCGTATCGAATTAATAACCCTATGGATAGTTAAGCTCGTTATAGCTCAATTATGGATGATGATTATGAATAAAGTGTATCGCGTTATCTGGAATCATGCGGTGAGCCGCTTTGTTGTGGCTTCGGAATTTGCTAAAGGTAAGGTGAAATCTGCCAACGCGTCGTCGCATAAAACTGATAAACGGCCTGGTCTGGCGCTTGGCGCAATGTCGTCGGCGGTGCTGCTTATTCTGGCCAGCGGCGCGGCATGGGCAGTGGGACCCATTTTTCATGACGGTGACGAGGGCCGTTACAGGAATGAGGAGGTAATTACCAGTGCGGCAAACAGTGCTGGCTATGGCATTTACGCGATCAACGACGGTGGAAAAATTGATTTTGCTGGCGGTTCCATAACCACATCCGGTACTGATGCGATCGGTGTGGTGAGTGCAGAGGGCGGGGTGATTGTTGTTGATAACACAACTATTACCACCACGGGCAGTGGTGGAAACGGTGCTCGGGCTATATCGGGCAGTGGCATGGTGAGAATTAACAACAGCAGCATCTCGACATCCGGCAACGGGGGCAGCGGTATAGTGGGCGACGGCGGGACGATTCAAGCGATTAAAACCACTGTCGTAACAACAGGCAATAATGCTCACGGTATACAGTCGCTGAATAGTGGTCATGTAACGTTTAAAGATGGCCAAATCACGACAACAGGCACCGCGGGGATTGGCGCTCTGGCGAACGGCGTCGGTAATACCATCACGATAGAAGACAGCACAATCAAGGTTGCAGGACGATCTGCACCTGGCGTTTACACCGTTAATAGTGGTGAAATTTCACTCATCAACAGCAACGTGACTTCAACACTCACTCATTCACTGCAAGCTGACAATAATTCTGTTATCAACTTTAATGGCGGCACCATTGATAATCTCTCTGGAGCTGACGCGCTTTTTGCCCGCGGTGGTGGAGTAATTAACATTGCTAATGCAACAATTAATACCGCAGGCAGGACATTTCAGGGAACCAGTGGTACTAAATTTAGCGCTGAGAATGTTGTTATAAACTCCTCCGGCGGGCAGTCGGCAATTTTTGGCTATGCTTACAGCGAAATTGATCTAAAAGATGTTCAAATTAATCTTAATGCAATAAATCTTAATGCAATAAATCAGAACGCTATCTATTTGAGAGAACATTCCTCTGCAAAACTCAATAACGTGGAGATTAATGCCAAACAGAACAGAGGAGGCATTTTCCTGGGAGGTGATGCGCAATTAACGGGTGATAACATACGTATTTATGCCCGCAGCCCGGAGGAGAGCAGCAGTGCTGCGGCGCGCGGTTTGTCCATGATTACGGGCAACAGGCAGTCACGAGCTGACCTTAATCACTCTCTGATTGAAACCAGTGGCTATAATAGCAGCGCAATATTTGTTGACGCCGGTACGCTTAATGTTTCATTCAACGAGAGCTTGATCAACGGTAATGACAGCACTGCAATTAATGTCTCACCTTCAACTGAAATTAACCTTGATAGCAATGCATCCACTATTAAGGCAAACACCCTGTTGCTGGCTGGCACTAACAGTACCGCTATTTTGCAAGGCAATAAGGGGTCGCGTTTTGAAGGGGATATCATCGTCCATGCAGGTACTTCCGGCCGGAGCGCATTAACTCTTGATAATGTTTCCAGCTGGCAAGGTGCTGGCAACGGTCTGCATCGCCTGAGCCTGAACAATGACAGCGTCTGGAACGTCACCGGCGATTCATCGCTGGATACGTTAGAACTGGATAAAGGTCACGTTAACTTCAGTCAGGCTGACGGCGATTTTAACCGGGTTAGGGTCGCGAATATGACCAGCAATAACGGTACGCTGCATTTCCGTGGCGAACTGGCAGGCGATCAATCGCAAACTGACAGCCTGCATATTAGCGGAAATTACCGCGGCGAAACCGATGTGCTGGTCACGCACGTTGGTGGCAGCGGTGCGCAGACCATTGAGGGCATTCAGCTTATTCAGATTGATGGCGAGGTTGATGGCACTTTCCGGCAACGTGGGCGTATCGTTGCCGGTGCCTATGATTACCGTTTGGTACAGGTTGGCAATCAGTGGCAGCTGGAAAGCAATATCGTTCCAGTTGACCCGGTTGACCCGGCTGATCCGGTTGATCCGGTTGATCCGGTTAATCCGGTAACGCCAGAGAAGCCGCAGCCTGAACAACGCACCCACATTGTGCGTCCGGAAGCAGGCAGTTATGCCGCGAACCTGGCTATCGCGAATACTCTGTTTATCAGTGCGATGGATGAACGCCGCAGCGGCACGTCGTATCTTGATGCTAACGGTCAACCGCAGACCAGTTCACTCTGGCTACGTAACACCGGCGGGCATCAACGCTTCCGCGATGGCTCAGGGCAACTCAAAACTCGCGTTAATCGTTACGTTATGCAATTGGGCGGCGACGTTGCGCAGTGGAGCAGCAACGGCAGCGATCGTTTTCATCTCGGCGTAATGGGCGGCTACGCCAACGCGCAAAGCACAACCCAATCCACGGTAACTGGCTACCGTTCCACCGGCGACGTGAGCGGTTACAGCACCGGCTTGTATGGTCGCTGGTCGCAGCATGAAGCACAGAAAAATGGCGGCTGGGTGGATGGCTGGG
This sequence comes from Duffyella sp. Ts4, assembly GCF_051851875.1. Taxonomy (NCBI): domain Bacteria; kingdom Pseudomonadati; phylum Pseudomonadota; class Gammaproteobacteria; order Enterobacterales; family Erwiniaceae; genus Duffyella; species Duffyella sp. Ts4. The sequence goes on along the minus strand of NZ_JBLYPN010000003.1, from coordinate 93,289 downwards.
CGAGCTGGAGCTGGTTTGATAACAGCGTGCAGGGCGAGGATATTGCGGCCGAACGTTATAAATCCAGCGGTTTGACCGCATCGCTCGCCGCGGGCTACGCCTTTGCAATCGGCCAGCCGCACCCGCGCCAGCGCACTTTTATTCAGCCGCAGGCGCAGGCAACCTGGCTGGGCGTCACCGCTGACGACCATCGTGAGCAAAACGGCAGCCGCGTCGCTGGCAATGGCAGTAATACGCTACAGACGCGGCTTGGCGTGCGCCTGTTCAGCGAAGGGCATAGCATGCTGGATGACGGCAAACAGCGCAGCTTCACGCCGTTTGTGGAGGCGAACTGGATCCATAACAGTCGCACCTTTGGTAGCACCATGAATGGCGTCACCGTTTCCCAGGCGGGCACCGCGCACATCGGTGAACTCAAAGCAGGCGTTAACGCCGCGCTGGGCAACAGGGTCAGCCTGTGGGGGAATCTGGGTCAGCAGCTCGGCGGCAAGGGCTACAGCGACAGCAGTGCCAACCTCGGCATTAAAATCAATTTTTAACCTTTCAACCCTGCTTCGGCAGGGTTTTTTATACCGTCGCTTTTTTGCTTCTCGCCCGGCTGAGTCTCTGTTGCCTGACGCGCCAGCGTGCGCGCCAGAATAGAAGAATAGAGGGGTTTGCCGCCGAGGAATTGCGCCAGCAGCGTTGCGCCGAGGCAGGTGATGATCATCGGCAGAATCAGCTGATAGTTATCGGTCATCTCCAGCACCAGCACGATACCGGTCAGCGGTGCGCGTACCGAGGCGGCAAACAGTGCGCCCATACCGGCAATGGCAAAAGTGCCTGGCTGTAGATCATAGAGCGGGAAGAGATCGGCGATCGCCTGACCAAATGCCATGCCGAGCAGGGTGCCGAGCGCCAGCATCGGGGCAAAAATGCCACCAGGCGCCCCGGAACCGAAGCAGAGCAGCGTGGTCAGCAGACGCACGCCAAATATCAGCAGCAGCATCTGCAACGAAAACAGGCCGTGAAAGGATTGCGGTATCAGATCAAAACCGCCACCGGCACCCGGTGCAAACAGCAGCGCCAGTACGCCGCAGCCGCCACCCAGCAGCGCACCGGTAAATACGCCACGCCAAAGCCGACCAGCATACAGGCGGGCAAAACTATCCTGCGCCAGAAAAATCAGCCGGTTAAACAGCACGCCAACCATGCCAAACACCATGCCGAGCACCAGATAGAGCCACAGCGTATTGAGCGGCGCGGCACCCAGCTTGCCGACGGAAATCACCGCCTGCTCGCCGTTAAACAAGCGGAACACGATGCTTGCCATAATGACGCCGGTAAACACCGCTTTGATGGAGATCAGGCTGTAACGAAACTGCGGGCGCATCTCCTCAATAATAAACAGGATGCCCGCCAGTGGTGCATTGAAAGCTGCTGCCAGCCCGGCCGCCGCGCCGGTGGCCAGCAGCGTATGCCGCGCTTCTTCACCGCGCATGCGCAGAATATCCAGCACCATGCGGCCAATGTTGCCGCCAAGCTGCACCGTCGGCCCTTCGCGGCCCAGCACCATACCGGCGCCCAGCGTGCCCATGCCGCCAAAAAACTTCACCGGAATTACCCGCCACCAGCGCACCGGCCGCAGATCTTCCAGCGCGCCTTCGATCTCAGGAATGCCGGAACCCGAGGCTTCGGGTGCAAAGCGGCGCACCAGAAAATAGCCCGCCATCGCCAGCAGTGCGGAAACGGTAAAGGCGCTGAGCCAGAGCATCCAGCCATCAAGATATTCTGGGGTCAGATGCGTGGCTCGCCAGTGCTGCACCGCGTGAACCGCACGGTTAAAAGCAACGCCCATCAATCCCACCAGCGAACCAACCAGCGCTGCGCAGAGTAGGATCGCCAGTGGCGTTTTGTCGCGCTGAAGCAGGGCACGGAACATGCGGTTACGGGCAGGCAGCGTCTGTGGAACATTCACAGACTGAGAAGATTCACTGTTCATGCATTCGGCTTTTGGTAAAGAAAGGTCAGTGCAGCAGTCTACTGGTATCGATCGCTGAATACAAAAGAGGGGTATTTTGCAGATAAGCCTCTGTTACGGACAGATAAACAGCGGGACGCCACTGAAAGCGCCCCGCAGAACCCGTCACGCCAGCGGGCGTGAACCGATTACTTCACCGGCGGGATGGGTGGGATGGATGCGCCGCTGATCTGCTCGTTCTGCGCGCCTGAACCTGGTCGTGCGCTGCCCAGATCGGGTTCCTGACCGAGAATCTCCGGCTTTTCTTTCGCGGTGAACTGGCCATTGCCATCGTAAGAAGGGCCTTCGCTCCAGCGACCTTTCGGCAGCGGTTTATCCAGCGAGGTGTTCAGGCAATAATAGGAGTGCTCCTGCGCTTCATCGCTCTGCGGGAAGCTGTTCGGAATCGGCAGCGATGCGTTCAGGCCACCCATCTCTTCAATCACGGCCAGCCACTGCTGCTGATGCATGGTGTCACGGGCGATCAGGAATGAGAGGAAATCCTTCATGCCTTTATCTTCGGTAAGATTGTACAGGCGCGTCGCCAGCACGCGACCGGTGGCTTCGGCGGTGACGTTAGCCAGCATATCGGCAGCCACGTTGCCGGAGGCATAAATATGGCTCATATCGAAAGGCACACCGTTGGCGTTAACCGGCAGGGCGGCAAGACCCGATGACAGCACGTGACGCGGATTCATGCCACCGAGAATGGCGTTGATTACCGGGTCTTTTGCCGACTCCTCCTGATAAGAGAGCGGGGCACCTTCAAGGTTAAGTGCCACCGCATAGCCCAGCATTTCGATATGACCCAACTCTTCGGTGGCGGTTGAGATCAGCAGGTCGCGGATCCGCGCATCGCCGCGTGCGCCCATCGCCTGGAAAAAGTACTGCATGGCCACGCGAATTTCACCTTCCACACCGCCAATTGCCTGCTGTAGCAGCATGGCAAATTCCGGATCGGGTTTCTCGACGCGTACCGGATATTGAAGTTTTGATGAGTGATGAAACATGATTTTCTCCTGGTTAACATAACTGTCGGAATGCAGGAAAAAGTCTGGTTGCTGAAATTAAAAAAATAAAGCGTAACGGTAACTGTTCTCATTATCATCTGCGGTTCGTTTGTTTTTTTCTGTAAACAAAACAAAGAATTAATCGCAGGCAATAAAAATGTAAAATCTGTAAATCATTCTTATCCTTAATCCGGATTCGCGGTCCAATGATGTAAAGAGCCACGTTAAGCGCGTAATTCATGGTTATATGAACCATTGATATTTCCGACCTGCCTCTCCTTCAAAACCCTGTAAAGTAACGTTCGGGCATAACCCTACCCACACCGCGCAGGCTGGCGCGATTTTTCTTTACGCTTTCCGACCGCTCTGGAAAATGCCACGCCGCCGCCCTGCGGGCCAGACAGGCCCATCATGCCTGTATCTGCATTACCGCCCGTATTTCTCAGCTCAGATGTCACTTCCCGCTGTCGAAAGTAGCGCATAAACAGCAACAGCATAGGTTCCCTTCGGCTCGCTTTTTACATCACTGGCCTTAAAATCGTAATCCGTCTCGATCGCCGCCAGGCGCTGCTGTGCGAGTAAATTACCCCTTCAAATCAACAGTTTTAGGCGTTATACCGTTGGTCTAATCCGGTTACGCATAACGTTAGCGATCGCGATAAGCTAATGCGGAAGCATGCTGCTGGTGGCAGACGATATCGTGCAATGGTTGCGTGACGACACTCTTTTTCAGGAATGTGATCTGTGCAAAAAACAGGCAGCAAGTAATCGATTACTTTTACCTTACCCCGTTTGTAATCGATTACTTTTGCCAGCGAGAATCATTATGGTCACTGAAACCCTGCGTTCAACCGCCGCGATCAGCCGTCAACCGCTGCTTATTCCCCGTCTGTCACTGATGATGTTTATGCAGTTCTTTATCTGGGGCAGCTGGTCGGTCACGCTGGGTTTGGTCATGACCCGGCATAACATGTCATTGTTGATTGGCGACGCCTTTTCCGCCGGACCGATCGCCTCGATCCTCTCGCCGTTTGTGCTGGGCATGCTGGTGGATCGCTTTTTCCCTTCCCAGAAAGTACTGGCAATCATGCACCTGGCCGGTGCGGCGATCCTGTGGTTTGTGCCCCAGGCGCTGATCGCGGAAAATGGCGCATTGCTGATTGGTCTGCTGTTTGGCTATACGCTCTGCTATATGCCGACGCTGGCGCTGACCAACAACATCGCCTTTTATGCGCTGAATAACAGCGAAAAGAGTTTTCCGGTGGTGCGCGTGTTCGGCACCATCGGCTGGATTGCCGCCGGGATATTTATCGGTATCACCGGTATCGCGTCCAGCGTGGCGATTTTCTCGGTGGCCGCCGTCTGTTCAGTGCTGCTGGCGGCTTACAGCCTGACGCTGCCGCATACGCCTGCACCGGCAAAAGGGCTGCCGGTGAAAATGCGTGATTTGCTGTGCGCCGACGCCTTTGCGTTGCTTAAGATTCGCCACTTTTTGATCTTTGCCCTCTGCGCCACGCTGATCTCCGTGCCGCTCGGTACTTATTACGCCTTTACCGCGTCCTGGCTGGCCGATGCAGGTATCCGCGATGTCAGCTCGCTGATGTCTTTCGGCCAGATATCAGAAATTTTCTTCATGCTGGTGATCCCGCTGCTGTTTCGCCGCCTCGGCGTGAAAACCATGCTGTTTATCGGCATGTGCGCGTGGTTTGTGCGCTATGCGCTGTTTGCGCTGGGCATGAACGACGAAAGCCGCATGCTGATTTACCTCGGCATCCTGCTGCATGGTGTCTGCTATGATTTTTTCTTCGTGGTGGGATTTATCTATACCGACCGCATCGCGGGCGATCAGGTCAAAGGCCAGGCGCAGAGCATGGTGGTGATGTTCACCTACGGCATCGGCATGCTGCTCGGCTCGCAGATCTCCGGTGCAATTTACAATCAGGTGGTTGCCGGTCAGGAGACGGCCGCGGCCTGGGCGCTGTTCTGGTGGATTCCGGCCATCGCCGCGGCGGTCATTGCCTTAATTTTCCTCTTCTCATTTCACTATCGCGATGAGCAGAGCTGACAGCGAGGGGTAACGATGAAAACAGTTAAAGGACCGGGAATATTCCTGTCGCAGTTTATCGGGCAACAGCCACCTTACAACAGCCTTGCCGGGCTGGCAGGCTGGGCCGCTGCGTTGGGTTACAAAGCGCTGCAAATTCCCTGCCACGATAAGGCGATTTTTGATCTGCAACGCGCGGCAACCAGCCAGACTTATTGCGATGAAATTACCGGGCTGCTGGCCGAACACGGCCTGGCGATCAGCGAGCTGTCGACCCATCTCGAAGGGCAGCTGGTGGCGGTCAATCCTGCTTACGATGCGGCGTTTGACCATTTCGCGCCGGCTGAGGTACGGGGCAATGCCACAAAGCGAACCGAGTGGGCCACGGCCACGGTGAAACAGGCGGCAACGGCATCGGCCAGACTGGGGCTCAGCGCACACGCCACCTTTTCCGGTTCGCTCGCCTGGCCGTGGTTTTATCCCTGGCCGCCGCACAACGCCGCGCTGTTTGAAGAAGCCTTTGCGGAACTGGCTCGTCGCTGGCGGCCGATCCTTGATGAATACGATCGCCACGGCGTCGACCTCTGTTACGAAATCCATCCCGGCGAAGATCTGCACGATGGCGTGACTTTTGAGCGCTTTCTCACAGCGGTTGACGATCATCCGCGCTGCAACATTCTCTACGATCCCAGCCATCTGCATCTGCAACATATCGACTATTTGCAATTCATCGATTGCTATCACACGCGCATCAAAGCTTTTCACGTCAAGGATGCCGAGTTCGTCAAAAATGGGCGCAACGGCGTGTATGGCGGCTATCAACCCTGGATCGATCGCGCCGGTCGCTTTCGCTCACCAGGAGATGGTCAGATCGATTTCAACGGCATTTTCAGCAAGCTGGCGCAGTATGATTATGCTGGCTGGGCGGTGCTGGAGTGGGAATGCTGCCTGAAAGAGGGCGATAGCGGCGCGCGCGAAGGGGCAGAGTTTATTCGCCGCCATATCATTCCGGTGGCCGAACGCGCCTTTGATGATTTTGCCGCGCAGCAGGATGATCGTGCCAGCGTACGCGCTCAGCTCGGGCTGGAATAATCTGTCCGGTGCGCGCTGATTCGCGCGCACCCTTTATGCCGTGCAGGAAGCGCCATGCCCATGTCGATTCAAAAAATTGCCCACCTGGCCGGTGTGTCGGTCGCCACCGTCTCGCGGGTGCTGAATAACAGCGATTCGGTCAAAGATTCCAATCGGGAAAAAGTGTTGCAGGCGATCGCCAACAGCAACTATCAGCCCAACCTGTTGGCGCGTCAACTGCGTACCGCGCGCAGCTCAATGATTCTGGTGATGGTCTCTGACATCGCCAACCCGTTTTGCGCCGAAGTGGTGAAAGGCATTGAAGAGCAGGCGGAACAGAATCACTATCGTATTTTGCTGTGTAATTCAGCTTCCGATGTCGCGCGCTCGCGGTCCAGCCTGCAGCTGCTGGCGGGTAAAATCGTCGATGGCGTGATTACCATGGATGCGTTCAGCACACTGCCGGAGCTGGCGCCATTAATCGGTGCCCGTCCGTGGGTGCAATGCGCAGAATATGCCGATGACGGCGCGGTCTCCTGTGTGGGCATTAACGACGTGGCGGCCGCGCAGCAGCTGGTGGGTTATCTGGCCGACGGCGGTCGTCAACGTATTGCGCTGATCAATCACGATCTCGACTACAAATATGCTCAACTGCGGCAACAGGGCTACCAACAGGCGTTGGCCGAGCGGCAGCTGTCATGGCAGGCGATCGGCTACGCCAGCGCGCTGCGTTTTCATGCCGGTAAAACCGCGATGCTCGCGTTGCTGGCGGAGAATCAGCAGCCAGATGCGGTGTTTGCCGTCTCTGACACGCTGGCCGCGGGCGCAATCGCCGCCATTACCGGGGCGGGGCTGCGCGTGCCGCAGGATATTGCCGTAGCCGGATTTGACGGCACCGAGCTGGCGGAAATGGTCTCGCCGCCGTTGACCACGCTGGCGCAGCCGTCGCGCGAAATGGGAAGACAGGCGTGTGCGCTGCTGCTGAAGCGCATCAACGATCCCGATTCGCCCGCAGAACGTATTATGATGCCGTGGCAGTTAATCACCCGCGCCAGTGCCTGATCAATCAGGCGGAATCACAGGACAACAGCATGACACATTTTATCAGGCGCCTCGACGCCGCCGACGCCGCAGCTTTTCGACAGATTCGTTTGGCCGCGTTACAACAGCATCCCGAAGCGTTTGGCGCAGCGTGGGAAAGCGAGCAGCAGCAGCCGCTGAATTTTTTTGCGCAACGGCTATGCAATAATGCGGTTTTTGCCGGATTTAACGATAACGGCGACATGCAGGGCGTGGTGGGCGTTGCGCGCAGTGAGGCGGCAAAAATCCGCCATATCGCTTCGCTGTGGGGAGTCTATCTTTGCCCGGAGGCACGCGGTTGCGGGCTGGCCCGTGCGCTCATCCTTGATGCTTTGCACTTTGCGCAAACGGAATGCCGTTCGGTGCGCCTTAGCGTCACCGCCAGCAATACAGGCGCCATTCGTCTCTACCACTCGCTGGGTTTCAAAGAATGGGCGCGCGATCGCCACGCGCTTAACGTTAACGGGACATTTTATGATGAAATCCTGATGCGGCTGGATTGTGATTAATGGGTTAATCGACGTTCACGCGGTCGCCACGGGTGGTGGGGTGAGAAATCACCAGAAACTCAACCGCCTGCGCCGATTCATTGCGCGCCTGATGTTTCGCCAGCGGGGGAATTTCAATGCCCTGATGGCGGCTAAGCTGCTGTATCTCACCCTCCATTTCCATCGTTAACTCGCCGCTGAGCACAAAAAAGAATTGCCGCGCGACGGTATGATAATGCCGCGCTTCCTGCGTCATGGCGGGCATGCTTTCGTGAATCACGCTCATGCCCGGCTGCTTAACCAGATGCCAGCCGTCGCACTGCTCGCCCCAAACGTAATGTTCAGCATTCTCTTTAGAAATCATCGCTTTCCTCGTCAGTTTTTCGTCGCTATGAAACGTTCCCGCTCGGGTTACTGGCTTTTTCTGGAACGAAACGCCGCGACTTTCATGCGGTTGCCGCAGGTCGCCATGCTGCACCAGCGGCGGCGGTGAGATTTGCTCAGATCGTGAAACAGCAGAATACAGTCATGGGCTTCACACTGGCGGACAAATTCGAATTTCTCGCTGGTTACCAGCGTCACTAACGCATCCGCTATCGGCCAGAGCAGGCCTGCTGGTTTGCTGTGGTCCGCACAGGCCCGCAGGTAGAATTGCTGCGTCTCATCGTGCCATGCCAGTTTTTGTTGCGGGCGGCCCGCTTCCAGCACGCTGTTGATCAGCGTGGCATCGCTTGCCGTGCCGTTCATTGCGGCCTTCACCAACGCCCGTGACTCTTCACGCAGCTCACGAGCCAGCGCCAGCAGCCCGCGCGGCGGTGCCACCTCATCCGATAACACACCTGCACTGGTTAACCACGCGATCACGCTGCGATCGTCGGTAAAGCAGTCGTGCTGCTGTTCTGCCACGCCGTACGCACTGTTGATAAAATCCAGCGCGAGATTGTCCGCCAGAAAGAGGGTAGCGGAGTGAGTGCTGTCAGAAGTCATGGGTAGCCTGTAACTGATAAAATATATTTGACAGGTTACCAAAAAGCCTCGTAACCTTCAAATTCATATTTTAACGGTTACAAGGGGATTTGTCATGACCACGGCTCTTAACTCAGCTGATGATGTCGCTCGCACCACCACTCAGCTGCATTACCGCTTTCAGCAGATCGATAACGTCACAATCTTCTACCGCGAAGCCGGTAACCCGACGGCACCCACTATCTTGCTGCTGCATGGCTTTGCGGCTTCTTCGTTCATGTTCCGCGATCTGATTCCTGCCCTCGCCGAGCGTTATCACGTCATCGCCCCCGATTTGCCAGCCTTTGGCTTTACCGATATTTCCGCCGCCGGGGATTACGCCTGGACCTTCAGCCAGCTGGCCGACACCATCGGACAGTTTACCGAACGGCTGAAGCTGGATCGCTATGCGTTGATGGTGCATGACTACGGCGCGCCAGTAGGCTGGCGGCTGGCGCTTGCCCATCCGCAGCGTGTCACCGCCATCATTTCCCAGAACGGCAATGCCTATGAGGAAGGGCTGGGCGCGGGCTGGGCACCTATCCAGCAATACTGGCGTGAGCCAACGCAGGCGAATCGCGACGCACTGCGAGATTTCCCCACACCCGCCTCCATCAAATGGCAATATCTTGAGGGCGTGAGCGATCCGAGCCTGGTGTCGCCCGACGGCTACACGCTGGAGGGAATGCAGATTTTACGGCCGGGCAATGCGGAGATTCAGCTCGATCTGCTGTTGGATTACGCCAGCAACGTGGCGATGTACCCGCGCTTTCAGCAGTTTTTCCGCGACACGCAGCCGCCGCTGCTGGCGGTATGGGGCAAGCACGATCCGTTTTTTCTGCCCGCAGGTGCGGAAGCCTGGAAACGCGATCTGCCCGGGGCGGATATTCGCTTCTACGACACTGGCCACTTTGCGCTGGAAACCCATGCCAGCATCATCGTGCCGGTGATTCAGGCCTTTCTGGATCGGCACATTGCTCAATAAGAGATGAAGTCAGCAGAATCTGCTTTCCCGGCAAGACTGACTCCGTGTGCTGAGGGTTGAGCGCGGCGCCGTTGAACGACGTAGCCTGCTGTCCTGTCAACAACACTGCTGAAAAGGCGCGTTACCCGCCGAACTGCTCGGCGAGCCAGCCAGAAAAAAGCGTCATAGCATGGCTGGTTGTCCGTGAATGCAAACGGGTCAGCCAGTAGCCGCCAAGATCGATCTCCGCGGCAAAAGGCCGAATCAGCATTTTGTTTTGCAGCTGACGCTCAAAAATCTTCACCGGCGCCAGCGCGATGCCTGCGCCTAACATCGCCGCTTCAATCATGGTCAGCGAAGAGTCAAAAATCATCACGGGGTGCGAAGGCGAAGGCGGGCGCTGCTCCAGACTTTGTAGCCACAGGCTCCATTCATCCCGCCGGAATGAGCGCAGCAGGGTGTATTTTACGACGTCAGCGGGGTGGTGTAATTCCCGCGCCAGATCGGGATGGCAGAGCGGTGAAAAGGGCGCTGGGCAAATAAATTGCGCCTCGGTGCCGTGCCAGCCGCCTGCGCCAAAACGCACCGTGAAATCATGACCTTCAGCAGCAGGATCAACGCGGTTATTGTGGGTGGAGAGTTGCAATTCGATGTGCGGATAGCGGCGGTTGAAGTCATGCAGGCGCGGTAATAATAAACCGGTGGCAAAGCTGCCGACCGCTCCTACCTTGATTTTTTCACGCAGCTTGCCGGTTGAAAAGTTATCCAGCGTCTCGGCGATGTGATCAAACGTATGGTTCAACACTGGCAGCAGGCTTTCACCTTCAGTGGTCAGCGTCAGTCCACGCGAAATTCGAATAAACAACGGGCAGCCTAAGCGCTGCTCCAGCGCCTTGACGTGTTGACTGACCGCTGCATGGGTGACATTGAGTTCAATCGCGGCGTTAGTAAAACTTAGATGACGCGCGGCTGCTTCAAACGCGCGCAGGGCATTCAGCGGAATGTAAGGGCGAACCATCGTATAGCCTGTAAGAAAAACTTATAACAGACAATAAAATTAACAGTTTGAAGCAGATAGTTAAAGCAGCCAGAATCGCCGTCAATGTTCAATCGGGAAGAAAAAAATGAAAGTGAAAGTGATTTCTCAGGTGTTAGCCACAACCGCGCTGATCGCAGCGTGTTCATTAAGCCAGGCCACAACCACCGATATCAACGCGATCGTCAGCCCACCGATCATGCGTCTGATGGCACAGCAGGATATTCCCGGCATGGCCGTGGCGGTATATGTCAAAGGCCAGTCTTATTACTACGTCTGGGGCATGGCGGATAAAGCTCAACGTCGCCCGGTCACCACGGATACGCTGTTTGAGCTGGGATCGGTGAGCAAGACCTTTACCGGCGTGCTGGGAGGCGTTGCCGTGGCAAAAGGCGAGATCGCGCTTAACGATCGGGCGAGCAAATATTGGCAACGGCTTGCTCTGCCGCACTGGCAACATATTACGCTGTTGCAACTGGCGACCTACACCGCGGGCGGCTTGCCTTTACAGGTTCCTGATAACGTCACCAGTGAGGCGCAGCTGGCTCGCTTCTACCAACAGTGGCAACCACAATGGTCGCCTGGTGAGAAGCGGTTGTATGCCAACAGCAGCATTGGCCTGTTCGGGTTGCTGGCGGTAAAACCCAGCGGCATGACGTTTGAGAAAGCCATGCAACAGCGCGTTTTTACCCCGTTGAACTTAAAAAACACTTTTATTAATGTGCCGCAAAATAAGCAGGACGTTTACGCCTGGGGCTACCGTGATGGCAAAGCCGTTCACGTATCGCCCGGCATGCTGGATGCCGAAGCTTATGGCGTCAAGTCGACCATTAAAGACATGGCGCGCTGGATGCAGGCCAATATGAACCCGCAACAGGTGACCGATCCCACATTGCAGCAGGCCATGAAGCTTGCTCAGACGCGCTTTTATCGCACCGACGCGCTATATCAGGGTCTGGGATGGGAAATGCTCAACTGGCCTGAGCAATCATCCATTATCGCGACGGGCGCTGACAGTAACGTTGCTCTCGCGCCGCAGCAGCTCATAAAAAGCGATGCGGTGACACCACACCAGGCAACCTGGGTGCACAAAACCGGGGCAACCGGCGGATTCGGGGCTTATGTCGCTTTTATCCCGCAAAAGCAGGTAGGTATTGTCATCCTGGCCAATAAAAACTATCCCAATCCCGAGCGGGTGAAAGCCGCAATGGAAATCCTGAGCAAACTTCAGTGAGTTGCGCAGCCCGCCTTTTATGACGTGGTGCAACAGGGCAGAGGGCACTGGACATTGCCATTTGCCTTGTTCAACGTTCGGTAAGGCGGCGTAAAACGCCGATCCCTGAACGTTACGTTTTCACCACGCATTGCCCTCGCGCTTTTTTCCCACGCCGGATTACACTTATTCCTTTCCGTCATCAACAGGATCACACCATGCAGATAGCGTTAGTCACGGGGGCATCAAGAGGAATCGGCAGAGCCACCGCCCTGCAGCTGGCGCGTGAAGGCTGGTTTGTGCTGGTGCATTATCACGTGAACGCGGTAAAGGCGGAGGCGGTGCTGGCTGAGTTGCAGCGCGCAGGCGGCAGCGGGCAGGTGGTGCAGGCCGATCTCAGCGATGAGCATCAAATCATGGCGCTGTTCGCCGTGATTGATGCGTTGCCGCTGCGGTTAGGCGCGGTGGTGAACAACGCGGGCACGCTGTATCAGCAGACCACGGTTGAGCATCTTACCGTGGAACGTATCAACCAGGTTTTTGCCCTCAACGTGACCGCGCCTTTTGTCATCTGTCGCGAAGCGGTAAAGCGCATGGCGAAGAAATATGGCGGCGAAGGCGGGGCGATTGTGAATGTCTCTTCGGCGGCCTCGCGTCTTGGCGCGCCGGGCGAATATGTCGATTATGCCGCTTCAAAAGGTGCGCTGGATTCGCTGACCATTGGCCTGTCAAAAGAGGTGGCCTCGCAGGGCATTCGCGTGAATGCGGTGCGTCCCGGATTGATTCATACCGACATTCACGCCCAGGGCGGCGAACCAAATCGCATTGCTCGCGTGCAGCATGCGCTGCCGCTGCAGCGTGGCGGTCAACCGGAAGAAGTGGCGGCCGCCATCGCCTGGCTTATCAGCGACAACGCCTCCTACTGCAGCGGCAGCTTTATCGATCTTGCCGGTGGGCTGTAACGCAGCACCGGGCAACAATTTACTGCACCGTCGTCGTGATAGCTTTGGGTTTTCAACACGGCGACAACACCATGCTTTTTTTAACCCTGCGCGTTGCGCGTCCGGTCACTTCTCTGATGCAGAGCAGCACGCTCTATTGCCGTGGGTTGGGGCTTGAACAGCTGGGCGCCTTTACCGATCATGATGGCTTCAGCGGCATGATGCTGGGCCAGCGTGATCTGCCCTGGCATCTCGAATTTACCCAGTGCGATGCGCATCCATTGCGGCCAACACCCACGCAGGAAGATATGCTGGTGCTGTATCTGCCTGACGAAGAAGCCTGGCTCACCACCTGCGAAAATATGCTTGCCGCCGGATTTTGCCGTCTGCCCGCCGTTAATCCGTACTGGGACCGTAACGGGCAGACGTTCTGCGATCATGATGGCTACCGGACGGTTATTCAGCGTCAGTCGTGGCCATCCCTCACAGACGACCAGAAAAATCATTCAGCGGATACGCGGCGATGAGTTTATCGCTGAGCGCATGCAGATCCTCACAGACATAATGGGGCTGCGGTCCGGCTGCCAGCGTGGCGTTACCCTGACGTAAAATCATCGCTGCATGCCAGCCCGCCGCGCGGGCGCCGACGATATCCCAGGTATGGCACGCCACCAGGCAAAGTTCCTCGCCCTGAACAGTGAGCGCCTGTTCCACCTGCCGATAAGTTTGCACCGCGGGCTTGCAGGCGGGCGGCACGGCATCTTCAATGCTGAACAGGCGTTCAAAACAGGCGAGCATGCCCGCTTTTTCCAACTGGGCGGCCTGCGCGTCTGTGCTGTTATTGGTCAGCGTAAACAGCCGAAAACCGTGCTGTTGCAGGCGTTGTAAAGCCGCCAGCGCATCGGCATGCGGCGGCAGCGTGCGCATCAGCGTCGTAAACTGCTGACGTTGCTCATTATTCAGCGTCAGGTTTGCCAGCGTTGCCTGCATATCCAGCACCGCTAGGCCCAACTCGCCGAACGGCGTAAATTGCCCGGTCAGCGCGAGCGACTGTGAATAGAGAATGGTCTGCGCAAACCACTCGCGCATTGCGGCATCCCGACCAAAGGTGCTGCGGAAAAAAGGGCTCAGGTGTTCCAAATCCAGCAGCGTTTCATTGACGTCAAACACCAGAACGGGGCGCGTAGCCATATAAACCTCGTTATCATGATTTTTCAGCCTTAGATCGTAGAACAGACTGCGCTGCTTGCGCGGAGGAATCGCAATTCGCTTTTCTGAAGGAGAAAAAATGACCTGGTACACACAAGACGGTTTTAAGGTACGGCTCGAATGGGGAATTCAGGCGCTGGAAGCGCTTCATGAAACCATCGACTGCGCGATTGTGGTGGATGCGATCTCCTTTTCCACCTGCGTCAGTCTGGCGGTAGAGAGAGGCGCGATGATCTATCCGTGGCCGTGGAAAGATGAATCTGCGCAACACTATGCTGCGTCGCTGGGGGCCGAGGCTGCCAGCTCAGAGCGGCGCTTTAGCGGTCAGGGTCGATCGCTGTCGCCCTGTTCCCTTGTGGATCTCCCTACGGGCAGTCGGCTTGTACTGCCTTCGCCGAATGGATCGGCCATCGCCTTTCGCGCCGCTGAGCTGGGCGTCACCACATGGAGCGGTTGCTTTCGTAACCGCACGGCCACCGCGCGTGCCTGTGCCGACGCTTCGCGCATTCTGGTGATCCCCTGCGGTGAAAAATGGCCGGATGGCTCATTGCGTCCGGCGGCAGAAGATTACCTTGCCGCGGGCAGTATCATTGCCGCGTTGGGAGGCAATATGTCGCCAGAGGCCGCAGCGGCGGCGGCGGCATGGCAACAGTGTGAGATCGCCACGCTGTACGAGTGCGCCTCAGCGCGTGAGCTGAGCGCACGGGGTTTTGCCGATGACGTGGCGCTGTGTCTGGCCGTTGATGCCAGCAACCTTGGCTGTCGGCTGCAACAGGGATACTTCATCGCAGGATAATCGGCAATTATGCCGCTATCGGTCATAAAGTCCCGGCTTCATCATGTCGATAACGATCGTACCGGGCTTTTCCGGTGCATTGTTGTTATCACCACGGAAAAAATATGAAGCTTAATCATTTTACGATAGGGCAAAGACTGAGTGTTATGGCCGCGATCCTGCTGCTGGCAACAATGTTTGTCGGTTTGCGCGGCATTACGCTCAATGCTGAAGCACTACAAAAAAATAATGACATCATGGCCAGCGAAACGCGCGTCGCGCAGAGTATCGATACCGCGCGTAATGCGCAGGTGCAGTTTAAGATCCAAGTGCAGGAGTGGAAAAACACCTTGCTGCGTGGCACGCAGGGTGCCGAGACCTTCGAGAAATACAAAGCGGCTTTTCTGACGCAAAGCGATAAAACCGCCGCGTTGTTGAATCAACTGCTGCTGCTGCAACCGGCGCTGGGCATGGATACCGCGCAGGTTAAGCAGACGCTGAAGCTGCATGCTGAGCTGCAACAAAAATACCTCGCCGCGCTGCAAAGCTACGACATTCATAACCTTGCCAGCGCTCAGCTGGTCGATCGTCAGGTCAGCGGCATCGATCGCGGACCCACCAAAATGATCGATGACGTGGTTCATCATACGCTGGCGCACGCTGAGAAGCTCAACCAGCAGCTGGCGGCGCAAAATCTCGCGCAGTTTGCCTCCACGCGCATGACGTTATGGATCGCCATGGCGGCTATTTTACTTTCCGGTGTGCTGATCACCGTTTGGCTGATCCGCAGCATTACCCATCCCCTGCGTGAAGCGGTCAACATTGCGCGCACCGTGGCATCGGGCGATCTGCAAACCGTGATCCGCCCAAGCGGACGTGACGAAACCGCCGAGTTGATGACCGCGCTGCGTGAAATGAACAGCAGCCTGACTTCAATTGTCTCTGGCGTGCGCAGCGGCACGGAAACCATCGCCTCAGCATCGATTCAGATCGCGCAGGGCAGTCAGGAACTCTCATCGCGTAATGAAGCGCAGGCGGGCGCGCTGGAAGAGACCGCCGCGTCAATGGAAGAGCTGACGTCGGTGGTGAAAAACAATGCGCAGAACGCGCGTCACGCCAGCGATATCGCGCAGGATGCCCGTTCTATTGCCGGTAAAGGCGGTAATGTGGTGGAAAAAGTGGTGCATACCATGAGCGAAATCCACCAGTTCTCCAACGAGATTAATCAGATCATCACCGTCATCGACGGCATCGCCTTCCAGACCAATATTCTGGCGCTGAATGCCGCGGTTGAAGCCGCACGGGCCGGGAGCGAAGGACGCGGATTTGCCGTGGTGGCAGCGGAAGTACGGGCGCTGGCGCAGCGATCGGCTAAAGCCGCGCAGGATGTGCGTATCCTGATCGACCGCTCCGTCAATTCCATCGGCCAGGGCAACGAACTGGTACAGGGTGCGGGCACCACCATGGAGGAGATCATTCTGCGGATTCGTCAGGTGAGCGAGCTCATTGAAAACGTCTCGGCGGCGAGCAACGAGCAGAGCGTTGGCATCGATCAGGTTAATCTGGCGGTGACACACATGGATGCCGCCACGCAGCAAAACGCCGCGTTGTCTCAACAATCCACCGCGGCGGCACAGGCATTGCAGGCACAGGCTGAAACGCTGCTGGCCAGCGTCAGCGTATTTAAACTCAACCCGGCGCTGGCACAGCCGTAAGCAACGAAACGGCCACGGCGTCGTCACGCCGCGGCCTTATTCTGGCTGGTGGATCGCTTCCTGATGGCCGCGTCCCGCCAGCGACCAGAGCAGTAGCGCCGCCAGGGCAATCACGCCCAGCACGGCGAACGCCACGCTGTAAGAATAGCGAGTGGCAATAGCGCCGGTTAATGCCGGGCTAAAGGCAGCACCCGCGCCCATCATAAACATCACCACGCTCTGCCCGGCATTAACGTGCCCGGTGCCGCGCAGCAGTTTCACCACGTAGCCAGGCACCGCCACGCCTAAAATTCCGGCGGCAACGCCGTCCAGCACCTGCACCGGAATCACCGATATCGGTTCAGAAAACCACGCTGCCAGGGCCGCTCGCACCGGCAGTACCAGCAGCGCGATCATAATCAATCCGCGATAGCCGACCTTTTCGGCGCGTGCCGAGGTAAACAGCGCCACCGGGATCATCACGCATTGCGAAATCACTACCGTCGCGGCGGCGTACAAACCAGGGTTAATGGCGTCAGAACCGGAAGCGGTGACGCGCATGCTCAGCATTGGCAGCAGCGCGGCATTCGCCAGATGAAACAGCAGCAGCGTCAAGCCGGTGACGGCCAGCACCGGGTTTTTCGCCAGAATCGACAGGCGCGGCACCGCCTGCTCTTTTGCACCACTTTCCAGCCCGCGCGCCGCGTGGTGATCGATATCCTGCTCACGAATCGCCGAGACTGCCAGTGCGGCCAGCACCGCCATGCCGGTCATTAAAATAAAGATTGAACCGGTTCCCCAGTACCAGCTTGCCCCACCCGCCAGCAGCGCGGCGGTCATGTTGCCGCCGTGGTTAAAGGCTTCGTTTCGCCCCATCTGCCGATTGAAACCGGACTGACCGGCAACCCCCAACGTGATACCCGCCACTGCTGGCCCAATAAAGGCGGCGGAGATGCCGGTGACGACCTGCGACAGGCCTGCTGCCCACGCCTGATGGTTAAACCACAGCAGCAGTGTGGCCGCGGTGATCAGCACGCAGCCAGCGATAATCAGCAGCCGCTTACGCAGCGTGGCGTCCACCACGATGCCCGCCGGAATGGTCACCAGCAGCCCGGCGATGCCGCCCGCGCTCATCACTAGACCGATATCATCCGCTTGCCACTGGTGCTGGGTAAGAAAAATCCCGAGAAAAGGGCCTAATCCGTCGCGAACGTCGGCTAAAAAGAAACTCATCAGGCAAATAGCCTGTAGTGAGCGTAACGGCATGATCGGCTCCCGGCGAGGTTGATGTCTGCAACAGCGCGCATGCGCTGCCGTCTGGTTTGTTTTAATCATTGCAGAAAAACCAACATGTTGGGTGGCGTTAAAGTAACGAATTGAAACTACAGCGGCGCAGGGCAGAAAAGCGTAGCCGCCAGGCAGGCGGCTGAAAAGGGGCAATCAGGCGGTGCTTAGAGCGTGGCTCGCCCGCGCAGCTGAATAAACAGCGTGGTTAGCAGGAAAGCCAGCGATAACATCAGCGCGCTGGCAATCAAGCTATCTTCGCCCGCATAGCGTGCCACCAGCGGCACCAGCAGGGCGCTGATGCCATAGCCCAGCGTATGACCCGCTGCGATCAGCCCGGCGCCTTTGCCGGAAGAGAGCCGATCGGTTAGCAGCAGTTGATAGGCGGGCGTCGCCATGGCGGTGCCAAACGAGGCGATGGCACAACCGGCGTAAAACAGCAGCAGCGAAGGCTGGCACATCACGATCATTCCGCCTGACATCACCAGCGCTGCTACCAGCAGCAGCCGGAGCGGCAACAGCCTTTGCGGGCGCACCACCAGCAGCTGTGCTAACAGCGTGCTGGCCGCCGCCACCGACAGCAGCAGCGCCACGTGATGGCTGATGGCGGTGGTGCTGAGCTGAGAGATCGCGTGCAGGCGCGGCGCCAGGCCGAGTTGCATCAGGCTGACGGCCGCCGCCAGCAACAGCGCGCAGCCCAGAAAAGGCAGTAGTTGCAGGCTGAAGCGCGCCGTCACTGTGCTCTGTTCTGCGCTGGCGGGAGCGGCGTGCTGCGGCAGAATCACCAGCAGCGCGCCGAGCGGTGCCAGCGCCATCAGCCAGATCGGGGCGAACGGGTTCAGTGCCAGCAGCCCAGCGGCGGCCAGTGGGCCAAGTAATCGCCCCAGGCTCAGGCCGGTGCTGATGGTCGCCAGCGCTGCCATGCGACCTTCCAGCCCGGCGCGCTGCAACGACCAGACCTGACAGGCGGGCACCATGCCCGACACCGTCACGCCGTAAATAATGCGCGCCGCAATCAGCAAAGCGAGACCGCTGGCTCTGGCATGCGGCAACGCCGCCAGCAGGGCAATGCCTGCGCCTAACACCACAAAACTGAGGATATAGCCGAGCAGCGCGGCCATCACGACCGGCTTGGCACCGCGTTTTTCAATCTGCTTGCCCCACCACGGGGAAGAGGGTAGAAACAGCATGGAACCCAGCGTCAGCAGGGCAGCCCAGCTGGCCAGCGAGAGATGCGTCACGGTGACCAGCACCGGCAGTGAGACCAGCAAACCGTTTTGACCAATGCCCAAAAGCCCGGCGCAAAATGCCAGCGACCAGTTCGAACGCGCTGGCTGCTCTGTTTTAAGTCGAGAAAGGAGAGTCAACATGATTTGTAAGGATTCTGTTAAGTTATTTCAGCGTTTGGTAAGCCTGGTGCAACAGAATATTGCAAATATTGTTGCCAATGTAAAACAAATGCTTATCATAACGAGAATCATTATCATCATTGGTCCTGGGTATGCTTATGAGTTCTCTATCCGAGCAGATGTCCGTTGATATCGCCGCACAATGCTTCCTTAACGCGCTGATGCGCGAAACCAACGACTGGCAGTTACGCCACGCAGCCGACGGCAGCGCAGGCTCACAGTTGGTGATCCCGCTCGACGATCGCCGCCACATTGAAATCACGCTGCGCTACGTCTCACCGACGCAACATCACCACTATCACTTTCCCGCGCGGCTGTGCCGCGATGACGACAGCACCGGACAGCCGCTGGACTTCGCTGCGCTGACCACGCTGCTGCTGGAGAAGCCCGGCGTTTCCGGCGAGTTAGCCCCGGCGGTGATAACACGCTTTAACCAGCGCGTGCAGGAGAGCCATCGCAACACCTGGCAGGCAATTGCGGCGCGTCCTGACTGGTCACGCCTGCGCGATCGCCCGCTGAATTTTGGCGAGGCAGAGCAGGCGCTGCTGGCGGGACACGCATTTCATCCGGCCCCTAAATCCCATGAGCCGTTCAGCGATGCCGAAGCGCGCCGTTATCTGCCCGAGTTTGCTTCTGCTTTCCCGTTGCGCTGGTTTGCCATTGCCCGCGAGCAGCTGGCGGGCGAGAGCCTTAACCTGACGCTGCCGCAGCGCCTGATTCGGCTGGTGAGCGAAAGCGCGCCCGCACTGCTGACACACCTTGATGACGATACCGCATTGCTGCCGATGCATCCGTGGCAGGCAAGCCATCTGCTCAAACAGCCGTGGTGTCAACGGCTGATGGCCAGCGGCAAGCTGCGTGATCTGGGCGAGGCGGGAGAAAGCTGGTTGCCGACCAGCTCATCGCGCGCCATCTATTTTGCCCACGGCAGCGACATGCTGAAGTTTTCGCTGAGCGTTCGCCTGACCAATTCGCTGCGCACGCTGTCGGTGAAAGAGGTTAAACGCGGCATGCGGCTGGCGCGGCTGGCGACCACCCGTGAATGGCAGGGCCTGCAACTGCGCCATCCCACCCTGCGCGTGATGCAGGAAGATGGCTGGGCGGGCATCAAAGATGAGCACGGCGTGGTGCAGGAAGAGAGCCTGCTCGCCTTCCGCGTCAACCTGCTGAAAGCGCAGCCTGAGGCGCAAACCAACGTGCTGGTGTCGTTGACGCAGGCCGCACCGGACGGTGGCGATAGTCTGCTGACCGCAGCCGTGCGGCGACTGGCCAAACGATTGAGCCTGACGCCACAACAGGCAGCGCATTGCTGGTTGCAGGCCTATTGCGAACAGGTTCTGGTGCCGCTGTTCCGCATCGAAGCGGATTACGGCGTGGCGCTGCTCGCGCATCAGCAAAATATTCTGGTCGAGATGCAGCAGGATCTGCCGGTGGGCATGATCTACCGCGATTGCCAGGGCAGTGCGTTCACCGCCAGCGCACAGGCCTGGCTGGAGAAATACCGCGAGGCTGACGCGGAAAATCGCTTCAGTGAGCAGCAGCTGCTGCGCTACTTCCCCTATTACCTGCTGATGAATTCAACCCTCGCGGTCACCGCCGCACTGGCCGCCGCGGGATTCGACAGCGAAGCCGCCTGCAATCAACGGGTGCGCGACGCGCTGGCCGCGCTGCGTCAGCAGGTGAACGATCGCACCTGCCTCGACTTCGTATTGGACAGCCGCTACTGGCAGTGCAAAGGCAACTTCTTCTGCTATCTGCACGATCACAACGAGAACACCATTGTCGATCCGGCGGTGATCTATTTCGATTTTGCTAATCCCCTTTATTCAGGAGTGAAATGATGTCAGCGGCTCATATTGTCCATCGCGACGGCGGCTTTTACTGCGAGAAAATCGGGCAGCCATTGACCTGTGGTTTTGGCCTTGATGGCAGCGCGACCCTGGCACGCCCGGCGCAGGTGCCGAACGGCTGGCTGGTGGATGCCATCGACCAACTGTTGGTGGCCGCACCGCAGCTCAGCGGCGTGCAGCTGCCGTGGGCGAGCTGGCAGCAGGATGCCGACGCGCAGCAGCTGTTTGCGCTGGCGCAGGGCGATTATCTGGCGCGTGAGCGTTTCTGGCAGCTGCCGCTGTGGTTGCAAGGCGAGCAGTCGGTGGCAAGCGGCGCGATGCAATATGACGATGCGCGCCAGCTGTTTTATCCGCAGCGTCCCCGGCGGCCAGAGGGCGAAGTCTATCGCCGCTACGATGCGCAGTGTCGGCGCACGTTGAGCTTCCGCGTGGCGGATATCGCTGAAGACGCCGAACGCTTCACCCGCTGGATGAACTCACCCCGCGTGAATGCCTTTTGGGAGATGGCCGGGCCGCAGGAAGAGCAGGAAAAACATCTGCGCGCGCAGCTCGATTCCGTCTACTGCTATCCGCTGATTGGCTGCTTTGACGATGAGCCGTTTGGCTATTTTGAAGTTTACTGGGCGGCGGAAGATCGCATTGGTCGTCACTTTCGCTGGCAGCCGTTCGATCGCGGCCTGCATATGCTGGTTGGCGAGGAGAAATGGCGCGGTGCGCACTTCATACGTAGCTGGCTGCGTGGCTTAACCCACTATCTTTTCCTCAATGAACCGCGCACCGAACGCGTGGTCGCTGAGCCGCGCTATGACAATCAGCGCCTGTTCCGTCATCTGCCGCTGGCCGGTTACCAGACGCTGAAAGAGTTCGATTTCCCGCACAAACGTTCCCGGTTGGTGATGAGTACCCGCCAACGCTTTTTCAGCGAGGTGGGACTATGAAGCTGGCGCTGTGGCAGCGGGTTAACCGCGAAATGGTCGCTAAAATCCTCGCCGAGCTGGAATATGAGCGGGCATTAACGGCAAGCGAAACGGCAGCGGGCGAATGGGCGATCGCCGTGCAGGATGAGACCTGGCACTTTGCCGCCACGCGCGGCATCTGGGGCTGGTTGCATATCGATCCCACCACGCTTTCCACCCGCAGCGGCGCGGAAGTAGAGGCGGAACGCACCCTGCGCCAGCTGGCGGAATTGCTGAAGATGAGCGATGCGCAAACGGCTGAACATCTGGAAGATCTCTACGCCACGCTGCGCGGTGATATGCAGTTGCTGGAAGCGCGCGAACAGCTGGATGCCGGTGCGCTGATTGCGCTGGATCCGGATGAGTTGCAGTGTTTGCTCAGCGGCCATCCGAAATTCATCTTTAACAAAGGCCGTCGCGGCTGGGGCGTGGATGCACTGCGCGCCTATGCGCCGGAATATCGCGGCCGTTTTCGCCTGCACTGGATTGCGGTGCGCCGCGATCTGCTGGTCTGGAGCAGCGATGATGCCTGCGATCTCGATGCGCTGCTGAGCAGCGCCATGAATCACGACGAACGCCAGCGTTTTCAGCAGCACTGGACGGCGTGCCAGCTGAACGATAACTGGCTGCCGGTGCCGCTGCATCCATGGCAGTGGCAGCAAAAAATCGCGCTGCATTTTCTGCCGCAGCTGGCGCGTGGCGAAATGGTTGAGTTGGGCGAATTTGGCGATGACTATCTCGCACAGCAGTCGTTGCGTACGCTGACCAACGTCAGTCGCGTGGTGCCGTATGACATCAAGCTGCCGCTGACCATCTACAACACCTCCTGCTATCGCGGCATTCCGGGCAAATATATCGCCGCCGGTCCGCTGGCCTCGCGCTGGCTGCAGCAGCAGTTTGCCGCTGACGCCACGCTGCGTGCCACCGGCGCACATATTCTTGGTGAGCCCGCTGCCGGTTATCTTTCCCACGACGGTTACGCCGCGCTGCCCGGCGCGCCGTATCGCTATCAGGAGATGCTGGGTGTGATCTGGCGCGAAAATCCCTCCTGCTATCTGCAAGCGGGCGAGCAGGCGGTGTTAATGGCTGCGCTGATGGAAACCGATAATGCCGGACGGCCGCTGATTGACGCCTGGATCGCTGAGTCCGGTCTGTCTGCCGAAGCGTGGCTCAGCCAGCTGTTTAGCGCAGTGGTGATTTCGTTTTACCACCTGATGTGCCGCTACGGCGTGGCGCTGATCGCCCACGGCCAAAACGTCACGCTGATCATGAAAGATCACATTCCGCAGCGCATTTTACTCAAGGATTTTCAGGGCGATATGCGCCTGGTCGATCAGGATTTCCCGGAGGCCGCGTCGCTGCCGCCTGAGGTAAAAGCCGTTACCGCGCGCCTGAGCGCGGATTACCTGATTCACGATCTGCAAACCGGCCATTTTGTTACCGTGCTGCGCTTTATTTCGCGGCTGACCCAGCGCTGCGGCGTCAGTGAAACGCGCTTTTATCAGCTGCTGGCCAGCGTCATTGACAACTACATGGCACAGCATCCTGAGCTGGCCGCGCGCTTTGCGCTGTTCGATCTGTTTAAGCCGCAGATTATTCGCGTGGTGCTTAATCCGGTCAAACTCACCTTTTCTGAGCAGGATGGCGGCAGCCGTATGTTGCCGAACTACTTAACCGATCTGGATAATCCCCTCTATCTCGTTACCCGGGAGTCAGTAGCATGAAGACTTACGATTTTATCGGCATTGGCATTGGTCCTTTCAACCTCAGCGTTGCCGCGCTGGCTGAAAACATCGAAGGCTTCAGCTCGCTGTTCCTCGAACGCAAGCCGCATTTCGCCTGGCATCCGGGCATGATGGTGCCCGATTGCTATATGCAAACCAGCTTCCTGAAGGATCTGGTCAGTGCGGTCGATCCCACTAACCGTTACAGCTTCGTTAACTATCTGGTAAAGCGGAAAAAGTTTTACCGCTTTTTGACCACCGAGCAGCGTACCGTGTCACGCGAGGAGTTCGCTGACTATCTGTGCTGGGCCGCCGACGGCCTGAGCAACCTCGCCTTTGGTCAGGCGGTGGAGCAGGTGACCTTTGATGACGACGCCAAACTGTTTGATGTGAAAACCTCGCAGGGCCATTACCGCGCGCGCCACGTTTGTCTCGGCATCGGCAAGCAAATCAACCTGCCTTCGTGCGTCACCGAACGCAGCGACCGTTGTTTCCACGCCAGCGAAATGATGCTGCGCACGCCGGCGCTGGGCGGCAAGCGCGTCACTATCGTGGGCGGCGGCCAGAGCGGCGCAGACCTGTTCCTGAATATTTTTCGCGGTGAATGGGGCCAGCCAGCCTCACTGAACTGGGTGTCGCGTCGCAATAACTACAACGCGCTGGATGAAGCGGCGTTCGCTAACGAATATTTCACGCCGGAATACCTCGAAAGCTTCTCCTCACTGGATGAGAAAGTGCGTCATCGCCTGCTGAATGAGCAGCGCATGACCTCTGACGGCATCACGCAGGAATCGCTTCTGGCAATTTACCGTGCGATGTATCACAAATTTGAAGTGTTGCGCGAAAAACCCTGGGCGCATTTGTTACCCTCCCGCTCCGTTACGGCAGTGACGCCGGTGGGCGATGCGCAACGGTTGACGCTGCAACACTGTCTGGATGATGGCGAAGAGCAACTCGACGCCGACGTGGTGATTTTTGCCACGGGTTATCAGGCGGCACGCCCGGCGTTTTTGGCGCCGGTGGCGCACCGTCTGCATGTTGATGACGATGAAGGTTTCCAGGTGAACACCGACTTCACGCTGAACTGGGACGGCCCGCAGCAGAACAGCCTGTTTGCCGTTAACGCCGGTATGCACAGCCTGGGCATCGCTGAACCGCAGCTGAGCCTGATGGCGTGGCGCGCGGCGCGCATCCTCAATCGCGCGCACAGCAGCGAGCCTTTTGAGTTAGCCACCACGCCAGGCGTGATCCAGTGGCGCAGCCAGCCCGATGCCGCCAGTCATGAACGTTCCGCTTTAACACAAACGATGCAGTTTTAAGAACCATACTGGGAAAATAATCATAATGAAGCGTCCACATCTTTGGGTTTTAAATCCTTGTTTACTGGCCATTCTGGCGGGGAGCGGCTGGAGTGCCGCCGCCGCGCAGAGCGATGAGCTGGTGGTCTCGGCCAGCCGCTCGCACCGCAGCGTGGCCGATATGGCGCAAACCACCTGGGTGCTGGAACAGGCAGATATTGAGCAGCAGGTGCAGGGTGGCAAAGAGCTGAAAGAAGTGCTGGCTCAGCTGATTCCGGGCATGGACGTCAGCAGCCAGGGCCGTACCAACTACGGCATGAACATGCGTGGACGCTCAATGATGGTGATGGTGGACGGCGTACGGCTGAACTCCTCGCGCAGCGACAGCCGTCAGCTTGACGCCATCGATCCCTTTAATATTGAACGCATCGAAGTAATTTCCGGCGCCACCTCGCTGTACGGCGGTGGCAGCACCGGTGGCCTGATCAATATCGTCACCAAAAAAGGCCAGTCAGAGAAGCAGGTTGAGTTTCAGACCGGCGCTAAAAGTGGCTTCAACAGCCATAACGATCACGATGAGAGCGTGGCAGCCGCGGTCAGCGGCGGCACCGATAAAGCCTCTGGTCGCGTGTCGGCCTCATATCAGCGCTACGGCGGCTGGTATGACGGCAAAGGCAACGAGTCGATCATTGATAACACGCAAACCGGCCTGCAATATTCCGATCGTATCGATCTTATGGGCACCGGCACGCTGAATATCGATGATAATCAGCAGCTTCAGCTGACTACCCAGTATTACAAAAGCGAATCAGACGGCAAACACGGGCTTTATCTCGGTGAGAACTTTTCCGCCGTGACCGGCTCGGGCGATGCCTACAACTCGGCCAGGCTGAACTCCGATCGTCTGCCGGGTACCGAACGTCATCTGATTAACCTGCAATATTCCAACACCGATTTTCTCGGTCAGGATCTGGTGGCACAGGTTTACTATCGCGATGAAAGCCTGACCTTTTATCCGTTCCCGACCCTCAGCGCCGGGCGCGTTAGCAGCATCGGCGCATCGCAGCAGAAAACCGATTTCTACGGCGGCAAGCTGACCTTAAACAGCAAGCCGGTGGACGATTTGACGCTGACCTACGGTGTCGATGCCGATCATGAGAGTTTTGACGCGAATCAGCAGTTTTTCGATCTGCGTAAAGCGTCGCAGAGCGGCGGCATGGAGCTGGATAACGCCTATAACGTTGGCCGCTATCCGGGCTACAGCATCACCAACCTGGCGCCGTTCCTGCAGAGCAGCTACGACATCGATGCCATTACGCTGAGCGGTGGCGTGCGCTATCAGTACACGGAAAACAAGGTCGATGACTTTGTGGGTTATACACAGCAGCAGGCGATCGCCACTGGCCGCGCAACCTCCGCCGACGCCGTACCGGGCGGCAGCACCGACTACAAAAACCTGCTGTTCAACGCCGGTATTCTGGGCCGTCTGACCGAGCGCCAGCAGCTGTGGTTTAACTTCTCGCAGGGCTTTGAAATCCCGGACCTGGCGAAGTATTACGGCTCGGGTAACTACCAGCTCAGCAACGGCAACTATCGCCTGCTGAACAGCGTTAACGTGAACGACTCAAAGCTCGACGGCATCAAAGTTGATGCCTATGAGCTGGGCTGGCGCTACCTCGGTGATAATCTGCACACCCAGCTGGCGGCTTATTACTCGCTGTCTGACAAAACCATCAATATCAATAAAAGCGACATGACCATCAATCTTGACGATGACAAACGCCGCATTTACGGGATTGAAGGCCAGGTCGATTACTTCTTTAACGACAGCGAATGGAGCACCGGCAGCAACTTCAACGTGATCAAGTCGGAGACGCAGCTGGATGGCAAATGGGAAAAACTCACCGTCGACAGCGCCAGCCCGTCAAAAGTCAGCGCATGGGTTAACTGGGCACCGGGTGACTGGGCGCTGCGTCTGCAGAGCACACAAACCTTTGACGTGTCCGATGCCGACGGCAAAAAAATCAACGGCTACAACACCGTCGATTTCCTCGGCAGCTACGCCTTGCCGGTCGGCAAAGTTAGCTTCAGCGTGGAAAATCTGCTGGATAAGGATTACACCACGGTGTGGGGACAGCGCGCGCCGGGCCTTTACAGTCCAACCTACGGCGACGCCGGTCTGTACACCTATAAAGGCCGCGGACGCACCTTTGGCATGAACTACTCCGTCGTATTCTGATACTGACAATCTGCAGCGGGCCACGCCTGAAATGGAGCGTGCCCGTTTTTTTATGCTGCAGGCTCACTGTTTTTCACGCTGCAACGCGCGTTGCGGCCTCCTCGCGTGCCTTCCTCTGCACGCGCTGCCAGACCAAATCTTCCCTTTCGGTAACGTCTGAAGTGCCGTTGGCATCACGTTACGCAACATCCCACTTGTGAATAGTAGCTAAAACGGTTTAGCTTATGGTTATAACTTGTTATTGGATAATCAATCATGAAAAAAATATGGGTGTTGGGTGATGCCGTAATCGATCTGCTGCCGGAAGGTGAAATGACCCTGCGGCAGTGTCCTGGCGGTGCGCCTGCCAACGTGGCGGTCGGCGTGGCACGCCTGGGCGGCAACAGCGGCTTTATCGGCTGCGTGGGCAGCGATCCTTTTGGTGTCAGCCTGCGCGACGTGCTGAACCACGAAGGGGTGGATACCCGTCAGCTCTTTTTGCTGCCCGATCAGCGCACCTCCACCGTTCTGGTGGGCCTCGATCAGCAGGGCGAACGCAGCTTTACTTTTATGGTGCGTCCCAGCGCCGACCTGTTTGTCACTGCTGAACATTTGCCGCACTTTGCCAGCGGTGAAATCCTGCATTATTGCTCGATAGCGCTGTCGGCGGAGCCGTCACGCAGCACGGTGCTCAACGCCGTGGAGCAGATACACGCCGCGGGCGGCTGGGTCAGCTTCGACCCCAATATTCGTGAAGATATGTGGCCCGACCGGGCGGAAATGTTGGCGACCATTGCAGACGCGCTGGCCAGTGCCGACGTGATCAAGCTCTCGCTGGAAGAGCTGTGGTTGCTTAGCGATCATGAGGATACCGACACCGCGCTGGGGCGGTTTACCGAACGTTTTCAACCCAGGTTGCTGCTGATTACGCAGGGCAAAGCGGGCGTTACGCTATGGCAGCAGGGCGAGCGTCGTGATTTTCAGGCGCCGGAAGTGCAACCGGTGGATACCACCGGCGCGGGCGACGCCTTTGTCGCCGGTTTACTGGCGGGTATCACCCTCAGTGAGCACAATCTTGACCAACGCCTGCCAGACGCGGTGATCGCGCTGGCGCAGCACTGCGGTGCATTAGCCACCACAGCCAAGGGAGCGATGACCGCACTGCCGAAACGCGAGGCGCTTGAGCACAAAATTGTTATGCCGCTCACAAATACGACGTCAGCCTGGTAAATCTGATTGCTCATTCACAGTGGGTTTCCATATTCTCTTTGCAAAACCGGTTTAGCAAAACGGAAACCCCTGTGGAGAATGATGATAGTGATAAGAAAAACCCTGCTTGCTCTGGCGATTACCGCCTCTGTGTTACCGCAAACCGTTTTAGCGGATGCCAACCTCTCGGAAATTGAAAAACGTCTTGCTCAGCTCGAATCACGCCTGCAAAAGGCGGAGAATCGCGCCAGCAATGCAGAACATCGCGCCGACCTGGCGGAACAGCGCGTTGCTGCGCTGGCCGCTTCAGCACAAACAGCCGCGCCTGCTGCCGCTGCGCCATCCGGTGCACCCGCATCCGCCCCTGCCGCACGGCCAGCCAGCATCGAGGCGGCACCTGCCGCCCAGACCGCCAAACTCGGTGATGACAAGAAAATCAGTGATGGCTTTGAATTTCATGGTTATGCGCGTTCCGGCGTGATCATGAATGATTCAGCAGCCGGTACTAAAAGCGGTCCGTACTTGACGCCAGCGGGCGAGACCGGCGGCGCCATTGGCCGTTTGGGCAACGAAAACAACACCTACGTTGAGCTGAATCTTGAGCAGAAAACGCGGCTGGATAACGGTGCCACCACGCGCTTCAAGGTGATGCTGGCTGACGGACAGCAGAGCTACAACGACTGGACAGCCGATACCAGCGATCTGAATATCCGTCAGGCATTTGTGGAACTCGGCAGCCTGCCAACCTTCAGCGGCGCGTTTAAAGACACCACGCTGTGGGCCGGTAAACGTTTCGATCGCGACAACTTTGATATTCACTGGCTCGATTCTGACGTGGTATTTCTGGCCGGTACCGGCGGCGGCATTTATGACGTGAAGTGGGCAGACAATGTCAAAAGTAACTTCTCGCTCTATGGCCGTAATTTTGGTGATATCGAGACCATCGATAATAACGTTCAGAACTACATTGTCACGGCTAACACCTTTAGCGGTCCGTTCCAGTTCATGCTGAGCGGCCTGCGCGCCAAAGATAACGACGAGCGCATCAACAGCAGCGTGCGCAGCGACAATGCCGGTGACAAGGGCGTGCATACCATGATCGCCTGGCACGGCGACAGTTTCTATGGCCTGGCTGAAGGCAGCACGAAAACGGCGTTGTTGTACGGGCATGGTCTGGGCGCGGAAGTGAAGGGCGTCGGCTCCGATGGCAACCTCACCGATCAGGCGGACACCTGGCGTCTGGCGACCTACGGCATCACCGCATTAGGCAACAACTGGCATCTGGCACCGGCGGTGCTGGCGCAGCAGAGCAAAGATCGCTACATCAAAGGTGACGACTATCGCTGGGTCACGGTGAACGCGCGCATCCTGCAGGAGATCAACGAAAACTTCATGCTCGCCTACGAGGGCAGCTATCAGTACATGAACCTGAAGCCGATGGGCTTCAAGGATCGGCAGGATGTCAGCGGCGGTTTCTACAAGCTGACCTTTGCGCCAACGTTTAAGGTGGCGGACATGGGTAATTTCCTCAGTCGGCCAGAGATTCGCATTTTTGCCAGCTGGATGGACTGGGATCACGATCTTGACCGCTATGCCAGCGATGATGCGTTTGGTTCAAGCGGCTTTGTGGCCGGCGGGGAATGGAACTTTGGTGTCCAGATGGAAACCTGGTTCTGACGTCACGTTTGAGAAATTGATTAAGGGAAAGCTATGGATGTGAATAATATTGCCCGACAGCTGCTACCGCTGTTAGGGGGAAAAGAGAACATCGCCTCGGCGGCACACTGTGCCACGCGCCTGCGTCTGGTGCTGCATGATGATGCGCTGGCGGACAAAAAAGCCATCGGCGAACTGGAAGGCGTGAAAGGCTGCTTCCAGAATGCCGGGCAGATGCAGGTGATTTTCGGCACCGGCCTGGTGAACAAAGTGCATGCGGCATTTATTCAGCAGGCGGGCGTCAGCGAAGCGTCAAAAGGTGAAGCGGCCAGCGCGGCGGCGCAAAAGCTGAATCCGGCGCAGCGCGTTGCGCGGTTGCTCTCCAACATTTTTGTGCCGATCATTCCCGCCATTGTCGCCTCCGGCGTGTTGATGGGCCTGCTGGGCATGTTTAAAACCTACGGCTGGGTCGATCCGAAAAGCGCAATTTTCGTGCTGCTGGATATGTTTAGCTCGGCGGCGTTTATTATTCTGCCTATTTTAATCGGCTTTACCGCGGCGAAAGAGTTTGGCGGCAACCCCTATCTGGGCGCGACGCTGGGCGGCATCCTGACCCATCCGGCGTTAACCAACGCCTGGGGCGTGGCGGGCGGCTATCAGACCATGAACCTGTTTGGGCTGGATATCGCGATGATCGGCTATCAGGGCACGGTATTTCCAGTGCTGCTGACCGTCTGGTTTATGAGCTGGCTGGAAAAACGGCTGCGCACCTTTATTCCCGATGCGCTGGATATCATCCTGACGCCGTTCCTTACCGTGATCATCTCTGCGTTTGTGGCGATGCTGGTGATCGGTCCGGCCGGACGCGCGCTGGGCGACGGTATCTCCTTTGTGCTGAGCACGCTGATTGTTCATGCGGGCTGGCTGGCGGGACTGCTGTTTGGCGGCCTCTATTCGGTGATTGTGATTTCCGGCGTGCACCACAGCTTTCATGCCATTGAAGCGGGCCTGCTCGGCAATCCGAAAATTGGCGTTAACTTCCTGCTGCCGATCTGGTCAATGGCCAATACCGCGCAGGCGGGCGCCTGTCTGGCGGTATGGTTTAAAACGCGCGATGTTAAAATTCGCAGCGTGGTGCTGCCGTCGGCGTTATCCGGCATGCTGGGCATCACCGAGGCGGCGATTTTCGGCGTGAACCTGCGCTTCATGAAGCCATTTATTGCCGGTATTATCGGCGGCGCAGCAGGGGGCGCCTGGGTAGTGATCATGCACGTTAACATGACCGCGGTCGGCTTGACGGCGCTGCCTGGTATGGCAATTGTGCAGTCGGGATCGCTGCTGCACTACGTCACCGGCATGGTGATCGCCTTCGGTGTGGGCTTTACACTGTCGCTGCTGCTGAAATACCGCGTTGAGGAAAAAGCATGAGTGAAGACGCACTGCTGAAAAAGGCGCTGCTTAACGCCACGCGCAGCATGACCCAGGCTAAAAACGAGGGTTATCGACCTGGCTGGCATCTGTCGCCGCTGGTCGGCCTGCTGAACGATCCCAACGGTTTTATTCAGTTCGCCGGTCAGTATCATTTGTTCTATCAGTGGAATCCATTAGCCTGCGCGCACGGCGCAAAATGGTGGGGCCACTGGCGTTCCGACGATCTGGTGAACTGGCAAAACGAGCCGGTAGCGCTGCTGCCGGGTGACGTTTACGACAGTCACGGCTGCTACTCCGGCTCGGCGGTGGATGACAACGGCACGCTTAGCCTGCTCTACACCGGCAACGTTAAGTTTGCACAGGGCCGCACCGCCTGGCAGTGTCTGGCAACGGTGGATGACGCGGGTGAAGTGACCAAAGCAGGCCCGGTCATCGGCCTGCCCGAAGGCTACACCGGGCACGTACGCGATCCGAAAGTGTGGCGTCACGGCGAGCACTGGTACATGGTGCTCGGCGCGCAAAACCTGCAGCAGCAGGGCAAAGTGCTACTTTATCGCGGCGACACCTTGCAGCAGTGGACGCTGCTGGGAGAAATCGCCGGCAGCCATCTTAACGGCCTCGGTGAATTTGGCTACATGTGGGAGTGCCCGGATCTGTTTGCGCTGGGCGAACAGGATGTGCTGGTGTTTTGCCCGCAGGGCCTGCCTGCTCAGGCGCAGCGCTGGCTGAATACGCATCAAAGTGGTTATGTCATCGGTCAGCTCGACTACAGCAAGGCTGCCTATCAACACGGCGATTTCCACGAGTTGGATCTCGGCTTTGAATTTTACGCGCCGCAGACCACGCTGGGCGACGACGGCCGCCGTCTGCTGTTCGGCTGGGTGGGCATGCCCGACGAAAACGAGTTTTACGATCCCACGCGCGAGCAGGGCTGGATGCATATCATGAGCTGTCCGCGTGAGCTGCGGCTGGTTGAGGGCCGCCTTTATCAGCAGCCGGTTGACGAGCTGAAATCGCTACGTGGCGCGCATCAACGGTTAGAGGGGCGTGCCGATAGCCTGGCAATCACCGACGTTGCGCAGGCGGAACTGGTGATTAGCGCAGAGGGCAGCTGGCAGGCCGATTTTGGCGGCGCGATGCTGCTGATCTGTGACGAGAGCGGGCTGCGCCTGCGCCGACAAAACCGTCGCACCGGCGAGACAGAAACGCGTTACTGGAGCGGACAGGTCAGACAGTTGCAGATTCTTTGCGACCGTTCGAGCCTGGAGATTTTTGTGAATGATGGCGAAGCAACGCTGACCAGCCGCTATTTTCCCGCCGAAGGGCACACATTACGCTGGCAGGGCAGGGGCGAGCTGCGCGTAGATCACTGGCAACTGCAGTCGATCATGCTAGTATAAGTACCTGTCTGCTATCAGGTTACTTGCCCGTGGATAAACTAAAACGCGTCACCATCAATGATGTCGCCCAAATGGCGGGCGTCTCTAAATCGACCGCCAGTATCGTGCTGAGTGGACGAGGAAAAGAGCTTCGTGTGTCTGAATCGACGCAGGAGCGGGTCATGAAGGTGGCGCGCATGGCAAATTACCAGCCCAGCGTGCACGCCCGGGCGCTGAGTTCCAGCCGCACCGATACCATCGGTTTAGTGGTGCCGGAAATGACCAACCACGGTTTTGCCACTTTCTCCCATGCCCTGGAAACCCTGTGCCGCGATGCCGGGCTTCAGCTGCTGATCGCCTGCACCGATGAAAATACCAGCCAGGAAACGCTGGCGGTCAACAACCTGATCCAGCGTCAGGTTGATGGCCTGATCGTCGCCTCCAGCATGCTCAACGACGCCGATTATCAACGCATCAGCAAACAGGTGCCGGTGGTGCTGTTTGACCGTCATTTTAATGATTCGTCACTGCCGCTGGTGATCACCGATTCCATCGAGCCCACCGCCCGGCTGATCGCGGAAATTGCCGCTGACGGTCTTGAGGAAATTTACTTTCTTGGCGGTCAGCCGCGCATCTCACCGACCCGTGACCGCCTTACCGGTTTTCACCTTGGACTGGAAAGGGCAGGCATCAGTGCCAAACCGGAATGGATTATTCACGGCCATTACACCGCCAGCTCCGGCTATGAGATGTTCGCGGAACTGGTGATGCGGCTTGGCCGCCTGCCGCAGGCGATCTTCTGCGCCGCGTGTGGCTTACAGGAAGGCGTGCTGCGCTACCTGACGCAGCATGGCCATCTTGCTGCCGAAATTCGCCTGAGCAGTTTTGACGATCACTATCTTTATGATGCCCTGACGCTGCGCATCGACTCCATCGTGCAGGATAATCGCCAGCTGGCGTGGAACTGCTTTGAAATTATCGGGGATTTAATAGAAGGCAAAACGGTAAGCCAGCCGGTGCGCCATCTTTCTGCCAATATTAAACGGCGCACGCAGCACGGCTGAGCGGTTGCCGCCCGGCTCTTTGCGGGCGGCATAGCGCGTTAGCGGCGCGCGCGAACCACCTGATAACGGCGGGTAAGATACTCCAGCGGCGCACTCCAGACGTGCACCAGACGGGTAAAGGGAAACACCAGAAAAATCGTCATGCCAAGAATCAGGTGCACGCGATAGATCCACTCCACGCCATCCAGCCAGCGTGAGGCGTTGCCCTGAAAGGTGACAACCGCCTGCGCCCAGCCCACCAGCTTCATCATGCCGATGCCATCCAGATGCTGCATCGAAAAAATAATCGAGATCAGCCCCAGCGACGCCTGAAGGACCAGAATACCGAGGATCACAATGTCGGCGCGGGTTGACGTCACGCGGATGCGCGGGTTAAACAGCCGCCTTTTCAGCAGCAGAAAACCCCCCACCAGCGTCATCAGGCCAAAGACGCCGCCCGCCATCATCGCCAGCTTCTGCTTGGTGGCGATGGCCAGAAAAGGCTCATACATCCAGTGTGGCGTCAGCAGGCCGAACAGGTGACCAAAAAAGATGCCGATGATGCCGATGTGAAAGACGTTTGAGGCGAAGCGCATGCCTTGTTTGTCCAGCATCTGGCTCGACGAGGCGCGCCAGGTGTACTGGCCGTAATCGTAACGCAACCAACTGCCCAGCAGAAAAACCGTGCCGCACAGATAGGGATAGATGTCGAAAAACAACACGTTGAGATAGTGCATTAGCGAACTCCTTGCCCAGAGAGATCAAGATACTGCGGCGAAACGGCGTCGCGGAAACGTTGCTGATGCTGCTGCGCAGCGGCGTCGCACCCTTTGTCGGCCATGAACTTCACCTGCTCCTCTTCCCACACTGCATCCAGCGCAGCGGGCGTATCATCCCGCGCTTCGCCGGCCACCTGCTGCGCCATACTTTCGCTGCGCAGCGGGCTTTCTGACAGGCTGAGCAGCGCGTCAAACAGCTGATGAAAGTCGCTGTCGCGTTCACGCAGACGGCCTCCGACCAGAGCCAGAATCGGCGCCACATCCAACAGCCCTTGCTGCGCCGCCCGATCATCCAGCAGGCTGAGATATTCCAGATAGAGCGGCAGATAGTCAGGCAGTTCGCGGCAGTTCAGCACCAGTCCCGCCTGTTCGTACTGCGCCAGCAGGTCGACCATCGCCTGGCCGCGATCGCGTGATTCCGCATGCACATGTTCAAACAGCAGCAGCGAGGTAGCGCGGCCGCGTTCAAACAGCGCACACCAGTCGGCCTGCATCTCCAGCGGTGGCGTGGCGAGGTAACGGCGAATAAACGGCAGCAGCGCAGGCTGCTGTTCGGTCGCCAGGCCAATCACTTCGTCCTGATGCTGCCAGATAGCGTCGTCGGGGTACTCCAGCAGCAAGCCGATCAGTTTCAGGATGGCCACTATTCACCTCCTGCTTTATTCGTGCCGACGTTGATGGCATCAATCCGGCGGCTGTTGAACAGGTTAAATTTGCTGTCGCTGCCGTGGCAGCCGTCGCCAAAGCTGAAGCCGCAGCCGTTGCGCTCTGGAAAGGCATCGCGCGCCAGCTCGCGGTGGCTGGTGGGAATGACAAAGCGATCCTCGTAGTTGGCGATGGCGAGATAGCGATACATCTCTTCGGCCTGCGCCTCGCTGAGATCGACCTCATCCAGCGCCCGCCGATCGGTCACGCCTTCTACCGTTTGCGAGCGTTTAAAATGGCGCATCGCCATCATACGCTTCAGGGCGCGCAGCACCGGCGCGGTGTCGCCCGCGGTCAGCATATTGGCAAGATACTGCAGCGGAATGCGCAGGCTCTCGACGTTGGGCAACACGCTGTTTGCCGCTTCCAGCACGCCGCTGTCGGCCACCGACTGCACCGGTGACAACGGCGGCACATACCAGACCATCGGCAGCGTGCGGTATTCCGGGTGCAGCGGCAGTGCCAGTTTCCACTCCATCGCCAGCTTCCACACCGGCGACGCCTGCGCGGCATCAATGACGTTTTGCGTAATGCCCTGACGCAGCGCCTCGTCGATCACCGCCGGATCGTTTGGATCGAGGAATACATCGCACTGGCGTTCATACAGCTGCTGCTCGCTGTCGGTGCTGGCCGCCTCGGTGATTTTGTCGGCATCGTAAAGCAACACGCCGAGATAGCGGATACGGCCAACGCAGGTTTCCGAACAGACGGTGGGCATGCCTGATTCAATGCGCGGATAGCAAAAAATACACTTCTCAGATTTGCCGCTTTTCCAGTTGAAGTAGATTTTCTTGTACGGGCAGCCGCTGACGCAGAGTCGCCAGCCGCGGCATTTATCCTGGTCGATCAGCACAATGCCATCTTCTTCGCGCTTATAAATGGCGCCGCTGGGGCAGGTGGCGGCGCAGGCAGGATTAAGACAGTGCTCGCACAGGCGCGGCAGGTACATCATGAAGGTGTTTTCAAACTGACCGTAGATCTCGGTCTGCATCGCCTTGAAGTTCTGATCGGCCGCACGCTTGCTGAATTCGCCGCCCAGCAGCTCCTCCCAGTTGGGACCACCAACAATTTTATCCATGCGCTGCCCGCTGATCAGCGATCGTGGACGTGCTGTGGGCTGATGTTTTCCCGCTTTGGCAGTATGCAGATGCTGATAGTCGTAGGTGAACGGCTCGTAATAATCATCGATGCCGGGCACCACCGGATTGGCGAAAATTTTCGACAGCACCGCCGAGCGGCTGCCCAGGCGCGGCACCAGCTGACCGTTGATTTTACGGATCCAGCCGCCTTTCCAGCGTTCCTGATCCTCCCACGCGTGAGGATAGCCGAGGCCCGGTTTGGTCTCGACGTTGTTGAACCAGGCGTACTCCATGCCTTCGCGTCCGGTCCAGACGTTTTTGCAGGTCACCGAACAGGTGTGGCAACCGATGCATTTGTCCAGGTTTAGCACCATGCCGATCTGTGAGCGTATTTTCATTTCACTGCCTCCTGAACCTGATCGCGGCCTTCATCATCCAGCCAGTTGACCTGCTTCATTTTACGCACGAGGATAAACTCATCGCGGTTTGAGCCGACGGTGCCGTAGTAGTTAAAGCCGTAAGCAAGCTGCGCATAACCACCAATCATATGCGTCGGTTTCGGGCAGACGCGGGTCACCGAGTTGTGAATGCCGCCTCGCATGCCGGTGACTTCTGAACCGGGGATGTTCATCAGTCGTTCCTGGGCGTGATACATCATGGTCATGCCTGCGGGAACGCGCTGGCTCACCACCGCGCGGGCGGTCAACGCACCGTTGGCGTTAAACGCTTCGATCCAGTCGTTGTCTTCGATGCCCAGCTCACGCGCATCCGCTTCGCTCATCCAGACAATCGGCCCGCCGCGCGACAGCGTCAGCATCAGCAAGTTGTCGCTGTAGGTGGAGTGAATGCCCCATTTCTGGTGCGGCGTCAGGAAGTTCAGCGCCTTTTCCGGGAAACCATTCGATGGAATATGTTTGAGATCGGCGAGGCTGCGCGTATCCACCGGCGGACGATACACCACCAGGCTTTCGCCAAAGGCACGCATCCATGGATGATCCTGATAGAGCTGCTGCCTGCCGCTCAGGGTGCGCCACGGGATCAGCTCATGCACGTTGGTGTAACCGGCGTTGTAAGAGACGTGTTCATCTTCCAGCCCGGACCAGGTTGGGCTGGAGATGATTTTGCGCGGCTGTGCCTGAATATCACGGAAGCGGATTTTCTCTTCCTGCTTCGGCAGCGCCAGGTGCGCGTGCTCACGCCCGGTCATCTGGCTCAGCGCCTGCCAGGCTTTAACCGCCACCTGACCGTTGGTTTCCGGTGCCAGCGTCAGGATCACTTCGGCGGCATCGATGGCGCTGTTGATCTGCGGCTGGCCTTTCGCCGGACCGTCCGCCTTGACGTAATTGAGCCGTCGCAGCAGATCGACCTCTTTGTCGGTGTTCCAGCTGATGCCCTTGCCGCCGTTGCCCAGTTTCTCCAGCAACGGGCCAACCGAGGTGAAGCGCTCATAGGTGGCGGGATAATCACGTTTCACGCTGATAATGTGTGGCGCGGTTTTTCCCGGCAGCAGGTCGCACTGCGCTTTTTTCCAGTCGAGAATGTCGCCGCCCTGCGCCAGCTCAGCCGGGGAATCATGCTGAATCGGCTGTAGCACCACGTCGGTCTCTTCCCCTAAATGGCCGACGCAGAGCTGCGAGAAGCGCTGCGCGATGCCTTTATAAATCTCCCAGTCGCTTTTCGATTCCCAGGCGGGATCGACCGCCGCTGACAGCGGATGGATAAAGGGATGCATGTCCGAAGTGTTCATGTCATCTTTTTCATACCAGGTGGCGGTCGGCAGTACGATATCTGAAAACAGGCAGGTGCTGGACATGCGGAAATCGAGCGTTACCAGCAGATCGAGCTTGCCTTCCAGCGCGCTGTCGCGCCACTCCACCTCTTCCGGCATCAGCGCATCATCGTCCTGCGGCTGACCCTGTACGCCGCTCTCTGTGCCCAGCAGATAACGCAGCATGTATTCATGCCCTTTGCCGGAGGAGCCGAGCAGGTTGGAGCGCCAGACAAACAGGTTGCGCGGATGGTTGCTGCCGCTGTCGGGTTGTTCGCTGGCCATGCGCAGCGCACCCGATTTCAGCGCGTCGGCGGTCCAGGCTTCCGCCGTCTGGCCCGCCTGTTCAGCGCGGGCGGCAATTTGCAGCGGATTGATGTTGAGCTGCGGCGAAGAGGGCAGCCAGCCCATGCGTTCGGCGCGCACGTTAAAATCGATCAGGTGACCGGAATAGTGCTGGGGATCGGCAAGCGGCGACAGCAGCTCTTTTACCTGCAATTTCTCGTAGCGCCACTGGCTGGCGTGATTGTAGAAAAATGAGGTGCTGTTCATCTGGCGCGGCGGGCGTGTCCAGTCAAGGGCAAAGGCCAGCGGTGCCCAGCCGGTTTGTGGCCGCAGTTTCTCCTGGCCGACATAGTGCGCCCAACCGCCGCCGCTCTGGCCAACGCAGCCGCAGAACACCAGCATGTTGATCAACGCCCGGTAGGTCATGTCCATGTGATACCAGTGGTTGATACCGGCACCGAGAATGATCATTGAGCGACCGTGCGTTTTATGCGCGGTGGCGGCAAATTCGCGGGCAATGGTTTCAATTTGCTGGCGTGGCACGCCGCAAATCTGCTCTGCCCATGCGGGTGAATAGGCGCGCACGTCGCTGTAGTCCGCCGCGCAGTGGGCATCATCCAGACCGCGATCGATGCCGTAGTTGGCGAGGGTTAAATCGTATACCGACGTAACCGCCACCTGTCGGCCATCTTTCAGCGTCAGGTATTTCACCGGCAGCTTGTGCAGCAGAATTTCCTGCTGGGTAACGTGGCGGAAATGCGGGTTTTCCAGACCGCCAAAATAGGGGAAGCCCACTTCCAGCACCGCGTCGTGCTCATCCAGCAGGCTGAGCCGCAGTTCGATGGCGCTGCCTGCCGCTTTCGGTTCCAGATTCCATTTTCCCTTTTCACCCCAGCGGAAACCGATCGATCCGTTGGGCACAACCAGTTCACCGAGCTGATTACAGGCCACGGTTTTCCACTGCGGATTGTTCTCTTCGCCAAGGTTATCCAGCAGGTCGGCGGCGCGCAGCTGGCGACCCGGCGCATAGCTGCCGTTGTCGCGAGGTTCCAGCACCACCAGCATCGGCATATCGGTGTATTGACGGGCATAGTTGATGAAATAGTCGCTGGGTTGCTGTAAGTGAAACTCTTTAAGAATCACATGGCCCATCGCCAGCGCGAGGGCGCTGTCGGTGCCCTGTTTTGGTGCCAACCAGCGATCGCTGAGCTTAGCGACTTCAGAATAGTCGGGCGTAACGGCCACGGTTTTGGTGCCTTTGTAACGCACTTCGGTGAAGAAGTGCGCATCCGGCGTGCGCGTTTGCGGCACGTTGGAACCCCACGCGATGATGTAGCCCGCGTTGAACCAGTCAGCGGATTCCGGCACGTCGGTCTGCTCGCCCCAGGTCATCGGCGAAGCGGGCGGTAAATCGCAATACCAGTCATAAAAGCTCAGGCAGGTGCCGCCAATCAGCGAAAGATAACGGGTTCCCGCCGCGTACGAGACCATCGACATCGCCGGGATTGGCGAAAAGCCAGCGACCCTGTCGGGACCATAATGTTTAACCGTCCAGATATTGGCGGCGGCGATCAGCGTGTTCATCTCCTGCCAGCTGGCGCGCACAAAACCGCCGCGGCCGCGCTGGGACTTATAGGTCTGGCTCTTTTGGCTGTCGGTGACGATGGCGTTCCAGGCTTCTACCGGATCGGCATGCTGTGCCAGCGCTTCGCGCCACAGCTCCAACAGCGCCTTACGCATCAGCGGATATTTCAGCCGGTTGGCGCTATAAAGATACCAGGAGTAACTGGCGCCACGTGGGCAGCCGCGCGGCTCATGGTTCGGCAGGTCAGGGCGGGTACGCGGATAGTCAGTCTGCTGCGTTTCCCAGGTGACGAGGCCGTTTTTCACATAGATTTTCCAGCTACAGGAGCCGGTGCAGTTAACGCCGTGCGTGGAGCGCACCACTTTGTCGAACTGCCAGCGCTGGCGATAGCCATCTTCCCAGTCACGGTTGGTGTGCCAGACCTGGCCCTGTCCGTCAGCAAAACTTTCACCTTTCTGTTTGAAATAGCGAAAGCGATCAAGAAGTTTACTCATGACGCTTCTCCAGTCGGCATTGCCGTTTGTCGTGTATTCAAAACCGAACCAGCCGGTTAGTGAGCCGCTTTGCGACGGCCATAGATCAACCAGGTGATCGCCAGGCAGGTGAGGTAGAAAATCAGGAAGATTTTCATCGCCCCGACCGGCGAACCGGTCATCGCCAGCGAGGTACCAAAGGCTTTAGGAATAAAAAATCCGCCGATGGCACCCAGCGCCGAGATGAAACCCAGCGCGGCGGCAGTGTCGGTCACCGCCGCGTGCTGCGCTTCGTCCACGCTGTGGCCGCGGGCCAGCATTTTTTCCTGAGTGAGCTGGCGGAAGATCACCGCGATCATTTGATAGGTTGACCCGCTACCCAACCCGGCGGTTAAAAACAGCCCCATGAACACCATGTAAAAGTTGAAGAATGAGGCGGCATAGGCGCCAGGCAGGGTCAGAAACAGCAGGGCGCAGAACAGCGTCATCAGCAGGAAGTTGAGGGTGGTGACACGCACACCGCCAAACTTATCTGACAGCATGCCGCCCGCTGAACGCGCCAGCGCGCCGAGCAGCGGGCCAAAAAAGGCCAGATGGGTAATTTCAACCCGCGGAAACTGGGTTTTCGCCAGCATGGCAAAACCGGCAGAAAAGCCGATAAAGGAGCCAAAGGTGGCAAGATAGAGCAGGCCGAGGATCCACAAGTGGCTAACTTTCAGCACCGGCAGCTGATCGCGCAGCGAGGCACGCATGCCGGCAATGTCATTCATGCCGAACCAGGCAGCCAGCGATGCAGCAATGAGCAGCGGCACCCAAATCCAGGCAGCGTTAGCCAGCCATAATGTTGTGCCACCGTCGAGGGTCACGCCGCCGCTGAGAAACGGAATGGTGATCACCAGCGGGGCGACCAGCTGCATCACGCTGACGCCGAGGTTGCCAAGGCCGCCATTCACGCCAAGCGCGAATCCCTGCCGCTGTTTGGGATAGAACAGGCTGATATTGCCCATGCTGGAGGCGAAGTTCGCGCCCGCCAATCCGCACATCAGTGCAATCACGATAAACACCTCATACGGCGTAGCGGGATCCTGCACCGCAAAGCCGAGCCACAGGCAGGGCACTACCAGAATCGCGGTGCTGATTACCGTCCAGAGACGACCGCCCAGCACCGGCACAATAAATGAGTAAGGCACGCGAAACAGCGCGCCGGAGAGCGCGGGCAGGGCGGTTAGCAGGAAGAGCTGATCTACTGAAAAGTTAAAGCCGACGCGATTGAGATTGACCGCCACGGTGCTGAACAACATCCATACGCAGAAAGCCAGCAACAAGGCACTGACTGAAATGATGAGATTTCGCCGGGCGACCTGCTTTCCCTGCTGTTGCCAGAAGCGTGGATCTTCCGGATGCCACTCCTGCAGGAGTGATGTTTTGGGATGATTTTTTACGCTCACGACAGGCTCCTGATGGTGAAAAAAAGAGGTAAAGCGCGATCATGCTGCCGCTCGCCTGGGCAGCATGAGGTTGCGGAGAAGTGTGGGGTAAAAGGCGTGCCGAATTGTTGACAGGAATCAAGCGAACAAGGGTTTTATCCTACATTGCGGCGCTGTCACAGTGAGGGACTTCAGCGTTAATCTGCTGCTTTGCTTGCGGATAATGGCGAAGCGCAATGCAGCGGTAAGCTGAGATAACGCCGTCGGGCCAGGGAAGTTAACGGCATTAGTTACATCATACTATTAAATAAACCACTAATAAGAAATCGGCACCGAGCCGATTATTCAGCAAGGCCAAACAGGGAATAATGGTGAGATCAGGTAAGATTGTGCATGTCCTTTTTCCTTAGGGATCGCCTGCGCTTTATTTAGAGCGCAGGCGAACGTGTTGTTAACTAATCGATGGCGATTCGTCAGCGCTTTATCACTGAAAGTTGGACAGGAGGATAAACAAAAGAAGAGTACATTTTTTATTAATGCGCCAATCCACAAGGTCATCAGGGGATTTCACCTTATTCTGAACGCTTTATCATCCATTACGGCGAAAACATCATGTGGGTAAAACCCAGGTGCGGTTGGTTATTGAGATCGTGACAGCAGGCGAAAAAAAGCCCTGAGCAGTCGTTGTTCAGGGCGGGGTTAATGACCCGATCCGCTACGGTTTAGGTTCCGTTGGCGTCTCTTCTTCTTCGGTTGAGGTTTCCGCTTCGGCTTCAGGCTCATCGTTCATCATGGTGGCCTGAATCACCTCTTCTTCCACCGCCGGATTCAGCGCCACGCCCAGCGGCGAGGTGGCGAGGCTGTCTGGCATCACCACGTGTGGAATCGGCGCTTCATTGGTTGGCGCATGTGCATGACCGCTGCTGCGGCTCAACAGCGCTATCGCCGCCGCGCACAGGGCGAAAAAGAGATAGAGCATGTTGCTGCCAAAAGGCTGCATCAGCGCACCGGTGACCATTGGCCCAATACTGGCACCGACGCCAAAGGCCATCAACAAACAGGCGGTCAGCGAAACGCGGCGTTCGGCAGTGATCTGATCGTTAGCCAGTGCCACAATCAGCGGATAGAGTGAAAACTGCACCATGCTTGCCAGGAAAGCGATGCCTAACAGCCAGTAAAAGCTGAGATGTTGCAACAGCGCCAGCGGCAGACAAGCCACGGCAAACAGCAGCGCGATGCTGAACAGCAACTTCTGGCGATCGTAGCGATCCGACAGCCAGCTCAAAGGAAACTGGGAAATCAGTCCGGCAAAAATCGTTAATCCCATAAACAAGCCGGTTTGCTGGGTTGAAAACCCTAGCCCGCTGGAATACACCGGCGCCATACCGTAGAACGCCCCAATCGCCATGCCGGTTACCAGCGTAATGGTCAGCAGCTTAGGAATGACGCGGATAAAGTAGATTAGCTCCATCGGTGCCGGTGACATCGCCTGCACGTTGGTGCGGGTGGTCAGCGCAATCGGCACCAGGCAGAGGGCAAAGCAGAGCGCGACAATCAGCAATGTGCCGATGCCGAAGCCGCTTTCCACCATCAAAATCGCCTGTCCGCCGCTCAAACCGAGATAGGTGGCCACCATATAAAAGCCAAAAATCA
The DNA here is from genome assembly GCF_051851875.1 of Duffyella sp. Ts4. NCBI lineage: Bacteria > Pseudomonadati > Pseudomonadota > Gammaproteobacteria > Enterobacterales > Erwiniaceae > Duffyella > Duffyella sp. Ts4. The sequence continues at coordinate 49,549 of NZ_JBLYPN010000003.1, read as the reverse complement.
GGCCCCGCTGCGACGATTCCGCCTGATCGTTAAGCCAGCTCTCCAGCACCATGTACTGACACATCATGCACAGGCCGATAATCAGGCGCAAAAAGACCCACACCGGAATGGCATCGCTCAGACCGTGGCCGATAACGGAGGCGGTAATAATGCCGGCGCAGGAGACGTAAGCGCGAATATGGCCGACGCGGGCGATCAGGTTATGGCCGACTTTGCCGCCGATCACCAGGCCCACATAGTTAGCTGCGGTAATCGCCCCGATCAGGGTGCCGTTGACCTGCTCGTGCGCCAGGCGCAGAGAGACGTAAGTGGTCAGCAGGCCAGAGCCCAAAAGCATCAGAAGTGTGGTGGTATAGAGTGGCAGAAAAGTGCTGAGGACTTTTTTCACGTATCTCCCTGTTAGTCGTAAAGCGGCATCAGGCCGGTGGTGCCTTAAAGGTAGCTGATTTTTATCCGCGCAGATTCTGGATAAAAAGGAAATTTCATCGCCACAGGTTACCGCGATATTTTTTGCAATGCATCCTGCAGTGAGGCCGGAAACAGCTCACCGTGCGTCTTGCCGGGATAACGGATGGGTTGCAGTGTGGCTCCCTGCCGTTGCAGGCGTTTAATAAGCTGCGGCTCTGCCGGTTGCCCTGGCGCGCCCGGCCCGTCGTGGCGATCGCTTTTTCCATCACCGATCATCAAAAACAGGCGTTTGTCGGCCAGCTGCGATGAGGTACAGGCCGAGAGGCGCTGCATAATACGTTGATTGCCCCAGCCGAGTGATGGCGCAGCGGCAAAGTAGTCGTGAAACCAGGACGAGCGGCATAGCGTATCCAGCACAAATAGCCCGCCGAAAGAGTGGCCCCACAGTGCGCGTTTGCGCGCATCGCTGGTGGCACGCTGTTCTGCCCACGGCACAATTTGCGTCAGCAGTAGCTGGTGAAACGCCTCGCTGCCGCCACCGGGATAACGTCCGTGTTCGACAACCGGCGATCCGCTGGCGGCGGGCGGCGTGTAATCGCGTGAGCGCGCCCTGACATCAAACGGCAATGGCGTGTCATAGCCAACCGCTACCAGCACCGGCGGCGATCCCTTTGTCATCGCTTTCAGCTGCGCTTCAGTAATACGCGCCATCGCGGCATTGCCGTCCAGCATATAGAGCACCGGATAACCGTGCGGCGGAGCAGGCTTACGCGGAATGCCCAGCCATACCTTGTAGCGTCGCTGGCCATCGGCCGAACGCAGGGTGGTGGTTTGGAAATGATACCAGGCCGAGCCGATGTCGGCGATATTCGGGCCGAGTGGCTCAAGCGTGGGTCGGGCGAGCAGGGTAAAGGGGGCCAGCAGCGTTGTCGCGATCAACAACATCAGCAGGGGTAATCTCTGTATTTTCATCCGGTCGCCTCGTGGAAAAGCGCAGCGTAAATCGGCTGCGGCTTCCATCCTGGCAAACCTGGCGCCAGGAAAAAACGCCAGCGTTAATGGGGTTTTGCCGCAGCGAACCCGCGAGCAGAGGGTAAAAGCGCGCGCGGGGGCGGAATGAGCAGTTATTTATCCGCTTTGCCGCTCAGGTATTCATCAACCAGCCATTCCACCACCTGACTACGGTTTAACCCGCTGCGATGGGCATAACGTTCAATTTTGCGAATCACCGAAAAGCGCAGCGACAGCGAAACCGGTTTTTTGCCCTCTTTCGCCAGGATTACGCCGCCGCTCTGGCCGCTGGGGGCGTTTTGCTCATGTACGGCCAGCGCTTCGCGCATATGGCGCACCAGCTTCGGCGTCAGCGCGCCTGCGGCAACCAGCTGATAGCGCGCGGTGGTTTTATGAAAGCGAATTTCGGCCTGAAACTCTTCCCGCACGTCGCGTAAATCGCGGTTAAACGTCGGTTCTGAACAATCCAGCTCGTGAAATAGCGTCTCCTTGCTCACGGGCTTTCCCGTACTCAGCAAAACGATAAGTTTGTATTGTCTGTACTGTTTTGCGCTCAAAGACATAACACACCCTGTAAAAGGAAAAGACGCGGCATTACTGGCGCGATGCAAAAATAACGTTTTCGAACTGCTTGGCGATGCCGCAATATTTTGAGCGCTCGAGCACCGCGGAGGCCCAGCTGCGGTGCGTTGCCGGTTCGCACATGGCGCCCTGTGATTTAAACACCGCCTGGGTGGAGTTGAGAATGCGCAGGGCATCCTCATAGTCATCCTTTTCCACCATCAGCGCCCGGTGAATGATCTCCAGATGCGCCGGATGGATCGCGGTTTTGCCGACCAGCCCGTGCGCCATATCCAGCGCCACTTCCTGCGCTAGCAGCTCGGTGTTATCAATCTGCTCGCACACCGGAGCCGTTAGCGAAAAGCCGCGCGAAGCAAAGACCGCTACCAACATTTTGACCACGTAGCCCATCGGTCCGTCATAGAGCGTCAGGTTGCGCGGATGGCGCAGGGCGATCACGCTCATCAAATCGTTGCCGCCGATGCGCAGGGCGATAATGCGCTCCCGGCAGGGATGCTGCTCCAGCGCTTCCGCCAGCGCGGTCATCTGCACGACGTCATAGACATCGCGCGTTTCCAGCGTTGGCATCATCGCCAGGTGCGTGCCGCCGACGATATTCCACCAGGCCGGTAAATTCTCGCGGGTAAACTTAGGCAAAACGAAACCGTCAACGCCTTCCAGCACGTAGTGCGCCACCAGCTCACGCGCCATCGCCTCATTGCGCGGGCGAATAAACACCAGCGGGCGGGCGGCGGCGTCTGTAGCCGGTGAGGCCTGAATCAGTTCCGCCAGCAGATGATGCAGATTGCTCATCGCCAGCCCGACATCCTCTTCGCTGACCGCGTCTTCCAGACAAACCACCAGCGAGCGCAGCTCCGGGATTTTTCCGTGCAGAATAATTTCCGCGAGATCGTCACGGGTTGCGGGCATATAGAGCGTCGCGCCCAGCATGAAAGGAGAAAGTGTTTTTTTCATCACGCCACCTTTTTGATTATGGTCACCGCGCGGTAACGGCCTAGCAGATCGCCTACTTCGAGAATGGCGATGCCTTTTTTCTCTGCCAGATAAACCAGCAGCGCAACGTCAGGATCGCTTTTGCTGCGCACCAGCACATGCTCCGGCACGCGGCGCAGCACCGCACGTGTCGCTTCGGCGATGCCCGGCTTAATGCGATTAACGCTGTCGATGTGAAAACGGCTGGCCAGCGTGCTGACCACCTGAATGCTGAGGCTGCGCTGTCCATCCTGCTGGGTGGAGAGCGGGGTAATTGCAGGCAGCGAGGCCACAGCCAGCGCGCGGCGAAAGCGATCGACGGTGTCAACCAGCATCAGGCTGCAATCAAACTCACCCAAATGCGCACAGTGCACGCAGCCGTGAAAACCGCTTTCCGTCCAGACAGAACGTGAAACCATGCCGGATACCGGCGCGCCCATGATGCCAAACGGAATCAGCCAGTCGTCGTCCGATGCCGCCAGCCAGGCGCAGCCCGCCGGATCGGCAAGCACCACCAGCCGCGGTGCCGCGGGATAGCCTGCGCGATCTTTCAGGCTGGCAATCAGTTGGCCAGTAATTGCGCCTTTACCGGTCCAGCCATCGACAAAGACGATGCCAGCGGTGCCGTGACGCGCTTCAATCAGATCCAGCGCGGCGCTGTCGATGCCGCGATCGCGAATAATACTGATGCCGTAGTGATGCGCTTCGCGGCCCATGTCAGACAACGCGCGCTGCAGCATCACGCCCAGCGGCACGCCTGCCCGCACCAGGCTGACCAGCACCACCGGCGTATCGCCAAACTGTTCGACTAACGCATTGGCCAGCACCTGTACTTCACGTGCCAGGCGATCGGCACCGCTGTCCAGCGCTTTGCCGAACAGTTCAAGATGTTGGGCACTGGGCGGCGGTTCCTGGCTGAGCATATCGGAGTAGTGTTTCGCGCCGCTCTGGATAAGCTTCTCCTTCTCATCCACCGGCGTCATTTCCAGCACCATCGGCGTCAACAGAAAATCGACGTCACCAGGCAGATAGGCGCCGTGGAACGGTTCGCGCTCATTATTTTTCATGCCGATCCCCCGTAAAAAGCTGACGATCGATCGCCGCCGCGAACTGGCTGCGCGCGGGCATGCCGAACCAGTGGCAATGCTGCATGAAACTGTGATCGCTCAGGCTGTCGCCCAATCCCATCACCGGAAACGCACCGCGCTCGTTGCGCAATTTTGCCAGCAGCCATTGCACCGCTAATCCTTTCTGAATGCAGTGCGGGATCCAGGCAACGTTGTTGCCGTTTTGATGAATATAGAAGTCAGTGGTATCGAGTTCCGCCATCATGCGTTGGTTGAACGCATAGAGTTCCTCAATGCGGGTACTGTCGCGATGCTTCATCACAAAGTAGATCGGCGTGCCGCCATATTCGACGTTCATGCGGCACCAGGCGTTGAGTCCTTCCGTGTCCAGCCGATCGCTCAACAGCTGGCGATAACTTACCAGTCGTTCGTGCAGCTGGCCGAGCGCGGTTAACACGATATCCTGCCACTCCGGGTCGATGGTGCCGTCCGGGCGTGCAATCACCGCGCCGTGCGTCATGACCTTCCACGAGGTAAACGGAATTGCCACGCGGGCGGTCTCTTCGGTACCGCGCGCGGTAACCGGAATCAACTCGGCGGTGGCGAGCAGCCAGTCCACCATCATCGCCTGTTCGGCAGACATGAAACTGCGTGGTTGCAGTTCGCGGTCGTAAGCGCCGACACGCACCGGCTCCTGATGCGTTTCATCGCGCATTTTACGCAGCGTCTGGAACAGCGTGTCGTCGAGGTCACATAACGCAACCGGCAGGGCGGGCAGATTATGCATAGCTCACCACCTCAACGCGCGGGGCTACGTTAGCCAACTCGCGGAGCAGCGTCGGACAGACGGAATCGATCGGCGTTTCCACGCAGACAATCACCCGATCAAACCGCTGATGCGCGACGTTATACACAAAGTTTGGCATGCCAAGACCGTAATTATCGGTAAACGTGATCGCTGAGGCGATCGCCATACCCTGCGCGATAGGTGAACGCGTTAGCGAACCAAAACGCACGTCGGCCTGCGCTTGTTCCAGACGCTCGGCGAGCAGAAACGGCTGCCAGACGAACTCACCGGAACCCAGCACTAAAATTTTCTCGCCGCGTTCAGTCGTGAGCGCCGCGCCCAGCGCTGCCTGACTTTCCAGCATGCCGAGGCGCCCCCAATCCTGGCGGCGGGAAATTGGCACGGCGCCGCGCGCGGTAACGTTAACCGCAGGCATCTCCGGTAATGGCGCATCGGGCCGGGGCGCCCATTGCCAGCCGCCTTTTACCAGCGCCACCCCCTCTACCGGCAGCGCACAGCGTGTGGTCAGGCTATCCTGACTCCAGTCGGTCAGCGTGACGGTCACGACTTTACTCAACCGATCGAGCCCCGCCGCCTGTAACGCCTGCAGCAGGTTATAAAAGGTATTGCCGGTCGTGGCTTCATCATCAATCAGCACCAGCGTACGCGCCTGCAGCATGCGCTCACGCAGTTGTGGATCCTGAGGCTTGTAGATCAGATGATCGGTGGCGTGGCTGTGGTTCTCTTTGAATTCACACAGCAGTTCGCCGTCAACCGGATGGCGTGTGCTGGTCAACAGCACCGGCGCGTCAAGGGTTTTACTGGCTTCGCGAAAGACGCCCGCCGCCAGGCCAACCGCGGTTTCAGCCATGCCGATAAACAGCACTGGCCCAGGCAGATCGGCGGGTATTTTTGCCGCCAGCTCCCTGTAGCGCTGCTGCATCAGATGCGGCGCCACCGGAATATGTCGGCCCAGCACCTTGCTGACAAACAGAAAGGCGCGCTTGGGGTTTCGACGCTCGGCGATATCAAACAAGCTTTCCAGTTCGATATCGCTGTCGGTGGTAACGGTCAGGGTGCCGGTCGCCAATTCACGGCGATAAATGTGTGATGCTTGCAGTGTCATTGTTATGCCTTATTTCTGCGTGGAAACGTCATCGAGCGCACTGAGGCCAGAAACCGGCAGCGGTTTTACGCCGTGAGTGGAAATGACTTTCAGAGGGGAAAAATTTGCCAGATGCGCCGCAGTGTCATCGTCGTTGATGAGCCCAAGCTGACGCAGGGCAAACAGGCCGGCCAGATTGATGCCGCTGTGCAAAGTATAGCCAATTCCGCCCGAGGGACGCAGGTTCGCTTCCAGCAGCACCGGCTCGCCGTGATGATCGTTGCGGGTCTGCACGTTAATCAGACCATCTGCGCCCAGCGCCTCGGCACAGGCCACGGCCAGTTGATAAGCAGGGCCCTGATTTTCCAGCGATTGCACAGAGCCATTTTTACTGCGCGCCACCGCGGCGATCACCCGGCCCTGTTCCACCAGCATATCGACCGAATGTTCCGGGCCAGGCAGAAAAGGCATGACAATTTGCGGCGGCAGCGTTTCGCCTGCGGTTTCAGCACCGGTTAGCGCCGTGAGGAAAATGTCCGGATGAATGATGCGCGCATCAGGATTGTTCAGCGCCTGCAGCTGGCTGGCGGAGCGCTTGAGGATCCAGAAACCCATGCCATAAATGCCGGTGACCGGCTTGATGCAGGGCAGCTGTTGCGCTGCTTCCAGCTGAGCGATGGCATCGGATACTTCTGCTGGACGGCTCGCCTGCACCGACGGCACCGACGCAAAGCCGCGTGCCGCCATCTCTTCGCTGAAGCGCGCTTTGTTATCTGCCAGCTCAAAGGTATCCAGGCTGTAGGCACCGGTTGAGAGCCGGACGCCCAGCGCTTCAATTGGTGCGCGCATCTTCTCCAGCAGCATGCCGCGTTTTCCGGCGTGGATCGCCTTAACCTGATGCTTTTCGATGACTCGCTTCATAAATGCGAGCAGCTCGTCGCTTTTTGCAGGCTCAAGGTAGGCATAATCCGCTTCAGAGAGAATTTCAGGCCGGTCTGTGCGGTGCGAAGCAATAATGCGGAATGCGTGATCGCCTGCAGCACGAATCTGCTGCACGGCGGTGAGAATATCCTTTTGTGAGGAGACGCCCTCCATAAACCAAATTGCGGGCTGACAGACCATGCGCTAAAAATCCTTAAGTGAGAAGTCGTTATCTATCGGACTGGAGTGTAAGCACAAGCTGAGGATTATTCAATCATATTATGATAACAAAGGTTGAAATTCGCTCTGAGGAATGCTATTTCAGATAAAGCCGTTTTTAAATGACAAGTTCCGAAGTAAATTCGCTTTAAAAGCAATATTTTAAATTCTTTACATTATCATACGATGATTGTGACTACGCAGTCTGTTAACCTCATGTTATGATTTAAATGGTTTCAAATTAATCGACGTTTTCTACGGCGCTTATAACCTGTCAGTAAGGAGATATGATGGTATCGTTAACGAAGAATCAGACGGTTTCGCTGGCTAAACAGAGCAGCGCGCTTTCACACATTCAGTTCGGCCTGGGCTGGGATCCGATCAAGAAAAAGGGATTTCTTGGCGGGCTTTTCGGTGGCGGCAGCGACAGCATCGATCTGGATGCCAGCTGCGTTATGCTCGACAGCGCCGGCAATGTCATCGACACCGTCTGGTTCCGCCAGCTGCGGTCAAAAGATGGCTCGGTACAGCACAGCGGCGACAACTTAACCGGCGAAGGCGATGGCGATGATGAAAACATCAAGGCCGATCTCAGCCGCCTGCCAGCCAACGTTGAATATCTGGTGCTGACGGTCAACAGCTTCCGCGGACAGAGTTTTAACGAAGTGGATAACGCTTTTTGCCGCGTGGTTGATCAGCAGGGCAAAGAGTTGGCACGCTATAAACTCACCGAGCAGGGCAACCACACTGCGGTCGTTATCGCGTCACTGCGCCGCAGCGGCGGTGAGTGGAACTTTACCGCGCACGGCCTCGCCTCACGTGGCAAGACCATCGAGGAGATGCTGGCAGACATCACTTCCGCCGTGGTGCGCTCATGAACCTGACGCCTGGGGGCAATGCCCCGATTCCAACGCAGTCGCTGATTATTCGTGTATCAGCAGGCGCGCCGGTTGATGCCTCGTCATTTCGTCTTTACGACAATGGCAAAGTGCGCGGCGACAGCGACATGGTGTTCTACGGCCAGCGCGAAAACGACGACAGAACCATTCGCTATTCCGCCAGCGGCAACGAAACGATGTTTACCGTCAACCTGCCGCAGCTGAAGCAGGACGTACAGAAAGTGGCATTTACCGCCACCTGCGACGCCGGTAAAACTATTGGCGGCCTCGGCACGCTGACCATTCAGGTTGAAGCGGGCGGCACCATGCTGCTGAGCTGTCCACTTGAGGTTAACGGAAGGCAGGAAGCGGCGCTGATCCTCGGTGAAATTTACCGCCGTCACGATGAGTGGAAATTCCGCTTTGTGGCGCAGGGTTTCAACGGTGGATTGCAGCCGCTGGCTGAGCATCTCGGCATCGATATCGCCGACGATCCAACACCAGCGCCCGCTGCGGCACAAGCCGCACCGGCTCCGGCTCCGGCAGCAGAGAAAAAAGTTAACCTCTCCAAGGTCTCGCTGACCAAAGAGAAACCGGCGATTAGCCTGCAGAAAAAAGAGGATTACGGCCAGATTCGCGTAAACCTCAACTGGAATAAAGCGCAGGCACCGGCCAAAACCAAAGGCTTTTTAGGCGGCGTGTTTGGCGGTGGCAACAAAGGCATTGACCTCGATCTTGCCGCTTACGTTGAGCTGAATAACGGCCAGCGCACCATTGTGCAGGCGCTGGGCAGCCATTTCGGCAGCATGAACAGTGAGCCTTTCGTCGAGTTGCAGGGCGATGACCGCACCGGCGCGAAAAGTGACGGCGAATGGCTGCACATTAACGGTCGCCAGTGGAAAGATATCCGTGAAGTGTTGATCTTCGCTTTTATCTATCAGGGCGCACCAAGCTGGGAAAATACCGACGGCGTGGTAACCATTAACATGCCGGATCAGCCGCCAATCGAAACCTTCCTGACGGAAGGCAACAATCGCCAGAACATGTGCGCCATTGCGCGGCTGGTGAACGATGCCGGTTCGATTCGCGTGGAACGCATTAACCGTTATTTCAGTGGCCATAAAGAGCTGGACGAAGCATTCGGCTGGGGCTTTAACTGGAAAGCCGGTTCAAAATAATCAAAAGAGGGCAGGAAAATGGGATTTTTTGACAAGCTTAAAGATGGTCTGAACAGCGGTCGTGCCGAACTGACTAAACAGGTTGGCCGTTACAAAAACAAAACCTTTCTCGAAGGCACGGTCGCAGTTTGCGCGCGTATCGCCGTCGCCAGCGATGGCGTCAGCGCCGAAGAGAAACAAAAAATGATCGGCTTTCTGCGCGCGTCGCCGGAGCTGAGCGTATTTGACACCAATGAGGTCATCGCACTGTTTGAAAAAATAGTTCGCTCGTACGATTTCGATCATGAGATCGGTAAAGGCGAAACGATGAAGTACATTTTGGCGTTGAAAAGCAAGCCGGAGCAGGCGCAGTTGGCCGTTCGTGTTGGTATCGCCGTCGCCAAAAGTGATGGCAATTTTGACGATCAGGAAAAGGCCAACGCGCGTGAAATTATCGCCGCGCTGGGCTTTCAGGATCAGGAATTTGGTCTCTGACCGCATTACTTTTTTAATACCCTGGAGCTTAACACATGCAATCCACTCACATCGGCTTCCCGATTGAGACTGTCGCAGTTTTCATACTGCTGTCGGTCGGCGCCATTTTTATTGACCTGTTCATGCACCGTCATGACAAGCCAATTACCCTGAAAAGCGCCGCCTTATGGTCCGTTTTCTGGATCCTGATGGCGTTCGTTTTCGCCGGCTTCCTGTATGTTCATCATGGCGCTGAAGTCGCCAGCCTGTTCGTTACCGGTTATGCGCTGGAAAAAGTGCTGTCGGTCGACAACCTGTTCGTCATGATGGCGATCTTCTCGTGGTTTGCTATCCCGGACCGCTTCCGTCACCGCGTGCTGTACTGGGGCATCATCGGCGCTATCGTGTTCCGCGGCATCTTCGTGGCAATCGGTACCAGCCTGCTGTCACTGGGCCCGTGGGTGGAAGTGGTCTTCGCGATTATCGTTGGCTGGACCGCGATAATGATGCTGAAAGGCGGCGGCGATGATGATGAAATTGAAGATTATTCACAACATCTTGCCTATCGTATGGTCAAACGCTTTTATCCAATCTGGCCAAAACTTAAAGGCAGCGCCTTTGTCATCAGCCAGAAAGAAGTGGATGAAGAACTGGCAAAACCAGAGAATGCCGACGTTAAAATCGGCCGCGTAGGCAAAGCAGCACGTTATGCCACGCCAATGCTGCTCTGTCTGGCTGTGGTTGAACTTTCAGATGTTATGTTTGCCTTCGACTCTGTTCCGGCGGTGATCGCCGTGAGTCGTGAACCGCTGATCGTTTATAGCGCCATGATGTTTGCCATCCTTGGCCTGCGTACCCTGTACTTTGTACTGGAAGCGCTGAAGCAGTATCTGGTTCACCTGGAAAAAGCCGTTATCGTGCTGCTGTTCTTTATTGCCGTTAAGCTGGGCCTGAATGCCACTGACCACTTCTTCCATCACGGTTATGGCATTACTGCCACCCAAAGTCTGTTAGTGGTGATTGGTGTGCTGGCGCTGGGTATCATTGCCAGCCTGCTGTTCCCGGGCAAAGCTGAACCGAAAGAAGATTTGCACGATTAAATATGATTAACATGAACGATTACGCACTGTGGCGTAACCACTAATTGAGGAAAATAACATGGCAGTAACTCTCTCCAAAGGCGGTAACGTTTCACTCGCTAAAGCGGACCCGACGCTGGTAAAAGTTCGCCTTGGCCTTGGCTGGGATACGCGTTCAACCGACGGCCAGGACTTTGACCTTGATGCGTCAGCTTTTCTGCTGACCGACGCGGGCAAAGTTCGCGGCGATGCCGATTTCATTTTCTACAACAACCTGCGCTCTTCTGACGGCTCGGTCACCCATACCGGTGACAACCGTACCGGCGAAGGCGACGGTGATGATGAATCACTGGTGGTGGAACTGAACAAGGTACCGGCGGAAGTCGCGAAAATCGTTTTTGTCGTCACCATTCATGATGCGCAGACGCGCCGTCAAAGTTTTGGTCAGGTTGCCAACGCGTTTATTCGCCTGGTCAACGATGACACCAACAACGAAGTGGCGCGTTACGATCTGTCAGAAGATGCCAGCACCGAGACGGCGATGCTGTTTGCCGAGCTCTATCGTCACAACGGCGAATGGAAATTCCGCGCCGTGGGTCAGGGTTATGCCGGTGGACTCGCGTCGGTCTGTGCGCAGTACGGTATCAACGCATCGTAATAATTGAATTTGCAGTAAAACATTGCCCGCGAAAGCACGCTTTCCGGGCATCACACAAGCAAAGAGGAATGACACCATGGCTGTATCTTTAACCAAAGGCGGTAACGTAAGTCTGACCAAAGAAGCACCGGGCCTGAGCAAAATCGTTGCCGGACTGGGCTGGGACTCACGCGTGACCGACGGTTCTGCATTTGACCTCGACGCCTCGGTATTTCTGGTCGGTGATGATGGCAAAGTGCTGTCTGACCAACATTTTGTCTTTTTCAACAACGCCAAAAGCCCGGATGGTTCCGTGGTGCATCAGGGCGATAACCGCACCGGTGAAGGCGATGGCGACGATGAGCAGGTGAAATTCGACCTGAACGCCGTTCCGGCTGAGATCAAAAAAGCGGTGTTCGCCGTGACCATCTATGATGCTGAAACCCGTAAGCAGAACTTCGGCATGGTCTCCAACGCCTATATCCGCATCGTCAACGAAGATAACAGCACCGAAATCGCGCGCTACGATCTCTCCGAAGATGCCAGCACCGAAACCGCGATGGTGTTCGGTGAGCTTTATCGTCACAACAACGAGTGGAAGTTCAAGGCCGTGGGCCAGGGCTTCGCCGGCGGCCTGAGTGCGCTGGCTAAACAGCACGGCGTGTCCGTATAACGCATAACGCTGCTGAGCCCTGTCCCCGGACAGGGCTTTTTTTTACCCTCAATCTGCCTGAACAGGCCATATTGCAGAGGATGTCTTATGGAATTGACCTCCGGTCAGAATACCGTACTGGCCACCCGCCAGCTTGAAGTGCAGCTGACTTACGCCTTTCATCCCCATTTCACCAGCGACCTCGACGCCTCCGCTTTTCTGCTCAACGGCGACGAAAAGGTGCTGTCCGATGAGTCGATGATTTTCTATAACCAGCCACGCAACGCTAACGGATCCGTGGTGCTGGAAACTGAGCCAGGCCATGTACGACTGCGGCTCGATCTCGATCGCCTGGCGGAAAACGTCAGCAAGGTGGCGCTGACGCTGGTGATTGACGGCAAAGACAACATCAGCGGACTCAGCGCCCTGGCGTTACAGGCTGATGGTCATCGCTATGAGGTGCCGCTGGCGGATCGCAGCGAAAAAGCGCTGATGGTAGCGCAGATTTATCGCCATCAGGGCGGCTGGAAAATACGCGCGCTCGGTCAGGGGTTTAACGGCGGCCTGCAGCCGCTGGCACAGCATTATGGTGTGGATATCGCCGCGCCGGAAACCGTGCCTGTGCCACCCGCGGCACCCGTTACCACCACGGTGAGCCTTGAGAAAAAACTGGCGAAGGTACCTGCACTGGTCAGTCTGGCAAAGCCCATCCGCGTCAGTCTGGAAAAGCACCGGCTGCACGATGTGAAAGCGCGTGTCGCGTTTGTGCTTGATGCCTCCGGCTCAATGACTAGCCAGTTTAAAAGCGGCAATGTGCAGAAAGTGCTGGAGCGCGTGGCGGCGCTGGCGGTGCAGTTTGATGATGATGGCGCGCTGGAACTCTGGGCGTTTGGCACCGAATTCAAAAAGTATGAAGACGTCACGCTGGATAACCTCGATGGCTATGTCGAACGGCTGCGCACCACCGGTAAACGCAGCATGTGGGAAATCATTCCCGGCCTCGGCGGCACTAACAACGAGCCGCCGGTGATGCAGGATATTATTGCCACCTTCAGCGACAGCACGCAGCCCGCCTTTGTGGTGTTTATCACCGACGGCGGCATCAACAAAACCCGCGAGATAAAAAATGCCATTCGCGAATCGGCCCAGCTGCCGATTTTCTGGAAGTATATGGGGCTGGGCGGCAGCAATTACGGCATTTTGGAAAAGCTGGATAACTTCACCGATCGGCTGGTGGACAATACCCACTTTTTTCCGGTGGATGACTACAAACGCATTAGCGACGAGCGCCTTTACGACCTGCTGCTGACCGAATTTCGTGAATGGCTGGACGAGGCGCGGCGGAAAAAAATTCTGCGCGACTAAGCCACCTGACGCCCGTCTGCCGCGTCATCACACGCGGCCAGCCGAAAACCACAGCGTTGATTGGGTTGCCATAAGCGGAAGCCGCGTTATCCTCTTTAGCAACCAACCTGGCTTTTTACTTATCTCCAGCTGATGTCAGCTAAGGACGGACGATGACTTTCCTGATTTTTCTTGTGGCCTGCGGCGCGGCGGCCAGCACCGGCATGCTGTTTAAACCTGGCGAATGGTATGACGGCCTTAAAAAGCCCTGGTTCACGCCGCCAAAGTGGCTCTTTCCGGTCGCCTGGTCAATTATCTATCTGCTGCTCGCCTGGGCAGGATATCGTCTTACCTTGCTGCCCGGCAGCGAGACGTTGCTGGCGCTGTGGGCGGCACAAATCGCCCTGAACACGCTGTGGACGCCGATCTTTTTTGGTGCGCATCGCATCGTCGCGGGCATGATTATTCTTTCGCTGCTTTGGCTGATCGTCGCCACGATGGTGGTGCTGGCCTTCCAGCTAGACAGCGCAATCGGGCTGATGCTGGTGCCCTATATTGTCTGGCTCACCGTCGCCGCCGCGCTGAATTTCTCGATTCTGCGCCATAACCGCGCCTGAGAGCCGATCGACAAAAAGCCCGCCGAATGGCGGGCTTTTTTATGGAACGCGTTTCGCGTTAAACACTGCGGTTACCAGCGTTGGTGTACCCATGGCGCGATTTTTTGCTGATAAATTGCCTTGATCGCTGCCATGGTCTCGTCGCTGAGCGCGGGAAGATCGCTGGCGCGCGCATTGGCCTGCGCCTGCTCAGGGTTTTTCGCGCCGGGAATCACCACGCTGATGGCATCGGCCATCAGGATCCAGCGCAGCGCAAAGGCCGCCATGGTGGCATCGCCGCTCACATACTGGCGAACGTCTTCAACCGCATCCAGCGCCACATCATAAGGCACGCCAGAGAAGGTTTCGCCTTTATCAAAGGCTTCGCCATTGCGGTTAAACGCACGATGATCGTCAGCCGAAAACGCCGTACTGGCGCTCATTTTTCCGGTCAGCAAGCCCGATGCCAGCGGCACGCGTGCGATAACCGCCACGTTACGGCGACGCGCTTCCTGGAAAAACAGCTCTGCCGGACGCTGACGAAACAGGTTATAGATGATCTGCACCGAGGTGACGTTGGGAAACTCCATCGCCTTCAGCGCTTCTTCAATCTTCTCTACCGACACGCCATAAGCCCGAATTTTACCGGCCGCCTGCATCTCATCCAGCGCGGCAAAAACCTCCGGCTGGTAGTAAACCTCAGTGGGCGGGCAGTGCAATTGCAGCAGATCCAGCGTATCGGTTTGCAGATTCTCCAGAGAGCGATCGACAAAGGCTGTTAAGTTTTCGGCGTTGTAACCTTCGGCCACGTGCGGTGAGAGACGACGTCCCGCCTTGGTCGCCACAAAAGGACGCTCGCCACCGCGTTCGTTCAGCACTTCAGCAATGATTTTTTCCGAGCGGCCATCACCGTAGACATCAGCGGTATCGATAAAGGAGATACCTGCGTCCAGCGCGGCATGCAGGGCGCTTTTGGCATCCTCATGGGAAACTTCACCCCAGGTACCACCAATTGCCCAGGCGCCGAAGCCCACTTCGGAAACGCTGCGTCCCGTGCGGCCAAAAATACGTTGTTTCATGGAGTTATCCTTAATCGTTATGCTGCCCTTATGGCCTATTCGGGCCGATGAATAAGCATAGCGTTTTACCTGCAACCGCGTTGCGTGTTAAAGATGAATGCCATTCATTCCAGCAGTGACTGTTATTTCACTATGAACCGTATCGACTTTGCCGATTTACAGGTGTTCCTCAACGTCGCGCGCTGCCGCAGCTTTAAGCTTGCCGCCATCGAGCTGGGATTAACGCCGTCCGCGGTCAGCCACGCTATTCGTCGGCTGGAGACCCGGCTCGGTGCTCGTTTACTTAACCGGACCAGCCGGGCGGTGTCCGCGACGGCGTTGGGCATCGATCTGGCAGAAAGGCTGGCAGGCGGTTTTGACACCATCGGCGCCGCGCTGGAAACGCTGAATGCACCCGGCAGCGGCCGTTTTGGTGAATTGCGCATCAATGTTTTTTCGGATGCCGCCCATCAGCTGATTGCCCCGATTCTGCCGCTGTTTGCTATGCGCTGCGCCGAGGTCAGATTAACCATCGTCGTGGACGAAAGGCCGGTTGATATTACCGCTGAAGGTTTTGATGCTGGCATGCGCTACGGTCATTTGGTCCCGGAAGATATGATTGCCGTGCCGCTCACCGGCCCGCAGCGCTGGATTGTGGTGGCATCACCGGCTTATCTTCATCAGCACGGCACGCCTGAAACACCCGCGGAGCTGAAGCAGCACACCTGTATTCAGCTGCTGTTGGGCAACAATGCCGGTTTTCGCTGGGAATTCGGCGCTGGTGAGCAGGCATTCAGCATGAGCGTGCCGGGCCTGATCACCATCAAAGATACCGCCACCACCATTACTGCGGCTAAAGCAGGCATCGGGCTGGCCTATGTGCTGGAGTCGCGCGTTGCCAGCGAACTGGCGGAAGGCAGCCTGGTCAGTGTGCTCAATAGCTGGGCTTCACCGGGCGAACCTTTTCATATCTACTACAGCAGCCGCCGCTATGTGCATCCTGCGTTGCGCGAGTTTATTAACATCGTGCGCCAACACAACGGGTTGCAGCCGTTACCTGCGCTCAACAACCCGACTGAATCATGATGTGACGCTGTCACATTATGCCAGCGCCAGTTGGGTAATAACCTGATCAATTTCGTTGCGAGCCTGCCTGTCTGGCAACGCCAGCGGCAGCGGCAGGCAATTCTCCTGCACCAGATTCAGCGCTACCGCCGCGCTGGCTACCACGCGCAGGCTGCCATATTTACCAAACAGCCGCCACAGCGGGTCCAGCGCCTGGTTACTCGTCAGAGCACGCTCCCGCTGGCCGTTTAACGCCTGCGTGGTCAGCGTCATCGCCAGCTGCGGGAAGAGGCCGCCGACGACTGAATACCAACTGTCACAGCCAGCCAGCAGCGCAGGGACGGCAAAAGCATCGCCGCTGATGCCTAACAAGATGCGCTCCGGCAGGCTTGCCCGCAGGGCGGCAATGCGGTCAATGCAGCGTTCACGATCGGGATAGCCACCGGCAAGTTTAATCGACTGGATAGCCGGCAGCTCCGCCAGGCGAGCATACAGCGCATCGCTGAAATCAAAATGGGTCACGCCCGGATTTTCATAAACGCAGATCGGCACGGAAACCGCCCGCGATACCGTTTCATACAGTGTGAATACTTCCTCTTCGGTGAGCTTTTGATAGGAGACCGGCGCCAGCAGCAGCGCCTGTGCACCTGCCTGCTGCGCATCGTCGGCGGCGAGCAAAATCTCTCTGGTGCGCAACGCGCCAACGCTGGTCATCACCGGCAGCGTACCGGCGACCTCAACTGCCAGCTTCACCAGGCGGGCGCGCTCTTCGCGCGGCAGATAGGCATAATTGCCGGTTGAACCCAGCACACAGATCGAATCAACCTTTGCGTTAACCAGGCGTTCGATCAGCCCAGAATAAGCACGGTCATCGGTGCCGAACTCATCCATCGGCGTCAGGGGAAATGCACACAGGCCGGTAAACATGCGAGGTTCCTTTTTAGGTTGAGGTTGGGCAGACGCATCGATAATGGCAACAGCGCGCCAGCGCAGGCCACCAGATTATTGTTAACAAAAGAAACCGTCCAATCATTCCAGCCAGCCAGGCTCGCCTCAGCGCGTTGTGGCATGACATACTGCCTTATAATCCCTGACGAACAGAGATGATTTCCCTGGATCTGTTAACCGGTAAACATATGAAATGATGGCTTTCAGGCTGCCCAGCCAGGGTATTACGCTGGCAGGTAGAGCGGGGGAATATCGATGCGTAGCCGCCGTTGTTCAGCGCGGTGTTAAATGAAGCATAAGATGGGTAGTGCGGCCCCAACGGAGCACGGTAATGAATGACTTAACCAGCAGTAGCAGCCAGGCGGGCTTTTCCATTCCCGGCTTTGAGCTAATTTATGATGCGCCACTAGAAACCAGCCTGCAGGCTGATGATCTGCGCAGCAGCGCGGTGGTATGGACAGAGATGTTTGACCAGGCGCAGCAGCAGATTGATATCGCGCAGTTCTACGTCGCCAGTCAGTCCGGGTCACGGCTTGATGAGGTTTTACGCGCGCTGAAAGCCGCGGCAGCGCGCGGCGTGAGAATTCGATTCCTGCTTGAAGAGCAGGGCCTGAAACGCAGCACGGCTGACACGCTGGCCGAGCTACAATCGATAACCGGCCTCAGCTTGCGCACGATTGCTTTTGCGCGTCTGACCGGCGGGATTATGCATGCCAAATACCTGCTGATTGATGGCAAGCGGGCCTTTGTCGGTAGCCAGAATTTTGACTGGCGCGCGCTGGAGCATATTCACGAAACCGGGGTGGTGATTGATGATGCGCTGGTGGTGCAGCAGATTGCGGCGATCTTCAATCACGACTGGGAAATGCAGCCGTTGTTGCAAGCCGGACTGCCGTTGCCGGTCGGCGAGCTTAGGGCTTGTCAGCCAGCAGCGTGCGATCGCGATCATTTTCTTGTCGCCAGCCCGACAGCATGGAATCCGGCGGGCATCGCCGACGCGCAAGTCGTGCTGCCGCAGTTACTTGCCGCGGCCAAATCACACATACACGTGCAGGTGATGGAGTATTCGCCGTTGCTGTTTGGCGCTGGACGTCGCAGAGGCTTCTATCCGCTAATCGATAACGCTTTACGCGCTGCTGCTGCGCGTGGCGTTGAGGTCGCGCTGATGGTGGCGAACTGGAATACCAAACAGCCCGACATCAGCTGGCTGAAAAGCCTGGCGCTGGTGCCCAATGTGCATATCAGGATCGTCACGCTGCCCGATGCCAGCAGTGGATTTATTCCCTTTGCGCGGGTGATTCACAGCAAAATTATGACTATCGATCACCGTCTTGCCTGGGTCGGCACCAGCAACTGGAGCGGCGGCTACCTGGATAACTCGCGCAATCTGGAGTTGGTGATGAACAATGCAACGCTGGCGCAGCGGCTCGACGCGCTCTGGCAGCAGCTATGGCAGAGTGAATATGCCGCACCGTTACAGATTGATTATGACTATCCCACACCGGATCCGGCTGGGCTGAAATCGGCAACCTGAGCATCGGTAGCAGAGAACAAACAGTTTTTACGTTACGGTGTCACGTTTAGGCTGATATAATCATAATCTTTATTTATAGTTGATTAACAGTGACTTACGGGTTTTCCCTTCAGGCAATACGCCGTCTCAGGCTATGATGATTGCTGTTACAGAGAAATGATGAGTTCTCAAGCTTGTATAAAAAATGGGGGGCGCCATGCACAATCGACCGTCTCATTGCGAGACGAAAAAACGTTTTTTTCGGCGGCTCAGGCTGGAGCTTTTTTCCCTGCTTATTTGCGTGATGGTCGGCGTGGCGGTTGGCCTGACGAGTGGAGCAGGTCATTTGTCTGCGGAAACCATAGCGGGCATTACGGTAGGCGCACTTTTTCTCTTACTGGCCGTGACTGATCGGCTACTTAAAAAATAGCTGCCGCGTGAAGTGGCAGGCTGAAATCCGCTTCGGGCGCCGCTTGTCCAGTGACGGCAAGTGCCGGTTTTGGCCAGTAGCCGTTCTGAATGTCGGTTAGTCAGACGCTTGCTTCATCACCTGTCGCAACAAGGTCAACAGCCATTGCAGCGCCGGATCGCCATCGCGTCGCTTGTGCCATAACAGCGATAACGGGATAGCAGCGGTATCAACTGGCACTGCGCTCGCTGCCAACAGATAGTGTTGCTGCCATGCCCGCGAGAGGCCTGCCGGAACAGTCACCAGCGCGGGCATTTGTTTAATAATCAGCGGTAACGACGAAAAATGCGGCGACACGTAACGCACGCGCCGGGAACATCCTTGTTCTGCCAGCCGGTCGTCAATTGCGCTATGGCTGGCACCACGATAAGAGACCAGCAGGTGCTGATGCGCCACATAATCCGCTAACGACAGCGGCGAAGGTAAATCCAGCTGGTTGGGCTCCCACAGCGTGGCGAAGGCCATGTTAGTGACATTGTCACGGAGCAGGCCAGCTGGCGTCTGTTGTCCCACGGAAAGAGCGACATCAACCTTGTCCTGCTGCAGCTTTTCACCGTCGCGAAAGGGATCGGTAGCGACAATGACGACATCAATGCCAGGCGCCTGCTGCGCTAATGCTGCCATCAGCGCAGGCATTATCCAGCTTTCCACCCAGTCGCTCATGCCAATGCGAAAGGTATGCGCATCATTAAGGGCGTCAAACGCAGGCGGCTGGAACAACAGTTGCTGCATCTGTTCCATCACAGGCGCCAACGCCGCGATCAGCGCTTCGGCGCGAGGCGTCGGCACCATACTGTTTGCCGTGCGGACAAAAAGCGCATCATCAAACAGCGCACGCAGCCGGGCAAGCGCGCCACTGACCGCCGGTTGACCGAGATGCAGCTTCTGCGCGGCGCGGGAAACGCTGCCTTCGCGGTGCAGCACCAGCAGGACAATCAGCAAATTGAGATCGATGTGACGAAAATCATTTTCCCTGATACTGCTCATTAAATTAATCGATTTGAATGAAGTATTGGCGCTCAGGATACTCAACGGACCGAAACAATTCGATGAGCCGGAGAGAAAAAAGATGAAAATAGTTTTCGCTATATGCGCCGTGTTAGGCTTCGCTGCCCCTGTCATGGCCGCAGAACCGCCGATGACCGAACTGAATCAGCAGGTACCGGGTTACTACCGCATGATGTTGGGCAAACTCCGCATCACAGCCGTATCAGACGGCACGGTCACCGTGCCGCTGGATAAGCTGTTAACCCACATCTCGCCACAGGAATTACAGCGGCGCATGGCCGCGGAGGCGATGACGTCTCAGGCAGAGACCTCTATCAATGCTTTTGTAATCGATAACGGTCAGCAGCGCATTCTGGTTGATGCCGGCGCGGGCGATCTGTTTGGTCACAAGGGCGGGCATTTGCTGGATAATCTCGCGGCGGCAGGTTATCCCGCTAACACGATTGACGCGGTGTTGCTGACGCATATCCATGCCGACCACTCCGGTGGCGTCTCACGCGCAGGCAAACTCGCGTTCCCTAATGCCATGGTGTACGTCGACAAACGTGACGCTGATTTTTGGTTGAACCCCAATAATGCCAACAAGGTTGAAGCCAGCCAGCGCCACACGTTTGCGGAAAGCGCGCAGACAATTGGCCCGGTCGCAGCCGCTAACCGCCTGAAAACCTTTACCGCACCCGCAACGCTGCTGAACAGCATTCACGCGATGGCGGGTGCAGGCCATACGCCGGGCAGCGTGATCTACCGGGTTGAAAGTGAAGGGCAAACGCTGATGTTGTGGGGCGACATTATTCACGCTAAGGCGGTGCAACTGCCGGATCCGCAGGTAGCGATTCATTTTGATGTCAATCAGCAGCAGGCGATCGACACCCGCAAGCGCGTGCTGGCAAAGGCCGCCGATCAGGGTGCATGGGTAGCGGCAGCGCATATCGCTTTTCCCGGGCTGGGTCATGTGATGCGCGATGGTCAGGGATATCGCTGGGTGGCGGCGAATTACACCACACAGCTCGCGCCGTAATCGGTTATTCGCCACGCGAAAGGGTAATTGTTGTGGTTCAGAGCTGATGCCACTGCGGCAGCGCGTGGCGTTTTCTGTACCAACGGTAGAGGAGCGCCAT
This sequence comes from Duffyella sp. Ts4, assembly GCF_051851875.1. Classification (NCBI taxonomy): domain Bacteria; kingdom Pseudomonadati; phylum Pseudomonadota; class Gammaproteobacteria; order Enterobacterales; family Erwiniaceae; genus Duffyella; species Duffyella sp. Ts4. Next base: position 28,481 of record NZ_JBLYPN010000003.1, on the reverse strand, counting down.
AAACAGGCCGAACAGCGCGCCTGCCAGCAACGCTGTCAGCACTGCCACGACGATGCCCATTTCCTGACGCTGCCAAAACATAAACCACATCACTACGCCCCACAGCAGCGAGTAGAAGAGGCCAAATATCAGCATATTGCTGGAAAAGCGGGCAAAGCAGGGCGGAATGAATGTTAAGCCCGCTTTCCACAGCAAGCGATGCGGCAGGGGAGAAAGCCAGTCGCCCTTTATGCCTTTTGCTCGCATAATGCCGAGTGCCCGGGACTTTTTGCGGTTAAAGCTGTGATCTTTTGCCATCTCACGCTCCTGTCAGATCGTCTGAGATCAATACTATCAGCCGGATGACGCGACGCGACATTGCCGGTCAGGAATGTGATGCAGGTTTGACGTTATAACTGTTGGGTCAGACAACCGCCTTCTGCGGTAAATGTCACCGCGGCACTGGCGCCGTTAACCAGCGTCATCTGCGGCGGAATATGGCCGATATCAACATCGTAAATCACCGGAATAGTCAGATCGCCAAGGGCAGCGCGCAGCGCATCAATGTATTGATGCTGCGAGGCATCATCGTTATTCGGTCCGGCGCTGCGGCCAATCAGAATGCCATTAAGGTGCGTAAACCAGCCTTGTAATCGCAGGCTGAACAGGGCGCGCGTTAATTCGCAGGGACCCATCTCAACATTTTCAAAATAGAGAATAATGCCCTCTTCGTTATTTCTCTGTGCAAAGTGCGGCAAATGACCAAAAGGCGTGCCTGCCAGCCTGGCGATAATATCCAGGCAGCCGCCGATCAAGCGCCCCTGGAAACAGGCGGAGGCAGTAACGCCATCAAGATGTTTCCAGCGGGTTTTTTCGGTCAGGTTGAAAGCCGCATCTGATGCTGGGCCCCACTGGTTTTCCCCAGGCTGAAACGCCGCCGAGGCCTGCTGTTCGAGCCGCTCACCGCGCTCGCCTTCAAGCACGCGCCATATCGCCTGGGTGGTGGCATCAGGCGTTCTGGCAGCTAAATCCATCAGGTTAGGGCCGTGAACGGTCGCCCAGCCTGACAGCGTGGTTAAGGGAAAATGCAGCGTGCTGAGATCTGAGAAGCCGGTGAACCATTTGGGTGCAGCCTGCGCGAACATCTGAAAATCGAGCAGCTCCAGCAACTCAATGGCTAAATCACCGCCCCACGGCGGCATAACGGCTTTGATTTCAGGCTCGGTTAAGCAGAATGTCAGCTCTTCGGCGCGCAACGAAGGGCTCGCGCTTTGATTTTTATACTGTTCGCGCAGGCAACGCCCTTCATAAACCCGATAACCTCGCGCTTTGAGATTCGCTATCGCCAGATCCAGACGTGGATGTAAATGGGCTGGCACGCCAGAAGAAGGCGCAGTGATCGCAATCAGATCTCCCGGAACCAGTTTTGCCGGAAAACGCACGGGCATGAGCAACCTCCTTATTCTGTTGGATGACCGGACAACGCAACGTATTCATTATGCATTCTCCAGATAGTGTTAAAGCCGTGCCTGCTAATCGACGAAAGCCGCAATATCGGCCGACATGATCGCGGGCAGATTTTGGGTGATTTTCTCTATCGGCCAGTCCCACCAGGCCAGTTGCTCAAGCGCGGCGATGATCTCAGCAGGAAAGCGCTGCTTAATCACCTTAGCCGGGTTGCCACCCACAATGGTATAGGCAGGAACATCAGCGGTGACCACCGATCGAGAGGAGATTATCGCGCCATTGCCAATGGTTACGCCGGGCATAATCAGTGCCTGATAACCCATCCAGACGTCATTGCCAATCACCGTGTCGCCCTTGTAAGGCAGCTCGCCGGCCTGTGGCAGCGTTTTTTCCCAACCCTTGCCGAAGATATAAAAGGGAAAGGTCGAGAAGCCGGAAAGTTTATGGTTGGCACCGTTCATAATGAACTGCGCGCCCCGGGCAATCGCGCAAAATTTCCCGATGATCAGCTTATCGCCAATAAAGGGAAAATGATAAAGCACGTTGCGTTCGAAATTTTCTGAGTCGTCCGGATCATCGTAATAGGTGTAATCACCAACGATAATATTGGGATTGTTCACCGTGTTCTTAATAAAACAGACCTGAGGAAAACGCGCCATGGGGTGTTTATCTGATGGATCGGGTCCGTGCATTTCTGTCTCCTTTTCGGCTTGAAGGTTTGCCCTGAATCCTGAAGCCCGATTCAGCCGTGGATGTAGCGCACCAGAGGAAACAGCGATGAGTTGTCGCATATCCGCGCATCGAAACCAGCGGACAAACTTAACAAAAAAGTGTTCTTTCTGAGGCACGCTAAAATCGAATATGTCGATTGCTAAATTACGTCAATACAGCGAATCTGGTTATTTCCCAGATGCAAAAATATAACTCAAGGAGCAGCAGATGCCAGATTACTGTTTTTTTCAGAAGGGCAAGGACGTCGTGGTGCTGGAAAGGTCAGACGTTGAAAACGCCGCCTTGCTGGCGGTCAAAGGCTTTGAAAAGCAGTTTGAAGAGATCGAGGCATTCAACCCAAACCGTGCGCTTGCGCGTTTTAAAGCCCTGCGTCACGAGGATTCCACGGCGCTACAAACCTACAGTAGCAATGTGTTGTTGATGTCAGCTGTCTCGGTTATCGGGTTACTCGCTGCGCTTATTCTGCGTTAGCCGCAGGCCGCGCTTACGCGTTCGGACCACACCTCGATAACCATCGTCATGCCGATTCACGAATCACCAGCTGGCCGGAGAGAATAATCCGCTGCGGCGTCAAATCGGCCTCATTAATCTTGCGCAGAATCAATCCGGCCGCCTGACAGCCGGTCTCCTCACTGGCAGAGGAAACGTAGGTCAGGGAAGGCGAAGTCAGGTTCACGTGCAGCATATCCTCAAATCCCAACAGCGCGACCTGAGAGGTTAAAAACAGATCCTTGCCTAACGTGCGGCCAACCTGGTGTACGGCGCTGATACCGCCGAGCATCGCATTGGGAGAATGGCAGAGCAGCGCGGTAACGGCATTGTTTTTTTCCAGCAGCTTACGGGTCACCAGGCCAGCGGCGCGAGTGCTTTCATCGCAGGCGGGCGCCAACTCCTCACGGAAAATCATGCCGTATTGCGTTAGCGCGCTGCGAAAACCCTGCAGACGCTGCTGGCGAATGCGATCGCTTTCTCCGCCGCCAATATAGGCGATATTGCGGTGTCCACGCTCTATCAGATAACGGGTTGCCAGATTGGCCGCCTGCCGGTTATCACGCATCACCAAATCACACTTCTCTTCAGAAAGAGACTGCGACACCACCACCAGCGGTAGCGGACAGCGACGAATCGCTTCCGGCAACGCAGAAGCAGTGACATCAGAATTCAAATAGATGACACCTGCGACGCCCTGCTGCTTAAACGACAGCAGGCAGCGTTCGAGTGCCTCTTCATCGTTTTGCGGCTGACCGAGAAGCACCATATATTGCCGACGTTCCAGCTCCTGCACGATGCTGGCCATCACCTTGATGGCGAAGCTGTCGCTGAAGTCGCGGATGATCAGGCCAATCAGATTGGAGGTGCTGGCGCGTAAATTGGCGGCGGCCACGTTGTGAACATAGCCCAGCGTGGTCATCGCCTGCTGTACGCGTGCAATGGTGGCGGGAGAGATCTTTCCTTTCTGTCGCAGCACCAGCGACACGGTGGAAACCGACACCTCGGCCTCTTTGGCGACATCAACAATACTGACTCTTTTCACCGTTGCTCCCTGAAAAATGCACGCTAATCATCCGTATAGCATAAGGCTGCCCGCAGGTGGCTGGCAGCCTTATTTCGCTCAGTAAACCCATTATTTTCCCAGTATGGCGGACATACGTTGCGCAATAAACTGCGCACGGGCACCGAAAATCACCTGCACGCCCTTGTCGCCGACGAAGACCACACCGCGCGCGCCCAACCCGTTCAGGCCATCTTTATCAACCTGTGGTCCCTGAGCCACTTCTACACGCAGGCGGGTAATGCAGGCACCGACTGAGGCGATGTTATGCGCGCCGCCAAGCAGGCCAATAATTTCGGTAGCCAGTTCGTCATCGGTTTTATTACTGGCGTCAGCAGTGACATCGGCGCGCCCCGGCGTTTTGATGTCATACCGCCGAATCACAAAGCGGAAGGTGACGTAATAAATCAGACCCATCGGCACGCCGATAATAATGGCGTTGAGGTAGTTGGTTTGAAAGCCGTTAAACGATGGCAGGATGCCAAATGAAATGTAGTCAATCAGGCCAGCAGAAAATGATTTGGCGATGTGCGCATGCAGCAGATACATACACATATAGGAAAGCCCGGCCATGATCGCATTAAAGACGTAAAGGATTGGCGCCACGAAGATAAAGGTAAACTCTACCGGCTCGGTAATACCGGTAAGGAAACAGGTTAGCCCGGCGGAAAACAGAATCCCCGCTGCAATCTTTTTGTTGCGGGTTTGCGCTTCATGATACATCGCCAGACAGGCGGCTGGCAGGGCAAAAAGCATCAGCGGAAACTCACCCTGCATAAACTTACCGGCATTTTGATAGCTGTCGCTGCTGAACGACTTCACGCCTTCTTCCAGCATTTTGAACCAGATAGTTTGATCGCCATGGATCACCTGACCAGCCTGAGTGGTGTAATCGCCGAAGGAGTACCAGAACGAGGGATACCAGATGTGATGCAGACCCAGCGGAATCAGCGCGCGTTCAACCAGCCCAAAGATAAAGGTTGAGGCGGCCTGATTATCGCCGTTTACCACCACCGACAACGCATCGATGCCGGACTGAATATATTGCCAGATATAGGGCAGCAGCAGGCCAAGCAGAAATGAGAGAAAGGCGGTGGCAATCGCCACAAAGCGTTTGCCGGAGAAAAAGCCAAGAAACTCCGGCAGCTGTATGGTGTGGAAGTGGTTATAACACCAGGCCGCAAGAATGCCGCACAGCAGCCCACCGAAGACGCCCATCTGCAACGTTGGAATGCCTACCACCATGGCGTACTTGCCGCCCTGCGCCGCCATTTCAGGCGTAATGGAGAGCACGGTGCCGATGGTAACGTTAGTAATAAATACCGAAACCGCCGCCGACAGCGCAGCGATACCCGATTCCGACGCCAGCCCAACCGCCGAACCAATGGCAAACAGCAGCGGCAAGTTATCAAAGATTACACCACCCGCATTCATCATCAGCGGTAAGTGAAACTTATCGCCAAACGCCAACAGCAATCCCGCTGCGGGCAACAATGAAATGGGCAGCATCAGGGCGCGGCCTATCATCGACAATTTGGACAGCGAACGTGTTAATCCTGATATCACACTCATAGTAAATCCCCGGTTAAAGGCAGTTATTGGCGCAAAAAACGCGTTTTTATTGTAGGTAGAACGTTCTACCAATGTGAAACAGGCGATTAAAACGCGCAATGAAAATTTCATCGCCGGTCATACGGGATTGTGATTGTTTGAAGCGCATCATGAATTCGCCGGACGGCAAACAGAGATAACGAGATGGATTTTTTGTGACGTTGTCACTGCAAAAAGGCGGCTTACTGGGTTATAAGCGTTAAATAAAATCGCACCAGCAGGGCGCTGATGCGAGCACCGGACATTATTTGGCGGTGAGAATCCCGGAGTGTCCCTGTTCATCCATCCACGTAATGTCGCACTTACCAGGCCCGAGCTTTAATACCGAAAGGGTGATGTCCATTTGCGTGCTCACCTGCCACATATCCGCTTTGACTTGCTTCACGGCGCGAGGTGCGAAGCCATTCACTTTGCTTACCCAGCACTGGTCATCGGCGATCACGTCCAGCAGTGCATCGCTATAGAGATGGCCACCGGCTTGCGCCGCTGCGACATTCTGTGCGGGAGTCGGATCTTGCTCTGTCTTCTGCGTTTTACAGCCAGCAAGGGCCAACGCCATCAGCGTTATTAAGAGGGTTTTCTGCATTTTTTACTCCGTTTTTACAGCAGTGAAGGCAATTTAGATGGCCTTTTAAAACCGGGCACCTTCATCGTCAGCTAAAGATGATAAGCGATATTGTCCGACGTAAAACAGTCGGCTTTTAGACTGCTCAGATATCGCAGTAAGACCTTTACGACTTTGCCGACAGCTGTTTACCACCACGTTGAATGTTCACGACGTTACTGACACGGATTGAAGACGGTGCAGATGTATGCTGCTCATCCGACAGCACATCGATAAGCTGCTGACCTTGATATCGGGCATGTAAACGAATCCTGCTTTCCTCCAGCTCGGTTTGCTGCCACAGGTAGGCAGAACGTTTGCGGTAAACGGTGCCCGATGCGCTAATCGCGAAATCGTTATCTTCGCTAACAAAGATAAACGCCAGCAGCTTTGTGGTCGGCACGCTTTCCGCTGCATCCTGAAGCGCCACAAAGCGCTCGATGTTAAAGGTTTCGATGACCTCCTCGTCGACGCCATAATGGCGCAGGACATCGCGCAGGGCGTTTTCCAGATCCCACATAAAATAGTCGTGCTTTACGCCTGGCAACTGTTGGCGCAGCCAGCGAATGGCTTCTTCAGCAGGTTGAGTCAGTAATGTCATAAGTCACCCGTGGATTGCGAAAATGAGCGCTGCCAGAACAGCGGCAGAACCGATACCGGCTTTAACCGGGTTTCCAAACCGCCAGGTAAAACCGAGAAAGAGGGCGTTAAACCCGATCCAGCCATATAACAAGGGCATAAAAAACTCCTGATTGCGTTGTTGGCGGCATCGGGCTAAGCCGGTATCGCAACGTATCTGATCAGAGATGATGCAAACGCAGATAGTCTGCCAGCCGCTTCGTTGCCGCAGCCAGATCTTCTGGAGCGGTCTGCTCTGCGACGCAGGTTTTCGCTGCGCTTATCACAAAGTTGTTGATAAGGCGTGGCGTGCAAAGCACCAGGTGATCAATCCATTGCTGATAGCGCGCGAACATGGCATCAAATGCCTTTTCGGCCTCTTTACTCAGCTGCTTCTCTTGCGATTCAACACAAATTTGCTCACGCATTTGCCCGATCTCAATGTGTTTATGTTGGAGCCGGTTGCCCGTGACGAAATAATCAGGCGTTGCAGATTAAGTAATCCTTATACGCTTGATTAATAGCGGTAAATCTTTTTACTTAAGATAAATTAATCGCCTGTTCTTGCCAGAGATCACTTATCGCGCTTCGACTGGTTGATACAGATATCCAGAACGATATAGATCAACAGCACGACGCCAAAAAGGTTCAGCCAGAGATCTGAATGATGTTGCATATAGCACCTCCTACCCTTTGCCAGCAGAGTAAAACCGGGCTTACGCTGACTTATCCTTTACGCGCCGATCTCAGCTGGCCAGCGGTGGGGCAGCAATTTGAGCACCCATATGTCACAGACGCGACAAACTCGGTAGCAGGCGATCACGCCGCTGTTATTGCGCAAGGTGCAGTACCATTTATCATCGACTTCCAGCACTTCACATCGCCTGCGATCGGGAATCTCAACATGTGTGCCGCTTCGTTTTCCATGGCGGAAGTGCGCGGTGATGGCACGGTTAATTAGCGCTTCTTGCTCAAGATTTGTCATACTTATTTTTCAGCACGAATTAAATCATGAGGGCATTAAACTGTATTTACTGGAATGCACTTTTGATCCGTATCAATGTTGTGACACTTGTCACATTCGTGCTGGAAATGGGCGGACCGGTTATATCGTTGAGGGCAACTGAACCTGACAGTAGAAATAAATCTTTATAGAGGTAATGACTCTGATGCGAGTGGCTGGCCGGAGCTTGCCATCATCCTGTTGAATAATGCTTACCATGAATAAAACCGCTGCCTGACCTCATGCACTGGTCCTGCTTGTAGTTGATTAATCGGGCAAAAAGTTATCGGTTTACTTTGCCTGTTGAATTAGAATAGCCTCCCAGCGCATCGGCAAACGTCGGTGTGGTCAGCATAGCGTTCTGCGCGTTTACAGCTGCATTATACGACAGCCAATCTAACGCCTTTATAACCGTTTCTCGGCCGTTATTACGCGCCTTCCGCCTGTTTTTAAAATGAATTAATTAATCAATATCTAAGGTTTAGTATGCCAATTACCCGTCGTGATTTTCTTAATGGCGTTGCCTTAACGGTTGCTGCCGGCCTGACGCCGCTGGAGCTGCTTCAGGCCGCGGGCCATGCAACAATGCTTGATGGCGATGCGCAATATCCGCCTGCATTGATGGGTTTACGCGGTAATCACCCAGGCTCGTTTGAAAATGCCCACGCGCTGGGTCGCGAACATGAGAATTTTAATTTCGATGCGCTTCCCGTCGAAGAGCACTATGACCTGGTGATTGTCGGCGGCGGCATCAGTGGTCTGGCGGCCGCCTGCTTCTGGCAGCAGGTAGCCGGTAAAGATAAAAAAATTCTCATTCTGGATAATCACGATGATTTTGGCGGACATGCCAAACGCAATGAATTTTCCGTCGGCAAGAAAACCCTGGTCGGCTATGGCGGCAGTGAATCATTCCAGTCGCCTGCCAATAACTTCAGTCCGGTAGCCAATAAGCTGCTGCAGGACGTTGGCATCAGCGTGGTAAAAATGAAGCAGTGTTTTGATCAGAACTTTTATCCCGATCAAAATCTGAGCCGCGGTGTTTTCTTCGATAAAAAGAATTTTGGCGAAACCCGAATTGTAAGTGGCGATCCGGGGCGGGCCGTCTCCGATGATATTCCACCAGACAGGCTGAACGGCCGCAATATAGAAGATTTTATCAACGATTTCCCGCTTGCCAAGGGGGATAAACAGGCGCTGATCGATCTGCACGTCAGGCCAAAAGATTATCTGCAGCCGATGAGTGTTGATGAGAAAACCGAGTGGCTGGACACCCACAGCTATCGGGAATTCCTGCTCAAGAAAGTCGGACTGAGCGAAATGGCTGTGCTCTATTTCCAGCAGCGCACCAATGACTTTTTCGCCATCGGCATCGAAGGCATTTCCTGCAACGATGCGCGAGCCTGCGCGTTGCCTGGCATGGAGGCGATGCAGTTGCCGCCACTGGAGGAGGAGGCACAGGCCGATCTTGACGAGCCTTACACCTATCATTTTCCCGACGGCAACGCGGGTTTAACCCGGCTGTTGGTGCGCCATCTGATCCCGGAAGCGCTGGCTGGCAGCACCATGGAAGATTCGCTCACTTCACGGCTCGATTACAGCCGACTTGATCGTCAGGAGAACAACACGCGCCTGCGCCTGAACAGCATCGTGGTTAACGCCGTAAACAGCGACGATGGCGTGGTGGTGACTTACCTCAACGCCGGCAAGCTTCATCGGGTGCGCGGCCGCAGTGCGATCATGGCCTGCTACAACATGATGATTCCGTTCCTGGTGCCAGAGACGCCGAAACCGCAGCAAGAGTATCTGCGCATGAACGTTAAAGCCCCGCTGGTTTATACCAATGTGGCGATCAAAAACTGGTCATCCTTTAAGGCATTGGGCATTCACGAGTTTTACTGCCCGGCGGCGCCATACAGCCGGGTGAAGCTCGATTATCCGGTCAGCATGGGTGACTATCAGCACCCGAAAAATGATGATGAGCCGATGGTACTGCATATGGTTTATGTGCCGACCTGGCCGGGCAGCAACCTCACCGCGCGTGAACAGTTCAGGCGCGGCCGCGCCTATTTGCTTGGCACCTCGTTTGATACTCACGAGGCGATGATCCGCGATCAGTTACAGGAGATGCTGGGCGGCGCAGGCTTTGACCACCAGCGCGACATTGTTGGCATCACCGTTAACCGCTGGGCGCATGGCTACGCCTACTACGCCAGCCCGCTGTTTGATGACCTCGATAAAATGCCTGAGATTATCAAAGAGGCGCGCAAACCGGTTGGCCGTATTGCCATCGCCAATTCTGATTCCGACTGGAGTGCCTACGCGCATGCGGCAATCGATCAGGCCTGGCGCGCCGTTAATGAACTCCAGGCAATCGGCTGAGGAAAATAACATGTTTAAGTTGATTCCAATTCTTGCGGTGCTCTTCTCTGCCAGCGCCTTTGCCAGTCCTGCCGAGGGAGAATATGTAGCGCGTATTGCAGACTGCGTGGCATGCCATACCCAGGAGAACGGCGACGAAATGGCCGGTGGCAAAAGATTTCAAACGCCGCTCGGCGATATTTTCTCAACCAATATTACGCCCGATCGGCAACAGGGAATTGGCGCGTACTCTTATGAAGAATTTGACCGTGCTGTGCGTCAGGGTATTGCGCGGGACGGGCATTATCTCTATCCGGCGATGCCCTATCCTTCCTATGCAAAAATGAAAGAGGAAGATATCAGGTCGTTGTATGACTATTTTATGCACGGCGTAAAACCGTCGGCGCAAAAGAATCGAGACAGCGAGATTCCCTGGTATTTTTCGCCGCGTTGGCCGCTGCGTATCTGGAATGGTCTTTTTACCGAAAAAGCCGCAGGCACCGCTGTCGCGCAGGATCCCCAGCAAAACCGGATCATGCGCGGCAAATATATTGTGGAAGGGCCGGGGCATTGCGGTGCCTGCCATACACCGAGAGGCATTGCGCAGCAGGAAAAAGCCTATGACAGCGCGGATCCGGTTTATCTCAGCGGCGCAACGATTGATGGCTGGTTTGCGCCATCATTAAGAGACCTGACGCTTTCTGATGACGAGCTGCAAGCGTTGTTACATCGCGGAAGAAGCCGCCATGCTGCGGTCGCCGGGCCTATGAGTGAAGTGATCACCCAGAGCACGCAATATCTGACCGAAGCGGATCGTCGATCGGTCAGCGCCTATTTATTGAGTCTCAACAGTGATAAAGCCCATGACGATCGCGTTGTCTTATCGGAACGCGCTACGACGAAAAACGCATCGGGCAACGCGCTTTATTTCCGTTATTGTTCAACCTGTCACGCTACCGACGGCAAGGGAACCGATTACAACGTGCCTTCTCTGGTGAATAACGCGGCGGTAAACGCGGAGGATCCTGCTAATTTGATCAAAGTTATCGCCTGGGGCGCTGAGACGCCGGTTACTAAAGGCAACATTCCTTATAAAATGCCCGCTTATCAGGGCGAAATAAGCGATGAGCAATTGCGGGACGTGGTGAATTACGTTCGTGGCGAGTGGGGCAATCATGTCGAGCCGATCAGTGAACAAAAGGTTAAAGATGTGCTGGAAAATAAACAGTGATAGCGGGGAGGCTAGCTGACTCCAACAGGATCCATAACTGACAGGTCACTTTCGCATTCATCCGTTACATACCGCGCTAATGGCGCGGTTTTTATTAACTGCTTTCCCTCAAAGCCGCAAGAAGTTTGCCCCAGTGATGATTTGCACAGATGGGTTGAACGTAAGCAGGTAAAGCCATCTGAAAAATGATCGTTTTCTTTTGAAAAGTCATGGCGGAAACCATGAAGGATCCGCACGCGGCTATTCCGTTAATCAGGCGATCAGAAGGATGAAATGAAGAAACTTGACTGCAAATTCTACTATATAACTTTATATAATTGGCATTATATGAAGCTATATCGGGGATCGACGTTTTTCATACTCATCCTAAAGTAAGCGTACGGACGATTACCGCTTAGAAATATCACTGGCCAGATCAGAATATTGGGTTTTATTGTGGTTGCGCTACGTAAAATCTGACGCCCTGAACCCCTGGCAATTATCCAGAATTCACGTAGCGCGATCGCTGCGCTTTTTGACTGAAATGCACTCAGATGTAAACTATAGTGAAAGGAAGTGAGGCAATCAGACAGGGTTGATGAGGCATCAGCAGCTCAGTTTGTTCATGGGTTGGAAATTTTCGATGAGTTTGAGGAATGTTAGCTTCCTGTTTGGCGACCGCCTGCGTCACTTTTTTTATTACTAAACGCGCTAACTGATTTCCTGCTGATACAGATTGTACAGTCTGGTACATAAACTTATTTTTCACCCTTCCTCCTAAGAAAAGTGACAGCCTAACTATTAGTAAACGCTTAACGGCGTGATCCACAGAAAGTGGGGATAGCCTGTGCAGAGAGGAGTATGATTTTTTATGCCAATCGCGCTATGCAATAATCATTCACTTATATTTTTAGATGCCATTTGTGCAGGTTGTTGAATTTGCAATAAATAATCATTGCACTTTTCAGCCCAGGATCTGCTTTTACATGTAGTGAGCTGTCAGTCGGAACAGACTGTTCGGCGGCAAACGTGGTGTGCGCACTCAGAGCAAGTGCGAAAAGGGTCATTTCTGTTGCGAATTTCACTGGACCTTTCTCGTGAACAATAAAATGTTTCCCGGTGAGAAAAAGCATTGAGGTAACGATCTGTTATTAACCGCTAAAGACCAGACAAATGCTGGCCTGTAGGGGGCTTCTCATCCTCGATATGTCCTGAATGCATTCTCAGTGAATAGTTGCAGCAATCACAAATGCTAAAAACAGATATATGTTGTCGGAATATGGCAATAGCGATTTATATCAATTGCAGAGAACGAGTGGGCAGATAAAAGGGCGAGTAGATCTCACCCGCCCGGCTGGAAAACTAACATGCAGGATATTTTTGCAGTGTTAGAGTTTGAGTAAGCTCTGTTAATTAAATGTACTGATGACGGTAAGGAGTTCGGAAAGCATTTTGGCCTTCTGCCAGCTCTGTATGATGAACAAGACGGGTGCGCATCAGTTAACTCACTGCCTCAGCTCATCTGTTGTAGTATTCGTCAGCATCAACACTGATTTCACGCTGGTTTGCTATCAAAAGATTATTTTTCCAGGCGATAACGGGCAATTTTAGTATTGCGGAAAGCGCTCACCCATAGCTCATTACCGACTTCAAGCCCGGTTGTTGCAGCTGCGTAATTCTCCATCTTTTCGCCATCAACCAGAACCCGGATGGGCGCAAGCGTATCAGGAGCTACTTCAATAATTTTAAAAGGGATGGGGCAAATATCATTATCAGAAGCAACACAATTGAAAATCTTGGTAGCTGACTGAAGCTGGCCTGCAACGATCAGCTTTCCATTGCTACTCCAGCTCAAATTATCTGGCTTCATGCCAATGTTTACATTAAGGGGCTTACCATTGCCTGAAGATGTAGGTAGCCGCACTATGCTCTCGCTTCCCCAGCTGGCGATATAGTAAAATTTACCATCAGGACTTATTTTAAGGCCGTTATCAAGCGGAAGTTCACTGCCTGCAACCCTCTTAAAACCATTATGCTTGTGCCACTCTAACAGGTAACCGGTACTGACCTTATTTTCCAGATGCTGCATGAGATTTTTGTTATCAGTTTCAAAGGAAATTGTTATTGCCAGCCCACCGTCATTAAGCGGAACAACAGCATTTGGAAAAGCTTTATCAGGCATGAGCAAACATCCGCTCCATGTTAAAGCAGGTTTAGCACTTGCAAGATTAATTTTGAAGAATTCAATCGACATTCGTCCACCGCGATTGACCGCCATCAGTTGATAACTTCCGTCAGCAGTGTTGCGTATTGCAAGGCCACTCATAGCCAGGTCATTCAACTCAGGAGGTTTACATCCTGGATCGCCAGCAGAAGAAACAGGTGCGACCTTAGCTTTCGCCAGTTGAGCAAGGCCAGTAGTTGAATCAATAAGATATAAATAGCCCGGCTTCTCTTTTCCCGGTGTTTTGTCCGTTGAAGTGACAACCCAGGTAGTATTTGGAATGACAACCATATCTTCAGGATTAAGGATATTTTTGACATATCCGATAAATTCCTGCGCCTGTAAATTCGCTGAGCTTATTGTCATGCTGAGGGTTATCGTAAGGCCAGCGAGTGCCTTTTTATTCAAACAAATCATGAGTTTTTCTCAAGGATGGGTTAGGGAGTACACTCTAAATAACAAACTGAAGTTGATATATAAGCCTGTGATCATTACTTTGATGACTGAAATTCCGTTAAGAGGGCATCTATGAGGGCATTATGGATCTTGGAGCAATAGCTGCTTTCGTATCTGCAGCGGAGGCTGGTAGCTTCACCGTGGCGGCTACAGAGTTGGGAATTAGTGCTTCAGGGGTGAGTAAAGCAGTGTCTCGCCTGGAAAATGAATTGCACGTTAGGTTATTTAATCGCTCAACGCGCAGCCTGAGCCTGACAGCTGATGGGGTCGCGCTATACCGACGATGTAAGCAAATCTTGATTGATCTGGAGGATGCTAAGCTCGCGATGTCTCAGGCACAGAACGTGCCGAAAGGCCCGTTGCACGTGAGCATACCTGTAGCTTTTGGCCGTTCCAGAGTTATACCAGCCGTTTCCGCTTTTATGCGCCAGTATCCGCTCGTTAAGGTGGATGCCAGCGTAACAGATCGTTTTGTAGATGTGGTGGAAGAGGGGTTCGATGTCGTCGTGCGTATTGGGGATTTGCCGGATACTCGTATGATTGCACGTTCTTTAGGGGTAACACGTTTTGTGGTAGCCGCCTCGCCTCTTTATTTACAGCAATACTCCCGTCCTGAAAAACCTGAAGATCTAAGCCATCATAATTGTGTGTCGTTTATTTCTCCCCATACAAGAAAAATTGCAGAATGGGTTTTTATACGTAATGGTCAAAAAGATGTGCATATTCCTGCCGGCACTCTGTCGCTAGACGATGGTGAAGCTATGGTAAATGCTGCAATTAGCCATTCCGGTCTAATTTATTGTCAAGATTATATAATTGAAAAAGAAGTTAAAGAGGGCAGGCTGGAAAGGGTTCTTGATGATTTCATGACGCCACAAAAACCAGTAGTGGTGATGTATCCACAAAATCGTCATTTATCACCGAAGGTGCGTGTATTCGTTGACTTTATGGTCGCGCATTTTTCCAGGCTGGACGAAGAGTTGTTGTGATATTTCAACATAAATATAATTCATAGATTAAATAATTCCATCTTGCCATTTATCACGCACATAAAAATGGCTTTTTTTATATTAAACTTCCATCTGGCCTCAATTTTTCTTTCAAAAATTAACATGCCTGATAAACACAAAAAACGCGAATACGTATCTTGAAAGTTCTGTAGCGTTGTCATGCACAACTAACAAAAAAGAGGTATTGCGGTAATAGCGCCAGGTAAATTCTGGTCGCCATCGAAACACTGAATCATTGAGCCAGGCGTAATGTCATTCAGTTTACAGTAATTAACAGCAAGTTTTGCCATCGGTTAGACGTTTCAAATAAACACAGCACATTTCTCTCTGCCGCAGCGGCAAAAGTGATGATGCCTCAACCTCACTTCAACACTTACTACCTTGTTCAGTTAATAATTTGAATGCCGTTGTCACTCATGGAGCGCTGTTTTGGTGCCGCGCCTCTGCAATAATTGCGGCTTAGTTTTCCTCATGGCTGAAATCCAGACAAAACTTATCCACAGAAAATGGGGATAGCCTGTGTGCAGTTGGGTATGAATCCGATTCTTAGTGCTCTATCTCACCGCTTAATCAAGCAGTTAGCACCGTGTTGATAACCTTAAGCGTTTTTCCGCCGTCCTGATCAAAGCGGGCTTTATGAAAATATCGCGCAGTGCATTCTTTGCATGTCGCCACGCGATGCTGAAGGTCAGCCCACTTGGCGAGCTGTTTTATTGTGATCCTGCTCGAATTTACGCAATTTCAGCATTATGATAAATCCGTCAATAGTTATGAATGAAAGCATGAAAACTTCAAATGAAAGTTGCATTCATTTTAGCGGAGAACGTCATGAACACAGGATTCACCTCAATCGAGCAACCGGAAGACGTTAAACAGGCCATACGCCTGGTAAAAAAGGCGTTAAGAGAACAGATCGGCGACGTTGAAGGGCTGTTTGAGCAGGTAAAAACGAAAATAGTCAGTGAAATTAATGCGGCGCGTGCCGAAGAGCAGCTGCACGGTTCGGCCTGGCCGGAGGTCAGCCAGCATGAGATCGCTAGCGGGCAAATTTCAGAGGAAGTCAGAGCGCATATTCGCCGCCGCGGCTGTGTGGTGGTCAGGCAAACATTCAACCGCGAGCAGGCGCTGGAATGGGACAGGTCGCTGCTCGACTATCTGGATGAGAATGATTTTGATCGCGTCTATAAGGGGCCGGGCGACAATTTCTTTGGCAACCTTGAGGCGTCGCGCCCGGAGATCTATCCAGTCTATTGGTCGCCTGCACAGATGGCCGCCCGGCAGAGTGATGCCATGGCACAGACTCAAACCTTCCTCAACCGCCTGTGGAAGTTTGAATCCGAGGGCGAACGCTGGTTTGAGCCAGACGTCAGTATCCTCTATCCCGATCGCATTCGTCGTCGGTTGCCGGGTACCACGTCATCAGGATTGGGCGCGCACACCGATTCCGGTGCGCTTGAGCGCTGGATGCTTCCGGCTTACCAGAATGTTTTTCGTCATATCTTTGCTAATCGTTTTGATCAATACGATCCCTGGGATGCCGCGTGGCGCACCAGGGTGAACGAGTATGAAGCGGGTACTACCACAAAATGCTCGGCTTTCCGTACCTTTCAGGGGTGGACGGCGCTGTCCGACATGCAGCTGGGGCAAGGGCTACTGCATGTGGTGCCGGTGCCGGAAGCGATGGCCTATATGCTGCTGCGTCCGCTGTTAAAGGATGTGCCCGAAGATGAACTGTGTGGCGTATCGCCTGGCAAAGTGCTGCCGGTATCGGAAAAATGGCATCCTGAATTGATTCAGGGGCTATGTTCTATTCCTGAACTGCAGGCGGGGGACTCGGTTTGGTGGCACTGCGACGTTATCCATGCCGTGGCTCCGGTCGAAAATCAGCAGGGATGGGGAAATGTTATGTATATCCCGGCCGCGCCCTGGTGCGACAAAAATGTAGCCTGTGCGGCAAACGTGGCGCGCGCGCTGGCAGCAGGGGCATCGCCCGATGATTTTCCGCGGGAAGATTATGAGCTGAACTGGAAAAACCGCTTTACGCCTGACATGCTCAACGCCAATGGGCGTCGCAGCCTGGGAATAGAATAAGCGCTTATGGCCCGCTTCTGGCGGGCCTGGGGCATCGATGGGGGGTTGCTTATCTTTCTGTTAAGCTGGGCGAAAAGGATCACCGGCAGAGACCATGAACATACGGCATCAACATATTATTCAGCTGGTCAGTGAGCGTGGCAGCATCAGCGTCAGCGAACTTTCTCAGGTGGCGGGCGTATCGGAAGTAACGATACGGCAGGATTTAAACGTGCTGGAAAAAGGTGGCTTTCTGCGCCGCGTCCACGGCGCAGCGGTTGCGCCTGAAAGCGATGATGTTGGCGCGCGCATGCGCACCCGCTATGCCACCAAGAAGCGGCTCGCCGAACACGCGGCATCACTGGTCAATGCTGGTGAGGTGGTGTTTATTGAGGGCGGCAGCACCAATGCGTTGCTGGCGAGGGAGCTAAGTGAAAGGCAGGATATTACTATCGTCACCGTCAGTCACTATATCGCTACGCTGCTCAGAGACACCGGCGGCGATGTCATTATTCTTGGCGGCCTCTATCAGAAAAGCAGCGAGTCAGTGGTTGGGCCGCTAACCCGGCTGTGCATTCAAAACCTGAACTTTCATAAAGTATTTATTGGTATTGATGGCTGGAATGCACTTACCGGGTTCACCGGTCGTAATATGTTGCGCTGCGATGTCGTTAACGCGCTGATGGCGAAACAAACCCATACTGTCGCGCTGACCGACTCATCAAAATTTGGACAAATCCATCCGTATCCGCTGGCACCGGAATATCCGTTTAGCCATGTGATCACCGACAGCGATATTTCTGACGCCGACAGAGAGATTCTGGCCGCTCAGGGACTACAACTGGATATTATCGACGCTGTCTGAAAGCGGTTGTCGGTGGCCTGCGCTGACGAGCACTTTTGATGCTGAGGTAAGACATTGATAATTTAGCAAGAGAGCTGCGGCAGCGAGGCAACAACCTTCAATCGCGACCGCATGTCGCACGCAGGTCATCATAACGATAGCTAAATAAAATGCCAAATTGAATGATTTATTTAAGACATTGATAATAAAGCAGTTAATTTCTTGATGGCCTCATTTTT
Source organism: Duffyella sp. Ts4 (assembly GCF_051851875.1). NCBI lineage: Bacteria > Pseudomonadati > Pseudomonadota > Gammaproteobacteria > Enterobacterales > Erwiniaceae > Duffyella > Duffyella sp. Ts4. The sequence goes on along the minus strand of NZ_JBLYPN010000003.1, from coordinate 10,504 downwards.
CTGCTTCAGGAATACGCGATGAAACGAAATTAAAATCTCAGATAATAACGACGGCTCATCGGTAATCATCCGCAAATAAAATAAATTCGCGTCAGCAAAGAAAAGCGAAGACACCCGCCTTAACCAGGCATACAATCATTAAAAACATAACAGCTGATACATTCCTTTCTGAACGGTTTTCACCGGTTATTTCCTATTTATTTCGCCCCGGCCAACGCACGGGTCGGGAGACACACATGCTCAATAATATTAATACGGATGAAGAACGCCGTGAACATGCCCTGCAGGCGCTGCGCTCCGCTGATGAAATCAGGGATGAAGTGCTGCGAAAATTTGTCCGACTGGCGAGCCAGAGCCTGGCCATTCCTGGTAGTTTTATCTCTGTTCTGGATGATGAGATGCAATATATCAGGGCCGCACATAATTTTAGTCTCAAGCGGTCATCACGCCAGGATTCACTGTGTCGGCACGTAGTGGATGGCAACGGCGTGGTCATTGTTCCCGATACGCATCTTGATCCCCGCTTTGCTGAGCATCCTCTGATTACCGGCGCACCTTACATTCGTTTTTATGCTGGGGTAGCGCTGAAAAATCGTGAAGGCGTCCGGTTGGGCACGCTCTGCGTGACTGATACCAGCCCGCAGGCTTTTAGCGCCGCGCAGTTGAATACGCTTCAGTTGCTTTCCACGCTGGTGATGTCATTTCTGGAAGCCTGGCACTCCGCTGGCTTTATCGATCCGGTTACGGAATTGCCCAATCGCCAGCGCCTTATTCGCGATCTGCAATATCTGGCCGAGGCGGGTGATACCACGCGACGCAGGCTGGTGCTTATCGACTGCATTGATATGCCGCGGGCTTACGAACTCGCCCGCTCAATGGGAATGGGGCCCGTAGAAAGCCTTCTCCGTGACATGGCCACGCTTATTCCGCTGCGCCTGCGGTTGACACCGGGTGATATGCTCTACACCGTGGCTACCGGGCGCTTTGCGCTGCTGACCCGCGCTGACGGGCCGCTGAATGCCAGTTGGGTTGTCAGCCGGCTTGCCGGTATCAGCGCCGATCTGGAAGAGGGTTTGTCGGTAGCACTAACCACCCACAGCGGCGAGGCAGAATTTATCGCCAGTGAGGTAGCCGCTCAGGAAGTGCTGCGGCGTGCGGTGAGTGCGCTGCATGAAGCTATCGGGCTAGGCGTGCCTTCTTTGCCATTTAGCGAAGTCTCCGACACGCAGCGCACCCGTGATTTCCGCCTGATGAATGATTTGACCGCCGCGCTGCGCGAAAATATCGGCCTGTATTTGGTTTATCAGCCCAAGGTGCGTCTGCAAGATGGTATGCCTGTTGGTCTGGAAGCGCTAATCCGCTGGCGACATCCCACCCACGGCGAGCTATCACCGGCGGCCTTTATTCCGCTGGCAGAACAGACCGAGCTGCTGGGTGAAGTCACCGCCTGGGTGATCAACAGCGTTATTCTTCGCCTGACTGCGCTAGGAAATAGCGTTATTCAACTGCCGATCACTATCAATGTCAGCGTGCGTGATTTCTCGCAAAAAGGGTTTGCCGAGCGGCTTGAGAGCCGGATGACAAAAGCTGGACTCTCGACCGCGCTACTCGGTATTGAATGTCTTGAGACGGAACGCATTATTGAAAGCTCCGCGGCGCTGCAGGGGCTGGAAATGCTCAAACTCAAAGGCTTTGGTATTTCACTTGATGATTTCGGCACCGGTTACAGCAATGTCAGCTATCTGCGACGCATGCCGCTGGATGTTATTAAGCTTGATCGTTCCCTGATCAGCGATCTCTCCGTTGATACCGCCTCGCGAGTCATCGTGCGCAGCATTATCACCATGCTGAAAGAACTGGATTATGTGGTGCTGGCGGAAGGCGTGGAAAATGAGGAAGACGCAACGGTGCTGCTCGATTATGGCTGTGATTTGGCGCAGGGCTACTTTTATTCAAAACCGCTCGCCGGGGAAGCACTCAATAGCTGGCTGAGCTGGAAGCTGCGAGATCGCGGTTAATGCGCTGCCCGTCAACCCTAATGCCCCATGCCATTTAACAGCGTAAGCCGCACCGGTTAATGGCACGCGTCCGACGGAAGCGCAAACTGGCAGCTTTGCAACAGAAGCAGAGAGTAGACTGATGCCGTGGCTGGCATCCCAACTACACGCCTGGCGACATCCTCCGCTTTATATCCCATCTCTTTGATTCACGTCACATTTAATCATCCGATTTATGCTCACATCTTGATTGCAGAACATTTAAAATTTAAGTAAACTTAAATAAAGCTTACTCGTGGCGTGCAGATCCCGGGCAAATTTTGCTGCCTTCCTGAAAAGTGGGGCGCAGCGTGATGGGGCGAATAGTCATGACATTGCGCCATGTAATGTGGTCTCGGCTCGCTTTTACCCACATGATCGAGGCATTTTTTCTGACAATAACAGGCGTAGCCGTAATACCGGCTGCTGCACTGATTATAATAACGATGCACTCCTGATCCTTCAGGAAATTTATTTTATCCACCTCCGAAAACGGCGCGTTATATCTGTTGTGCAGAATAACTCCTGCATTTCCGGTATTGCCCTGATCTGTTTCAGATCCGCTTAACCGTGCATGACCGTTCCGCAAGGGGCGCTTCAAACGGCATTATTTTAAAAATAAAGTATTCGGGGATGACATATGAAAAAAAACGTTCTGACAAAATTTCTCTCTTTGCATACGGCGCTGGGACGCCGCGGTAATGGCGTGCTGTTTGCCCTGTTAATAGCGGTACTGGCGGTAAATATATGGACCCTGAAAGTCTCCTGGGATAAACGTCTGGTCGAAGCGGGAGACGAAGCGATGAACCTTTCTGTTTCGCTGTCGAGACAGGCGGAAGATACCTTTATGCAGGTTGAATTTACGCTCAAAGACGTCATGCGTGAAATTGAGCGATCCCGCGATGGGAATATCAGTACGCCAGAAATGCGGGATTTTCTTCGCGAAAGACAAAAAAGGCTGTTGCAGTTAAACGGCATTTTTATTTACGACGAAAAAGGGCGGTGGCTTGCTGCCTCAAGTGAAAAGATACCGGTAAACGCCAATAATGCCGATCGGGAGTATTTCATTTATCACCGTGATAATGATGACCAGGATATTCGCATTGGTCACGTTATTCGCAGCCGCTCTTCCGAGGATTTAGTTATACCGGTTTCTCTTCGCCGTCATGACCGAACGGGTAATTTTGCGGGCGTGGTGCTGGCCACGGTACACGTGGATTACTTTCGCAAGTTTTATAACTTTTTTGAGCTGGCCGAAAGGGATGCTCTGGCATTAATTCTGGCTGACAGCACCGTGCTGTATGCGCGACCCTTTCCTAATTCTGTTATCAATCAAAGCCTGGCACAAAGTCCGCTTTTCAGGAGCGCTTTAAAGGATGCAGACAGCGGCAGTCGGAGCTGGCATTCGCCTCTGGATGGCATTGAAAGAATCTACGGCTATGCGCGTCTGCATCGCTTTCCGCTGGTGGTCACCGCGGGCTACGACAAGGCAACGCTGTGGCAAAAATGGCTGACCGATCATCTGTTGAGCCTTGCGTTGAATACCGCGCTTCTGGCCACCGTGCTGGGCATGGGCGTAGCCATTCTGCGCCAGGCGCGGGTACAAAAAAACAATCAGCATGAAATTTCACGCATGCAGGGTGAGCTGTCCAGCGTGAACCAGACTTTGCATGCGCTGGCGCTGCTGGATGAAATGACCGGACTGGCAAGCCGCAAACAGTTCGATATCTTTCTTGAAGAGGCGCTGCGGCGATCGCGCAGCAGCGGCAGACCAGTATCAGTGGTGATTGCCGACATTGACGCTTTCCGACATTACAATGACACCCTCGGGCATGAGGCGGGAAATAAATGCCTGCGGCAAGTGGGCAAAGCGCTGCGCGATATGCCGTTATCCACCACCGATCTGGTGGCGCATTATGGGGGTGACCAGTTTGCTTTTGTGCTGCCGAATACCTCTTCTAATTATGCTTTTGAATTAGCGATGCGTGCCGTGTCGGCAGTGCGTCACTGCCATCTGCCTGATGTCAGCGAGGCACCCGGCCACACCGTGACCATCAGCGCAGGCTGTAGCACGTGCAACGCTGCAAACAGTGACATCGATGCCGCCATGCTTATTCATCAGGCGGAGAGCGCGCTGCTGGACGCAAAAAGAAAAGGCAAAAATCAGGCGAGTCAAAAATAGCGCTTCCTGATCAATATGAATGCCTGTCCGTTGCGCATTGATAGCGGGCAGCGCCTCTTTGTCTGCGAATGCCGCATCCGCGGTGAGAGCAAATGCCCTTGTATATGAGTAAAGCAGGGAGCAGGAGTCGCTGACTTCGTTCAGGCGGGATGTGATTCCGCTGCCCAGGAATAATCTCTAAACACGACGTAGCACGGTGACCAGGAATAAAGTGAATTTACGGATGGTGAGCAGATGTCATAATGCTTTCTTCGATCTCTTTTTCACCACTATAAGCAGGGCGCTTCGGCTTAAGCCGCCCGGCTCAAGGGGAAACATGCGTGCTGTTATCTCTGGATTACTGATTGCTATAAGCGGTGGCGTGGTGGGTGCTGCGCTGGCTAATCATGATACTTTTTCTAAAACCCCAACCGATCGCTCTGCTGACATCGCAAAACAGCAGCCTGCGGGCTTCTGGACAACCCCGGCGGTAAAGGGCTATGGCGACATCCATTACGATCGCAATGCGGCTTTTCAGCCCACTTTGGATCTGAGCAATAAGGTGGTTTTCAGAGTGGGTCAGGGCGGACATAACCCTGCGCTGCCAAATCCGGCGCTGGAAAAAGTCGCGCAGGTAGTGAATCTCTATGCCGCCGCTGGCGTTCCCACTGACAAACTCAGTTTTGTTGTGGCAGTCAACGGTGGTGCCACGCCTGCAATGCTGGATAACGCGCATTATCAAAAGATATATGGCACTGACAATCCTAACCTCAGGCTTATTTCGGCGCTGCAAAGTCAGGGTATAAAAGTGAGTATTTGCGATCAGGCTATCGCCTGGCATCATTACAAAAAGGATTGGGTGGCAGAGTCGATTATCCATACGCCTTCCGCGCTGACCACCATAACCACCTTACAAAACAGCGGTTATGCTTATCTTGAGATGTGAGTGAATCAGACTTTATCGGGCGAATAGCACAAGGCCTCTTTTCAGCGAATGAATGAGGCTTTTTAACCTCCTCATGGCAGGCGCTCTGAATATGACGCCTGTATCCCACTGAACAGTTCTGTTCCAGATCCTATGCCGCTTACCAGCCTGAATGCTGGCCTGCGGTCGCTCAGCAATGCCGCGCTGTGCGGTGGCTGAAACGGCTTTTAACGCCAATCGCACAAAATACCCCATTTGATCCCTTTATCTGAACCGCAGGCTCATCTACTCTTTTATCTGTTGCGCTAGATAATCAACAACGAGATAAATCATTGAGTACAAAAATGCAGACACGCCAGGAAATCGGCACCCAACTCTCATTTGCGCTTTATGGCGCGGCAAGCCGCATGAACCGACTGCACAAGCCGTTACTGGATCCGCTCGGGCTGACCTTTCCACAATACCTGGTGATGCTGGAGCTGTTTAACGACACGCCACGCACGGTGGGAGATATTGGCAATAAGCTCGGCATGGATACCGGCACGATTACGCCGGTACTTAAACGTCTGGAGGCAGCAGGGCGCGTGTGCCGCACCCGCGATCGTAGCGATGAACGGCGCGTTCTCATCACTCTGACTGAAGAGGGCCGTGCCTTGCAAAGCACGCTATGGAGCATCACCGACAACATTAAATCAGCCTGTCAGCTGTCGGATGCAAAGCTGGAAGCACTGCGCGATACCCTGAACGATTTTGCTCATCCTGCAGATAACGCATCGTTATCTCCTGAAAAAAAAGAGGTTTTATGAAAATAGGCATCATTGGCGCCGGAAATATTGGCTCGACGCTGGCACAAAAACTTGCTGCCCATGGGCATACCATCAAGCTGGCGAACTCCAGAGAGCCGGAGACCATTGCTGAACTGGCAACCCGTATCGGCGCAAAGGCGGTTGAACGTCAGGAGGCGGTGCGTGATGTGGATGTGATCATTCTCTCTATACCGTTTGATAAGCATGCCGAACTGGCGCCTTTGTTGAGCGGCGTTGGCGAAAACGTGATTGTGATTGATACCTCGAATTACTATCCATTTCGCGACGGGGATATTGAGGCCCTCAATCAGGGCAAAGCAGAAAGCGTTTATGCCAGCGAAAGGCTTCAACGTCCGGTAGTGAAGGCGTGGAATGCGGTTCTGGCAAAAACCCTACAGGAAAAAGGCGCTGCGGCGGGTTCTGCAACGCGCATCGCGATTCCTGTTGCTGGCAATGACGCCGCCGCCAAATCCGTGGTGATGGAGCTGGTGAGCCAAACCGGTTTTGACGCCGTTGATGGCGGAACGCTTGAGGAATCATGGCGTCAGCAGCCCGGCACGCCAGCCTACTGCACTGAGCTTACCAGCGACGCACTCAGGGCAGCGCTTAACGCCGCGGATAAAGCGCGCGCGCCAGTAAACCGGGATGCATTGATCAACGCGTTTATGTCCGCAGGCGACTCGCTTACACATGACGCCATCGTTGAGCGCAACCGGGCGGTCACGGCCTGAATTCACAAGGAGCCGCAGATGAAACACACTGAAAGCAGGCGAATTGGGATTTTAGGTACGGGCCATATTGGCAAAACGCTGGCACGACAGCTGGCATCCGCAGGCCACAGCGTAAAGGTGGCCAACTCCCGCGGGCCCGAAACCATTGCGGCCGATGTGCTTGAAACCGGCGCAGTCGCAACCGATGCCGCTACTGCGCTGCGGGATGTACAGTGGGTGATTCTTTCTGTTCCCTTATCCAGGATCGCCTCTCTCGCTTCGCTTATCCGTGAGCTGCCTGAAGAGGTCATCATTGCCGACACGTCGAACTACTATCCGCATCGGGATGGCACCCTCGGTGCGATTGTCGATGGGCAGGTGGAAAGCCTGTGGGTGGCAGAGACCCCTGGATGTCCCATCGTTAAAGCGTGGAATGCGATCGGCCAGGACTCGCTGGTGAAAAAAGCATTGCCACCAGGTTCGTCGAGTCGTCTCGCCATCCCGGTTGCAGGCGATCTTGCCGACCACCGACAAGCGATCATGCAACGGGTGAATGATAGCGGTTTTGACCCTTACGATGCCGTATCGCTGGCGGAATCCTGGCGCCAGCAACCGGGCGCGCCCTGTTACTGTACCGATCTCACCCGCGATGAAATGGGAGCAGCACTGGCTTCCGCTGAGCTATCGCGTTTGCCCGCCAGACGGGATATTGCGGTGGCGGCTATTCAGGAGCGGATGGGGGACAGTAAAACCAATCCCGATGCAGACTATCTCGTTGGCCTGCACCGCGCGCTGTTTATGTAATTCAGAACGGTTAAATGCGCGTCGGACAGAACCGGGTTGTTGCCCGGTTCGTCGTTGATCATACTTGCGTCAGTCCACCATCCACGCAGATTTCTGCTCCGGCAATATAACTGCTTTCATCACTCGCTAAAAACAGCGCCACATTGGCAACCTCTTCAGGTCTGCCCATTCTGGCTAAGGGAATGGTGCTGATAATGCCGTTACGTATCTCATCGGAAGCGGCCTGCATCATCTCAGTATCGACAGGGCCGGGCGCGACAACATTGATGCGAATGCCGCGCGCGGAGAGTTCACGTGTCCAGGTGCGGGCAAAAGAACGCAGGGCCGCTTTACTGGCGCCGTACACGCCATAGCCTGGCGTACCAATTACATCGGCAATTGACCCAATCAAAACGACGCTCGATCCCGCTTTCAACAGGGGAAGTGCGGCCTGCAGAGCAAAAAGCGGTGAGCGTACATTCAGGCCGAAGGTCGTATCAAAATGTGCCGGCGTTATCTCATCAATCGTGGCGTATTCTGCCATGCCAGCGTTGATCACCAGCACATCGATCTGGCCGGACTCTGCCTTTATCACTTCAGCTATGCGTGTCAGTTCGCTTAACTGGCTGACATCAGCCCGTAGCGGTCGGGCGCTATTCTCCATGGTGTGGCGCGCGGCGGCTAACTCCTCGTCCCGGCGTGAGGTAAACCAGGTGGTTGCCCCTTCGCGGGCGAATCGCTGGCTGATAGCGAGACCAATACCTTTTGCGCCGCCCAGAATCAGGGCAACTTTATTCTCTAATCTGTTCATCTGTTCACTCCTGTTGGGATGGAAAACAGATGATATAATTTTTATACTTAATAACAATTACGCACTTTGTTTATACCAGGTATCGAGGAGTATAGTGCCATGAGTCAGATTGACAGTAATGACCTGAGAGAAGTAGGAAAAACCCGTCCCGTTTTGGAGAACATCACCAATAAATGGTCGATTTTGATCCTCACCGTGCTGTGTACGGAGCCGGTGCGTTTTAATGAACTTCGCCGCCGACTGGATGGCATTACGCATAAAGCCTTGTCTGATGCGCTTAAGCGGCTTGAGCGCAATGGGCTGGTGCATCGCAAGGTATTGGCCACGTCGCCGGTCAGTGTGGAATACAGCCTGACCGCTTTGGCACAAACGCTGCGCGATCCGTTTGATGCGTTGTATGAATGGGCGCTAAAACATGGCGAAGAGATGCGCCGGGCTCAGCTTTCGTATGATACCCGGCAGCAGGAACAGCACGGCTGAATAAGCGTGATGATGAGGACAATATTCCCCAATGAACCGCCACGATTAATGGCAATATCACTTTATACAGCGGCTAAATTTAATCCATGATTGCTATCGACGAAATAGGCTCGTCCGTTATTAAAAGCGCTTATGGCCTGTCGATGGGATCGATATGGCAGCAGAGTCGCGTTGAGTGTACTGATGTTGAGCATAAAACCATCAAAACATCAGTTATCCTTAATATTAAGGTCCAGCCATAAATAGAGTCACTCCTCATCGCCCGCCGATGACGACTGCAGCGTTACGGGGTTTTTATGACAGTCGAAACGGAATCACCTCGCCCTGCGGACCGCTTTCACCACGCAGCATGGCGAACAGCAGCTGCGACGATTTCAGCCCGGCACTTTGATAACCCAACTCAACCGACGTAATGCCAGGCTCAAGAAAGGTCATCAGCGGCGTGCAGCCAATACTGCCGACTTTGATATCCCACGACTGCTCTCTGATATATTTTATCGCCCCCAAAGCGATGGTATCCGTTGCGCAGATCAGGGCGCGGGTCTCCGCTGTCAGGCTGCGCTTTGCCAGGTCATAACCACTTTGATAACTGAGGTCGCCCAGCGCTGCCGAGGGCGCATAGCCGTATTTTTCACAGCACGTCAGGTAAGCCTGGTAGCGTGCGCTGCCGGTGGTCTGATCGTTATTGGTGACGCCGATATAGCTCACGTTTTGGTGGCCCTGATTTTTCATCTTTTCCATCAGGATGTTGACGGCGCCCGCATTGTCGTAGGTTACCGAGGCAAAACCTGGAATCGCCGAGGCGATAATCACCATTTTATCCTTCCACACCTTCAGGCTTTTCTTGTTCATTTCTGAAAAGCCAAACAGGATCACCCCTTCAACATTCCGCTGCTCCAGCACATGCAGGTGGTCTTCAAGCAACTGCGGATCCAGCAGGCTCTCCATCAAAATAGCGTCATATTTTTGTGCGTAAATATCGGGAAGAATCGCGCGGACGACCTGATTTTCCGACACCGAATCCAGACGCGTAACGATCACGCCAATGATTTTTTCGCGCTGTGAGCGCAATGCCTGTGCCGATTTTGACGGCGTGTAGCCATACTGGTCGATAATGGCTTCAACATGCTGGCGCGTTGAGGCTTTGACCTTATCGCTGTTGTTAATGACCAGCGAGACAGTGGACTTTCCGACGCCACTCAGTCTGGCAATATCATTCAGGGTCAACTTTTTCTCATTCATCGCGTCACGCCTTCAAAGTGCTGTAACAGATATTCTACCATCATCGCGCAGGGCCGTTTTGGGCATCTTTCTTAAGGTTTTCTGAACATATTTGTGATCGTTTTCAACTTTTGGAACGTTCCAGCTATCGGTTGTTTTTTTAAGCAGCTATGTTCTCACTCGCCCTGAGACAGGAATCCCCCGTTTCTGGAGAACAATGAACAACGACCCCTCTACCCGTTGCGGAAGGCAAACATGGCGATTAAGAGTAACACCCAGGATATCGATAAATTGATTGAGATGGTCGGCGGAAAGAGCAATATCGCCACCGTAACTCACTGTATTACAAGGCTACGCTTTGTACTGAACGATCCGGCAAAAGCCCGGCCAAAAGAGATCGAAACGCTGCCAATGGTCAAAGGCTGCTTTACCAACGCCGGACAGTTTCAGGTGGTAATCGGCACCGACGTCGATGACTGGTATCAGGTACTGCTGGCGCAAACCCAGCTCTCCGGCACCGACAAAGAGAGCGCCAAGCGGGTGGCGCGCCAGAACATGAAGTGGCACGAAA